>NZ_JBEOKT010000004.1:0-341907 GCF_040278685.1 Pontibacter populi
TACCAACCATAAATAGAAGGTAAGGTTGTGCACGCTGGCAATCTGGCCGGCAAGGTATTCGGTGCTGTGTACCAGGTGGCGCAAATAAGCCTTGGTGTAGAACGTGCTCACATAGCCGCCCAGTTCCGCATCTATCGGGCTAAAGTCGTCGGCCCATTTTTTGTTCCGGATATTGATAACCCCCTGCGTTGTAAACAGCATGCCGTTACGGGCATTACGGGTCGGCAACACGCAGTCAAACATATCCACGCCCAGCGCAATGTTCTCTAAAATGTTTGCCGGTGTGCCCACGCCCATCAGGTAACGCGGCTTGTCAGCAGGCAATATGTCGCATACCACTTCGGTCATCTCATACATCATCTCCGCAGGCTCCCCCACCGATAAACCACCAATGGCATTTCCTTCGCGGCCAAAACCGGCTATAGTTTCCGCAGACTTTACACGCAGGTCTTTGTAAGTACTGCCCTGAACTATAGGAAACAGCGTCTGATCATAACCATACTTCGGCTCGGTACTGTCGAAACGGTCCACGCAGCGTTGCAGCCAACGGTGCGTACGCTCCATCGAGTTTTTGGCGTAAGTATAATCGCAAGGGTAGGGGGTGCACTCGTCAAAAGCCATTATAATATCGGCTCCGATAATACGCTGCGTATCCATTACATTCTCAGGCGTAAAATCAAGCGAGGACCCATCGATATGCGAACGAAACTTAACGCCTTCTTCCTTGATCTTACGTGTGCCGGCCAGAGAGAAAACCTGGTAACCGCCGCTGTCTGTTAAGATTGGTCGGTCCCAGCCATTGAATTTATGCAAGCCACCTGCCTGCTCCAGCACGTTCAGTCCTGGGCGCAAATACAAATGGTAGGTATTGCCCAGTATGATCTCAGCTTTAACATCTTCTTTTAGTTCGCGCTGGTGTACGGCCTTAACGGTACCCGCTGTGCCAACGGGCATAAAAATAGGCGTTTCGATGGCGCCATGGGCAGTTTGCACTACTCCTGCGCGTGCCTTGGATTGTTTATCTGTTGCTACTAACGAAAATTGCATATCGTGCTTTGAATGCGCCCGGGATTAATGAGCGCCTGCCGGTTATAGTTATTCACCAACAGCTAATTATGTTTTACAGAAATAAGCGGCAAAGATACGAACAAGAGCAGTACAAACCTTAAAGATTTATTAATTACAAACAGCATTCGGAAAACCCCGCAGAATAGCTATTTTTGAGATATAATTGTAGAATGGCTTATAGTTGTGAACTTGCACGGTTAACATTAGCAGGTCAATTTTACTTATTGTTCATATAACAATCCGATAATCTGATATAAACTTTTACTTTGGCCTCACTTATACTCTTAGGGCTGCTCGGTATTTGCGTGCTGGTGCAGTTATTTTTTGCCCTTGTTTACTTTTTCCCGCTTAGCCGCCATAAAGACCCCGAGGTTACTCAGCGTGTGCCGATATCGGTTATAGTTGCGGCCCACAACGAGCAGGATAACCTGTTTGAACTGCTGCCCATGCTACTTGACCAGGAGTATCCGGAGTTTGAAGTGCTGGTTATTAACGACCGCTCAGACGACGATACCGAATTTTACCTGTTCGAGCTGGAAAAACAATTCCCGAATTTTAAAGTTGTAACTGTAAAAAAGACCCCGGAATATCTTAATTCTAAAAAATATGCGTTAGCCTTAGGCATACGGGCAGCTAAATATGAGCACATGCTATTTACCGATGCCGACTGCCGGCCTTATAGTACTAGTTGGATAGAAAAGATGCAAAGCGGGTACGTAACAGGGGCTGATGTGGTACTTGGCTATTCTCCATATGCACAATTAAAAGGATTTTTAAATCATCTTATCCGATATGAAACATTACTGACAGCTATTCAGTATTTGTCTCAGGCAAACAAAGGACATGCTTATATGGGGGTAGGTAGAAACTTATCTTATACTAAAGCGTGTTTCTTTAGGAACAAAGGGTTTGCCTCTCATATCAAAACAACCGGCGGCGATGATGACCTTTTTGTTAGAGATGCCGTCAATAATAGCAAAGTAAATATTGTTATAGACAAAGAGGCTCAGACCTGGAGTATTCCCAAAAAGACGTTTCGGGAATGGATTACTCAGAAAAGAAGACACTTGGCTGCAGGAAAGCAGTATAAAGCAAATGATAAAAGAAAAATTGGCGCATTCGTAATCTCTAACATCTTTTTTTACGTATTAGCTATCATTCTTCTTGTCGTAAATAGTCATTTAGCTATATTAGCCGCCATAGTCGGTTTGCGGTACATAGTTATGTTTACCGCGTATGCATCCGTAGCTCGCAGACTAAACGACAAGCTCTCCTTGTTTTTATTGCCGGTACTCGATATCGTGTACTTTTTTAATTACCTGTTCCTTGGTATATCTGTACTACTGTATAAACGAATCAGATGGAAGTAAATAAACAATTCTCAGCGAAAGCAAAACACGATTTCAAGCTGATACAAGCAGCCGTTGAAGACAACGACGAGAAAGCGTATGCTGAGCTGATGAGTATCTATAAAAAGCCTGTGTACCACGTGGTACTGAAGATGGTGCGCAACGCCGACGATGCAGAAGACTTAACGATAGAAGCTTTTGCAAAGGCCTTCAGAAACCTGCACAAGTTTAACCCGGAGTATGCTTTCAGTACCTGGCTGTTCCGTATCGCAACAAACAACTGCATCGACTTTATCCGAAAGAACCGCATCAAGACCATGAGTATCGACTCGGCCATTAAAATTGATAACGGCGACGAGATAACCATCGACTTCAAGGACAAGAACCTGAACCCGCAGGAAGAAGCGATCAAAAATCAGAAAATTGAGATAATGCAGTATGTGGTAGCAAAGCTGCCCGAAAAATACCAGCGACTGGTAACACTGCGTTACTTTAACGAACTGAGCTACGAAGAAATAGCAACCGAACTAAACGCGCCGCTTGGAACTGTAAAAGCCCAACTGCACCGCGCCCGCGAATTGCTATATGACATGGTGAAGAACAAAAAGCACCTTATTTAATGGTTGAAGGTTGAATTGTTTGATTGTTGATCTTTAAACAATGCAGCCATTTAACCATTAAAAAATATTGATTACGTTAAAAGCCCCTGTTGCCTGAGTGCGGCAGGGGTTTTTGTTTTTAGTGCCGATAACGTACTTATTTTATACTTTTGCAGTACTTCGGAGCGAAGGTTTCGGAGACAGGTATATTACATGATCAGTAGTAAACTATAGCAATGCCCCGTACTATAACAGATGTCTTACTTTCGCGCTTTGGTAAACTATACCTGCAGCTGCGTTTGCGTAACAAGGCGCAGGTTGAGCGGGAACTAACTATAAAATACGAAGGCCAGTACCGCAATGCCGGGCTTATGCTGCTATTTGATATATTTATGGCGCTGGCTGTAGTTGCTATAGTTGCCCTGTTAGCTATAGTTGTTTACTACACCACCATATAACTTTTTAATTTTCTAACTTTCTAACTATAGATATGACTGCCATCCGCACCTTGCTTTCAGGTTATTTTCCGGAACTCACCGAAGACCAGTTACAGAAGTATGAGCGCATGGGCGAACTATACCAGGAGTGGAACCAGAAGATAAACGTGATCTCCCGTAAGGATATGGACATGATCGGCGAGCATCATATCCTGCATTCGCTGGGCATAGCTAAAGTAGTTCAGTTTCCGGAACACACCTCGGTGCTGGATGTGGGTACAGGTGGCGGTTTACCTGGTTTGCCGCTAGCTGTTATGTTTCCTGAGGTGAAATTTCATTTGGTAGACTCGATAGGCAAGAAGATACATGTGGTGCAGGAAATTGCCCGTGAACTGCATTTGCAGAACGTAACTGCTGACCATATACGGGCCGAGCAGGTTCGTGAGAAATTTGACTTTGTAGTTAGTCGTGCCGTTACGCGTCTGGCTAACTTCTGGCCCTGGGTGATGAACAGTTTCAAAAAAACCGGCTCCCCTATTGAAGGGCTTTATTATCTGAAAGGTGGTGACCTGGAAGAAGAAATTGCTGAATCCGGCCTGATAACGAAGCAATACAACCTCAGAGATTACTTTACTGAAGAATTTTTCGAGACGAAGAAGGTTGTTTATGTGCCGTTGAAGTAAATTCTTTGAATCAGGGTTATAGACCTAACGGCGTGCACAGTTCCTGCTAGCTTACAGTTACATGTCATAGGTAATGAATGAAAATCATTGAAAGTATAAAGGGATTATTTGGCTTTAAGGCATGGAAGCAGGCGGATGAAGAGATAGGAGAAAGCTTTATTAAAAGGATGAAGGAACGTGGTCTTTTTGAGTATTCAGACGATGGTTTTCGAATTAAAAAGAATTCTGTTATTGAAGTTCTTTAGGCTGACGTTAATGAAATAAGAGCCTATAAAGTGGACCTCTTGACAGTTGATGAAATACGAGTTGATATTTTAACGGGTACATCAACTATAACAATTGCGGAAGAGACTCCTGGCTACTACGTCTTCAAAGAAAAGCTGAAAGCAGTCTTTCCAAATTCAGACATGAATTGGGAGGAGAAGGTTGTAAAGCCCGCATTTGCGGAGAACTTGACAGTAATCTATAAAAAGTAAGAACTACAGCATGTAACAAAAGTAGCTGTTGCACAACTCTTTCATAGTTTTCCTTTTAATCATTTCCCTACCCGTACAACTCTTCATTTCACTGAAAGTAACTTAAAAACTGGCGGCTGATCTGGCCGTGGCAGGGCCATCACAGCTATTTGGCTTCTCTTTTTTATGAAGCGCAGCAGTTTCTGCAGGTTATAGGCCGCAGCAGCCACTAGCATCCCTCGCAAGTTTCGAACTCCCGTTCTCACTTGTCCTCAAGGGGACAGTTCTGCTACTGCTATAGTTAAGAGGATCATTCTATAGCGATAGTTTGTGAGCGGACAGGTCGCGACCTGTCCCTACGGAACTATGACCAAGATAAATCTCGAAGCTTACCGGTTTAAACAATAGACAGGTGGTTGCTATGCGAAAGATCGCAGTCTTTGGGTTGAGCGCCTTTGATTTGTTGCGGTGGCGTAGCCAACCCGAGGTACGAGGGTAGCAAGAAATCAGCAGCGCGATGCCCGAAGACGGGGCCTCCCGGCCGTGAGTGCACCAAAGCAAACTATAAAACGATAGGTAAGTAAAGCTCCCAGGATTAATAGAGATTTGAAAGGATAGCTTGGTTCAAGCAAGTATAGAATCCAACTATAAGACAATTAAGATTTCTCACTCAGGCTCGAAATAACAAATCAATCTGATCCAAATCCGAACTTACAAACAATACCTTCCTTCCTCTAATAAAAACCTCACAGCCCGTGCCTCGGAGTAATAAATATCTTTCATGAAATCCTCAGCAAAACCGACATGGCCACCGCTATCGGGCATTTCGAAAAAGAAATACGGGTTGGCTTTGGCTTCTTGCACAGGGTAGCATCCTTTGTTCAGAAACGGGTCGTTTTTGGCGTTTACGAGTAAGGTAGGTTGTTGTATGTTTTTCAGAAACTGCTTGGAGCTGACACGTTCGTAATAATCGTCGGCATTTTTAAAGCCATGCAGCGGAGCAGTGTACCGGTTATCAAATTCCGGGAAAGACCAGAAAATGCTATAGTCAGTCAGGTCCACATCGTCTGGATATAGCTGGCGTTTTTGTTCCAGTTTTTCGCCCAGGGTTTTCAGGAATCTTTGTGTATAGACTCTGGAAATTGTCTGGGCAGAGCCTTTTAGATCTACCGGAACAGAAAACACGACAGCGCGTTTAACCTCAGCCGGAACCTGGTCAGGATCTTCGCCCAGGTACTTTAACGTGATGTTGCCCCCTGCACTAAAACCAATCAGGTGTACAGTGTTATAGTTACCTGAATTAAGGGCATGTTCGATCACAAAATGCAGGTCATCGGAAGCACCGAGATGGTAGGAGCGGAGCAGTTTGTTTGGCTCGCCACTACAACTGCGGTAGTTCCAGGCAAGCGCATCTAAGCCGCGCTCGTTAAAAGCACGCACCATGCCCAGAATATAGGGCCTGCTGCTGTCTCCTTCCAGGCCATGCGATAGAATAACCAGGCTGTCAGAGCCAACCTGCGACCAGTCCACATCAATAAAGTCGAGGTCTGGAGTTGAAAGTCGCTCACGAGTGTATGTTATGCCTTCCACCTGCCGGAACAAGCCCGGGATTATAGTTTGCAGGTGCCCGTTAAAAAGGTAGAAGGGTGCTTTGTAGGTAGAAGATAAGATAGGCATAGCGGTAAGATTAAGGTACTACACTTTAGTATAGTATACGAGTGCAAACAGATTGGTATGCTAGCATCACATCGCAAATTTAAATCTTTTTATAGTTTGATATAGCCAGGCACGTTTTTCAATTGTATGCTTTAACAGAACAGTTAAGAATGCCGCTTAGTTTATGGAAAGACAAAAGCTGATCAAAGAAAATTGAAAGACGATAAGGCCAAAAATATAACTGCTTAACTATAGTTGTAAAACTTTACAGTGGAATAAAATCCGGGGTATCCCTAATAAACTATAGCCGGTAACAGAGGGTGCTAATCTGAGTTGTAAAGTGACTGGGAAAGAATAAGTACAAATACGGCTTTCATTTAAGCGTTCTTTAAAATTCTCATCTATTCTATATCAATATCCGTTGTATTACGTACAATACCTCGTAATCAAAATTTATTACTATGAAAATTGTATCGAAATTTAGAACTATAGGATTTGCATTAGCTATTGGTTTATTCACATTTGCCTGTAACCAAGAAACTCAGAGCGAGACAAATGCTGAAGTAGATGAAGCACAGACAGAGCTTAGCGAAGAAAACGCTGAAGCTAATGCTGAGCTGAACGAAGTCGGAGCAGAAGCAAACCAGGAGTATGACGAATTCTCAGGTTGGGTTAAAACCAATACTGAAAAAGCTGAAACGGTAACTGCAGATGAGTATCGTGAGATGCGTGCAGAGTATAACCGCAAAGAAGCTGAATTTGAAGCAGAGTCGTCTACCTGGGATGAAGAAACCCGCCGTGAATGGGAAGAGACCAAAGCTGATTGGAACGAGTTTGAAAACAAAGTTCAGAAGCGTTTAGGTAAGATAGATGACATTGACGTAGATGTTGACGTAAACCGCGATAACAACTAATAAGCATTAACTAGAACTATAAAAGCCGCTGCAGCCTATGGTTGCAGCGGCTTTTGTTTTTAAGTCTGTTCAGCACATTATTTATTTATATTGCAGAATATTAGCTGTGATTATATTGCAGGATTAACTATAGATACATTACCTTTGCAAAGATTTAACGAAAGCAACTCCAGAAAATATTTTTATCAGGAGCTATCTTTGGAAATTACCGGCAAAGCTTTTACCTTTGCAAACTCATTACAAGATACGGAACAAAATATTTAACAGTATAAAATAACATGGCTAACCATAAGTCGGCATTAAAGAGAATCAGAGCGAATAACGCTAAACGTCTTCGTAACAGATATCAGGCGAAAACTACTCGTACTTTTATCAAGAAATTGAAAAACACGACTGATCATGCCGAAGCGCAGGAGCTGTATAAATCAGTTTCTTCAATGATTGACCGTCTGGCTAAGAAAAACATCATCCACAAAAACAAAGCAGCTCACAACAAGTCAAAACTGGCTAGATTTGTGAATACACTGGCAGCTTAATTTTTGTCGGAACTATAGTTTTAGAAGCCTTGTGCACACGCGCAAGGCTTTTTGTGTTTGTAATAAACTATAGCTTTATAGTTGGCCAGTATAACAATAGTTTCAGTATGTTGCCCGATGTGAAACTATAGTTTATAGCCAGGTTATAGTTTTGTAACTACACGTTAGCTAACACCACCAATGTAGCCAAAGCAAAAATAATGTACATAAAAAAAGCGCCGGTAGGTATAACCCTGCCGGCGCTTCTGTTTTATAGTTTCACGAACCAGTTACGCTATACTTAGCTTGATCATGTTGGTTCGCTTCTGCTCGTTTATCGGCATACTGGCAGTATTAATGAATACATCGCCTTTGTCTATATGGCCGCCATCTAAGAGCGTTTCCTTGATGTCAGCTATCGTGGCATCAGTAGACTCGAACTTATCGTAGTAGAAGCCCCTTACACCCCAAACAAGATTTAAGGTATTAAGCAGTCTGTGGTTCTCAGTAAAGATAAAGATATCCGATTTTGGTCTGTGCTTAGCCAACTGGAAAGCAGTGTAACCAGACTTGGTCATACCTATAATAGCACGTGCATTTGTGTCGCGGGCCAGGTTGCAGGCATTGGCTACCAGGCTATCGTTGCAAAAGTGCGGCGAGTGCGGGTTAAGCACATAAGTCTTGTTAAAGATATCAGCATGCGTTTCTACAGTGCGTATCGTTAAGTTCATGCTTCGGATAGTTTCCACAGGGTAAGCACCTACGGCAGTCTCAGCGCTCAGCATCAGGCAGTCGGCACCGTCTATCACAGCATTGGCAATATCGTTGGTCTCTGCACGTGTAGGGCGCGGATTCACGATCATGCTTTCCATCATCTGGGTTGCAATAATAACAGGCTTGGCAGCGCGGTTGCTTTTCTCTACTACCATCTTCTGGATCATAGGCACCTGCTCCATGCCAACTTCCACACCAAGGTCGCCACGGGCTACCATAATGGCATCAGTCGCCTCAATTATTTCATCAATGTTCTTAATGGCTTCCGGTTTTTCTATTTTGGCAATAACGCGGGTGTCTTTGCCACGCTCTTCAATAATGCTTTTTATCTCGCGTATATCCTTTACAGAGCGAACAAACGAAAGGGCTACCCATTCAACATCATTGTCAAGGCCGAAGTGCAGGTCGCGCAGGTCTTTTTCGGTAAGTGATGGAGCCGATACGCTGGTGTCAGGCAGGTTGATACCTTTACGCGGTTTTACAACACCGCCATAAATAACTTCGCAGCGTACTTCCATATTGTGGTCGGTATGCAGCACTTTAAGCTCCAGTTTGCCATCATCCAATAAAATAGCATCGCCTACTTTCACATCTTTTGCAAGCTGCGTATAGTTTGTGGCTAGATGATCTATTGTGCTTACAGATCCGTCGCAACGAAGAAGTATCTCCTGTCCCTGCTTGATCTCAACGCCACCGTTCTCTACTTCACCTATCCGGATCTTTGGCCCCTGTAGGTCTTGCACCAAACAAACTGTTGTGTTAAACTGGCGGTTGATCTCCCGTACATGGTTGATAACTTCGAGGTGCTCTGAATGCTCTCCGTGCGAAAAATTCAGCCTGAAAGCATCTACACCTTCTTGCACCAGCGCCAGTAAGCGCTCAAACGTGTTGGAGGCAGGACCAACGGTTGCAAGTACCTTAGTTTTGTTAAACGTAATATTCATATTTAAAAAATCAGATTCTCTTTAAACTTAAGTGATAATGGGTCAAACTGTTTAACATACTCTACTAACGGTATATGTAACAGTGTGTTTAATAGGCTTTGCGTGTATCGTTTTGGGAGCGACCCCGCAATTTGCAACACATAATCATACTCCTTCAGATCTGGCAGGAGATATGGCTTGCGAAGCGTGTTTGTGCCTAAGCCTTTATTGCGCAACAACCGGATAACACTATGATCGGTAATAAATTCATAGTTAGAGATCAACAATTGTTCGCGGCCCGGCAAAGTAAAACATAAATCTTTTTGCCTGGTCAGATGCAACTCAAAAAGTTTGTTCAGCCACCAGGCCATGGTATAGTCTTTCCCCGACGAAACTAACCCATAGAGGTCAAAATCGTATTCGTAATCATTGTCGAGGTGAAAAGTTTTCATGTAAATACTTTGGCGCCTCAATTTAAGAACGAACTTTGTAAATCGGCAGTCAGACGTCAAATCTTTTGTAATAACACGAATAGAGTAATTTTTTTTGACATTGTCTGTCTATTTATATTTCTTTGCACAGTGTTTTAATAAACTATAAGAAAAATGTCAGAAATCGCAGAAAAAGTAAAAGCTATCATTATTGATAAGCTTGGCGTGGAAGAGTCAGAGGTTACTCCTGAGGCTAGCTTCACAAACGACCTTGGCGCAGATTCATTGGATACAGTAGAGCTTATCATGGAATTCGAAAAAGAGTTCAATGTATCTATTCCAGATGATCAGGCTGAAAACATTGCTACTGTAGGTCAGGCTGTAAGCTACCTGGAAGAGCACGCTAAATAATACCTTCTGTTTTTATTATAAGAATTTTTCTACTATCTATCCTCTGGTAACAGCTTATGGAGCTTAAGAGAGTTGTAGTTACTGGGCTAGGCGCACTCACGCCACTTGGTAATACTGTCGCAGAATACTGGGATGGCCTTACTAACGGCGTGAGTGGAGCTGCGCCTATCACACGCTTCGACGCGAGTAAGTTTAAAACACAGTTCGCCTGTGAAATAAAGGGATACGATCCTGAGAAATACTTTGATCGTAAGGAAGCCCGCAAAATGGACTTGTTTACGCAGTTTGCGCTTGTAGTAGCCGATGAGGCGGTACAAGACGCAAACCTAACAGAAGGCAACTATGATCCTGACAGAGTTGGTGTGATCTGGGGTTCCGGAATTGGCGGTCTGCGCACGTTCCAGGAAGAGTGCGTTAACTTCGCCAACGGCGATGGGACACCGCGCTTTAACCCGTTCTTCATACCAAAAATGATCGCTGACATCAGCGCAGGACAAATTTCTATAAAGTACGGCTTCCGTGGGCCAAACTTTGTTACTGTTTCAGCCTGTGCTTCTGCTACCAACGCCATTCTCGATGCTTTCAACTATATCCGTTTGGGTATTGCTGATGTTATTGTGTCAGGTGGTTCGGAAGCAGCGGTTACAGAAGCTGGAATTGGTGGTTTCAATGCCCTGAAAGCCCTTTCAGAGCGCAACGATTCCCCTGAAACTGCATCCCGCCCGTTTGATAAAGACCGTGACGGATTTGTGTTAGGCGAAGGCGCTGGCGCACTTATACTGGAAGAGTATGAGCACGCAAAAGCCCGCGGAGCTAAGATCTATGCGGAAATATTAGGTGGCGGTATGTCTGCGGATGCTTACCACATTACTGCACCACATCCGGAAGGGCTAGGCGCACTAAACGTAATGAAGAATGCATTACGCGATGCACACATCAAACCTGAAGAGGTAGACTATATCAACGTTCATGGTACTTCTACACCACTTGGCGACGTTAGCGAAGCTAAAGCAATAGAGACTGTGTTCGGGGAGCATGCCTACAAGCTGAACATCAGCTCTACCAAATCCATGACGGGCCACTTATTAGGTGCTGCCGGAGCTATAGAGGCTATTGCTTCTATCCTGGCCATCAAATATGATGTAGTTCCGCCAACCATCAACCACTTTACCGATGACGAGAGCTTTAATCCGAAGTTGAACTTTACGTTTAATAAGGCTCAGAAGCGCGACGTAAAAGTAGCGTTGAGCAATACGTTTGGATTTGGTGGTCACAACACATCTGTAATTTTCAGAGAACTGAAAGATTAGTGTTTGGTCCTATTAAACCGGTTAGGCGCTTTTACCAGAGAGTTTTTACCAAAGACAGAGATCTGGTACGCGCTATTGCCGGTATCATTGGAAGTACACCCGATAATATCAGGCTGTATAAACTTGCCCTTACCCATACGTCGTTTGCACGGCAGGCTGCCAGCAGCAAGCACGATACAAACGAAAGACTGGAGTTTTTGGGAGATGCCGTATTAGGGGCTGTAGTTGCCGAAGTGCTTTTCAGAAAGTTTCCGTACGAAGACGAAGGTTTTCTGACGGAGATACGCTCGCGCATTGTAAACCGTGAGTCCCTTAACCACATTGCCTTAAAAATTGGGCTGAACCTGCTCGTAAAAGTAGAAGCCGGATCTAACAGGCATAAATCTGTGAACGGGAATGCCTTGGAAGCACTTGTGGGCGCCATTTACCTGGATAAAGGCTATAACATGACACGCCAGTTTATTTTAGGTAAGCTCATAAAGCCGCACGTAGACCTGCACCAACTTGTAAATACCACTGCGAACTTTAAAAGCAAACTGATCGAGTGGGCGCAAAGCCAGAACATGGAGATCCGTTTCGAGAACATCAAGAAAAAACAGCAGGGTAACTCTACAGAATTTACAACCGAAGTATACATCGGCGACAAACCTGTTGCCACCGGTGTAGGCCTGTCTAAAAAGAAAGCCGACCAGGCTGCCGCCGAGAAATCCCTGGAGCTGCTCAAGATCAATTAATTGCTGAATTGCTACATTGGTGCTATAGTTAAACTATAGCCTGGCTAACTATGCTTGTGTATCTAGTTTAGTTGTTTGCATTTCTTTCTTTTCCGTTCTGAGTATAGCTTTGAATACCTGTCTTCTTGAATGAGCTATATTTGCTTAGTTGCTAAACCTGTTTGGTACTCCGGCTGCCCGTCAATTTAACACCATAGCAATTCAACAATTACTATTAACTTGCCCCGTTTACTTGCGTTATATACCTCTATGAAAGAAACCCGACTCACGCTGGCAGGCGCAGCGCTCAACCAAACTCCACTGGACTGGGACAACAACCTGCAGAATATAAAAGATGCCATTACCGAGGCGATAACCCACAACGTTGATATTTTACTGCTGCCTGAGCTTTGCATTACAGGATATGGCTGCGAAGACCTTTTCCTGAGTCCGTGGCTCGGGGAAGAAGCTTTCCGGAAACTGTTGCTGGTAAAAGAATGGTGTGCTGATATTACAGTGTGTGTAGGTGTGCATGTGTGGATCGGGGCTCAGGTTTACAATACGGCTTGCGTTATCAAAAACAAAGAAATCATAGGTTTTACGGCCAAGCAGTTTCTGGCTAAAGATGGCATACACTATGAGCCGCGTTGGTTCACGGAGTGGCCTGCCAACCAGGTTGGTGAGTTTGAGATGCTGGGGCAGAAGTATAAAATTGGTGATCTTATTTACGAAGAACAAGGCGTGAAATATGCCTTTGAGATATGTGAAGATGCCTGGAGGCCAAACCGACCTGCCGAGCGCCACATGGCTAAAGGCGTGCAGCTTATACTTAACCCTAGTGCCAGCCACTTTGCCCTGAGCAAAACCGATCTTCGGTACAGGCTGGTGGTGGAGGCTTCAAAAAAATACCAGTGTACTTATGTGTATGCTAACCTGTTAGGCAACGAAGCCGGTAAAGTAATCTATGATGGCGAAGTATTGATAGCCCAGAACGGCCACCTGATAAAACGCAATGAGCTGCTTTGCTTTAAGAATGTGGACCTGGAAGTGTCAGAAGTAAGTTTTGGTGAGAACCCAACTATAGCCGAAACGATAACTTACCTGCCGCCTATAGATGAGAACAAGGAAGTGATGGCTGCCCTAAGCTTGGGCCTGTTTGATTATATGCGCAAAAGTCATAGCCGTGGGTTTGTGTTGTCGCTGAGCGGCGGTGCTGATTCATCGTTATGTGCCGTGGCTGTGGCCGAGATGGTTAGGAGAGGTATCGAAAGTTTGGGCGTGGTAACTTTTGTGGCTAAAACGCAGCTGTTCCCGCTTAAGGATGTAGCTTATTTCGATACGCTTTCTGAAGACCAAGTGGCTCGTGAGTTGGTTGGCCGGTTACTGACCTGTGCTTACCAGGGAACAGTCAATTCGTCGGATGATACTTACAATTCAGCAAAAGAGCTGGCTGCCAGCATAGGTGCCGTTTTTTATAGCTGGACGATAGATGAGCAGGTAAAAGGCTATACTTCTATCATAGAAAGTGCTTTGAACCGGCCGCTTACTTGGGCTGAAGATGATGTGACGTTACAGAACATACAGGCCCGTGTTCGTGCCCCGTCTATCTGGATGCTGGCCAATATTAAGGGAGCATTGTTGTTAGCTACCTCTAACCGAAGCGAGGCTGCTGTGGGCTATGCTACTATGGATGGTGACACAGCAGGCAGTATCTCCCCGATCGCGGGTATTGATAAGTCGTTTATCAGGCAGTTGCTGGTGTGGTGCCAGACAGAACTTGGTTACGAGGGCTTGCAATATGTAAATAACCTGCAGCCATCGGCAGAGCTGCGTCCGGCTAAAGAAGCACAGACCGACGAAAAGGATCTGATGCCTTATGATATTCTGAACCAGATTGAGCGACTGGCTTTTTACGACCGTTTTGCTCCGGATGAAGTGTATGATAAGTTGCTGGAAGCTGGTGTGGCCGATGGAGAAACTATAAAAGGATGGCTGACCAAATTCTATAGTTTATGGAGCCGCAACCAATGGAAGCGCGAACGTTATGCGCCTGCTTTCCACCTCGATGATTATAGTTTAGACCCACGCAGCTGGCTCCGTTTTCCGATACTAAGTGGTGGTTTCAGGGATGAGTTAAAACAGATTGGAGAAAAATAAGCTACTATAAAAGGCTCCTGTTTACAGGAGCCTTTTATAGTAGCTGTGGTCCAACCACCCCCAACCCCTCCTTATCTAAGGCGGGGAGTTTTTCGGCCTTTGCTATAGTTTACTTTATAGTTTTATAGTTGATGATTTAACACCCCTATTGAGCTATGCTCGCAAGTTTCGATCTCCCGTTCTCACTTGTCCTCAAGGGGACAGTTCTGCTATTCCTATAGTTAAAAGTATAGTTCTATAGTTACAGTCTATCGAGCGGACAGGTCGCGACCTGCCCCTACAGAACTACAACCACGATAAATTTCGAAGCTTACCGGTTTGAACTATAGTTTAGCTGTTGCTACGCGAAAGATCTCAGTCTTTGGGTTGAGCGCCTTGTGAATATCTGGTGCCGCAGGCATTGCGACGTAGGAGCAAAAGAGATTCGCACAGCGCGATGCCAAAAGACGGGGCCTCCCGGCCGTGAGGGCACCAAAGCTGGATTGAAACGATAGGTAAATAAAGCTCCCAGGATGAAAAGTGATTTGAAAGGATAGCTTGGTTCGAGTTGAAAGTTATCTTCAACTATAGGACACACAAGATCCTTCGCCTACCGCTCGGGATGATAATAGAGAAACTATAGAACCCAGATTTCTCACAGCATTCGGAATGACAATGAAGAAAGTATAGGTTAATGTAAGATCCCTGTCTCGGGCTTGATCGAAATGATAACAACAAACTATAGTATCAACATTACTTCTAACCCTTGCATTTTGTACCTGCCCGATTTATTGTAACTTTGGCTAAATACGATCATCACCCTAACTATGAGTTTACTGAATTTTATCCCCTGGAACGTAGATCCGGAAATATTTAACATCGGGCCGGTTTCTGTCCGTTGGTATGGGTTGTTTTTTGCGCTGGCTTTTGTGTTTGGGCAACGCATCCTTACCAAAATTTATGTAGCAGAAGGCCGCACCGAAGGCGATGTAGATGCGATCACGCTTTACATGATCATCGGTACTGTAATTGGCGCCAGACTGGGACACACGCTCTTTTACGACCCTGAATATTACCTGAGCAACCCGATAGAGATACTCAAAATATGGGAAGGCGGACTGGCGAGTCATGGTGCAACGATAGGAATTCTGTTTGCGCTGTGGTTGTTTAGCCGTAACCATAAATTTAACTACATGTGGGTACTCGACCGCATCGTTATAGTAGTGGCGTTAGGCGGGGCATTGATTCGTTTAGGCAACCTGATGAACTCCGAGATTATTGGAAAGGTAACCGATGTGCCATGGGCTTTTAAATTCTTACGAAACAACGAAATAATTAACGGAGTAGCTGCCTCTCAGGACCCACGCCACCCGGCACAGCTCTATGAATCTATTATGGTTTTCGGCCTGTTTGTGTTGCTGTACTGGCTTTGGAAAAAGTATAAGCAGGCGTTGCCGCTTGGGTTACTGTTTGGCTTGTTTGTAACACTACTCTTCAGTTTCAGGTTTGTAGTAGAGTTTCTGAAAGAAGACCAGGTAGCAAAGGAAGCTACGATGACGTTAAATATCGGACAGCTGTTGAGTATCCCGCTTATAATTATCGGGTTATTTGTACTGTTCAGAGTGTGGCGAAACCCTAAGCCAGCATTACCGGGAGGCAAATTGGTAGAAGCTAAATAAAATAAGAAGGGCTGTAGTTGATCGCTACAGCCCTTCTTATTTATAGTTTAAACTATAGTGTATATCTAAAAAGACTGCCGCCTTCGCTTGTAAGTATAAGGGTGTTGTTATCTTTAAAGGTTACAGCCTCTGTCTGGCCGGCACCGCTTAGTTGTATCTCTTCAGACTCTCCTTCAAAAAACGATTCCGGGTTTTCTACATTACGATACAGGTGTATTTTGCCTTCGCTTAGTAATGCAACTGTGCTTCCATCAGGGCTGATGCTTGCCCCTGTAACAGGTTCTCTCATTTTAACTGTTCCTATCTTTTTAGCGGTGTGGTTGCCGGGCTCGTCCGAGAGTTGGTACACTTTAGCTTCGTTTCTGCCATTGCGGTCTTTCGATATCAGGTACAGGTTGCCATCGTACCAGAAAATTGCTTCGCAGTCGAAACTGCTTTTATCTTTTTTAGAGGGTTTGCCTTTATAATCTTCGTAAGTGAAACGGATGGCCTGTGGATTTTCCATATCCTGCAAGCTGACTTTATATATGGCCAGTTCGTCACGTTTGCTGTTGTTATTGCCAATGTCGCCGATGTATAAATTGCCGCTGTCGTCGCGGGTCAGGTCTTCCCAATCAACGTTTGGCAGCTGAAACTTATGCGTTTTTATCAACTTTCCGGCTTCGTTTATTTCGTAAAGGTAAGGCTTGTTATTGGCGTCGTTATGCGTGAGGTAGTTTCCGTTTTCGGACATAATTTCAATGCCGGAGCTTTCTTGTATAGCACCGGGCAAAGTGGCAAGTGTTTCAAATTTATTAGTGTCAGATTTCATTGCTTTTGAAGCAGGAGCAGTCTGGTCGCGAAGGAAATAAAAGGCTATTGCCAGAATGGATGCAAAAACAATAAAAATTTTTATCATAAGTTTCATAGGTAAAGTAGTGTAAAAAGTAGTGTTGGTACCTACGGTAAACGTACTATGGGGTCTTACGTTTACTATATATTCATTTCAAAACAACGTTTTCGTAACTATAAATGAATATTCTGAAGATAAAGGAAACCTGCCTGTATGTATCGGACCTGGCAAAAACCAAGGCTTTTTATAATGGCAGGCTTAAGTTTGATGTAATTGGCGAGGTGCCTGGGCGACATATTTTTTTCAGGGCAGGCAGTTCGGTGCTGTTATGTTTTATAGCAGAGGCTGCGCGTAAACCCGGAAGTTTGCCACCACATTTTGGCTCGGGACAACTGCACCTGGCCTTCGAGGTAAGTAAACAGAATTACGCCACAACAAAAGAAACTATAGAAACTGCCGGCATACCCATAGAGCAGGAATATGACTGGGGTGGTGGTTTCCTGTCGTTCTACTTCCGGGACCCGGATGAGCATTTGTTAGAAGTGGTAATGGATGGAATGTGGGAGAGAGGGAGATAAAAGTTAGAAAGTTAGAGAGTTTGTGAGTTAGAGATTAACTATATTGATCATAATTCCACTATAATTAAGTGTATGATAAAAGTGATTTTACCCCTTATTCTTTCAGTATTTTTTTCCAATATAGCCCTAGGTCAGAATTTTTCACTGAGCGTGGCAGTTGACTCTATTATTGCGAATGAGTTGAAACATACTTATTCTTTAAACAAGAAATATATCGAAGAGAGCCTTAGAAATTCTGCTAAACAAAATACTGGGTTGAATGTAACGAACATCCGTCATAACGGAAATTCCAACTCAGATCCACTTATAGTTTTGGATGGTGTAATAGTAAATAAAGCACAGCTTGTAAATTTAAAATTAGACGATGTAAAATCTATAAAGACTATAAATGACACTACAGCTGTTCAACTATATGGAGTTAGAGCAGTTAGTGGAGTAATTAATATCAAATCGAAACTGTCAAAAAGAAAAGTAAAGAAGAAACTTTAACAGAATTTGGTTTTGATATAGTTGTGGTAGTTCTCTAATGTATTTTCCAAATTATAAACCAAAAGCCTCAGAATTGCTTCTGAGGCTTTTGGTTTAACTATGGTTTACCTTTATTGCAAGCGTGACTGCAGTTCTTCTATAATTCCGCCGTAGCGTTTCAATAATCTTCCCCAGTCCGAGAACAACTGGTCTTCTTTTACACTAATAACGCCATCGGCCCGCTGGCTTATTATTTTTACGACATAGGTCAGTTCGTTTGAGTTGCCACCGCTGCTCACGATCATACGCGTGCGAATAGTACTCATGCCGTTAAAGTTCTGTACCTGCCACGACGTTGTCAGATAGCCCGTATTATAGTCTACCGTTTCCAATACATCAAAACTGCGGGTAATAATAGAGCTAAGCGTGCGCCAGGCATCTTCGGGAGCTATCGTCTTATTTACTGGTATAGTTATGCGCACGTTAGCCATGTCAGTCGAGATCGATGAGTTATAAGCTTCATCTTCCACCATCTCTACAAATTCTGTCAACGGTGGTTCCTGCATGTTTGTCTGATTACAGTAGTTCTTCGTGAATCTGATAAAACCATCTTTCACAACGCGCACTTCTACGCAATCATTTTTCGGTACTTTAAGATCGTATTTGCCTACGCCCAGTATTTTTCCGGCAACTTCTATGTTAGCATCCGATGGCTCAGTGCTTATTTTTACCAACCGGTCTTCTAAAGCAGCTCTGAAACGGATAGGAGGGGCCGGGTCGGTGGCGGGCTTGTTGCAGAAAACCTGGGTTACATCGGCATAGCCTTCGCGCACTACATTAACGGTTACACATTCGCCGTTCGGTATTGTTACATCCGAAGTACCTCTGCCTTTCGAAACCCCATTTATCTGCACCGTAGCATCGGCAGGAAACACCTCTAGGCGAACCTGGCGGTCTTTCATCTCAAAAAAGTCTTTTATAGGGGGCGCTTCACGGTCCGGAGCGTTGTAGTATATTTTAGTTATAGGCGCGAAACCAGCTTTTTTAACTTCCAGGGTCAGAAACTTGCCTTTACCAATAACAAGGTTGGTTCTTTTAGTCCCGATCATGCGACCATCTACATAGATTTCGGCATCATAGGGCTCCACGCTTATGTCAACCAATCGGTTTTCGAGGGTTACTTTTTGTTCTTTCTCCCACTTTAAAGTTCGCGGGTATTCTTTTATCAATGGCTCGAAGCCTTCTTTCACGATCTTGATCCTGTTACGGGAGTCTTTCGATAGTTTCAGTTCTATGCTGCCCACACCAAGTTCAGCTACTTCAGAATTGTCTGATTCGCGGAGCATAAAGAATTTTGCATCGGGGATGTTAGAGGTGATATTGATCTTACTCTGGGCGAAAACTGAAACCGACACAAAGCACAAGCAGAGGAAAGCGTATAACTTTTTTTGCATAACTATAAGGGTTTTAGAATAGACAGACCTCCATAAAAATATATGAAGTAAGCGCTTATATTGTTAATTTTTGGTATATACGCAAGTAAATATATTAATGTTCTAATAATGATTGAGCCTCAATAAGTATAGTTTGTGATCAGAACAGGGGCAGACAGGTTGTTACTTTCAGGGGAGTTTATACAGGAAAACCCTTCCAGTTACAGTTAAACTATAGCTGAAAGGGCCTACCAATTAATTAAAAGCTGATACTGTTACATGTTTGTATTTCGGAATACAAGGTCTGTTAGCGCTATGGAGTAAGTGCCTTCTGTAGTGTGCGTAATTGTGTATGTCTGAGGGTAATAGCCCGGATCAACATATTTCAGGAGCGAAGGGACAGGCAAATGTTCGGTGTCGCCGGTCGCCAGGCTTTCCAGGTATGCCAGTGTTATCATCGGCTCCAGGAAAGTAACCTTGTCGCCACTTGATCCATAAATAAAGGTTCTGGAAAACCCTGCCTGTGAAAACTCAGGAGAACGCACATCGCTCCAGTGCACGCCCATATGTGGAACTGCAAATGGTGTAGGGCCGAACGAATAAAACTCAGGGAAAACAGTGCCTACTAACGACCATGCTCCTTCATCTGGTCCACCGGCTATGTGGCTCAACTGGCCTTCGGTTTGCATGTAAAAATGAAGATCGAAGTGCGGCAAGGTATAGACTCCAATCGGGTCGTGGCCCATGGGGTTCCAACCTATGGCTACTGTTTTATAACCTGTAGCATGTGCCTGGCCTGGCAATGGAAGCACGACTTCATACATATCCTGTTCCATAATTCCATCCAGCGCTTCTTCAGTAAATTCAATCCCCATCGCGAGCGGCTTGCCCTGAAGCACTTCTACCCAAACCCAGGCTGTTCCATCCCCAATAGCAACGGCATCGCCGTAGTAAGTTTTTGTCTCAGTTGCCTTCGCTTTTTGCTGATTGCCGCCAAGTGTGGCCGTTGGCTGTACATCCTGTGCTTGTTCGCAAGCCGAAAACAGAAATACAGACACTAAGGCCAGGGTTTGCAACAGTCTGTGACCGTGCATCAATTGTTTTTTCATAAGTTTATTTGATTGTGGTTAATGAAATATAAGCGCAGGCAAGGGGAACACCGCTTTTAGGTAGTGAGTAGAACGTAGGGGTAAAGGTATAAACTATAAATTAATGTTGGTAAAGTTATACTAAGTAAAACCAGCGTTCTGCTCAGTTTATAGTTCACTTAACCTTTTAGTTTGATTGGGGCTTGTTTTTGAAGTTGTGGAGATAAGCTTATAGTTGCTAAATAAGAGCAAGAAACTATAGTTTAAATAGGTAGGCTGTTAGTCAATCTCAAAGTGATTTAGCCACTTCTTTTCTGTTACGAATTGTTCGTGTTCATCTTTTTCGATGAATATGGCTTTAGCTGATTTATCTAAAAGCAGCGTGTCTGGTATAAAATTATTGTCATAAGGCTTTTTGGTAAATATGATGGTATCGCCAACTATAAAGTAATCTCCTTCAAAGGTTTCAGTGTACCCAAAAATGCCGGAAGCGTGATTTTCGACTTTCCCATTTTCCCTGAATATTAAAGTGTAATGGTACAGATCGTCTTTTAAGGTTGCTGTTAAAATGCTCTTTGCTTTAAAAACCTCAGAATGATATAGATTGAAAAGTAGTATGACACCTATTACAGATAAATGAGAATACAACTTGATCTCATTTCGCTTTTTCCCATCTCTGATAACTGTAACAGCGCTCTCAAAAAATGAGCCGATATAAAGTAATATGATTGGTAGAAAAACAAACCAATATGAAAAAAGCCATAGCATCATCCCTCCAAAAAAGTCTGTTATAATCCAAGCAACTATACCAACAGATGAAACGATGGCTATAACATTGAAGAAAGAGAATTTTCCGGGTATAGAGTTTTGTGTCATTTTCTTATAGTTGCTCATTCACTTTTACCAGTGTATCCGCATTAAGTGTATGGCCACCTTCAAAAGTATAAAGCTGCGGCACAATACCTAATTCAGACATGAGCTGTTGTTTTTTCTGGAGGCTTGCAGGAGTTATAAATTCGTCCTCGGTGCCGTAAACGATAGCTACAGGCAGGTTGCCAAAAGCGGCTTTACCGGAAGTGAAATCAATATCTTCGGGGAAGGAAGCGGCCCAGAGTATTAGCCGGTGTACGGGAGCAACACCGGAAGCCAGCCAGCGACTGACTGTAGCCCCGCCCTGCGAAAAACCAACTATAGTTACCCTCACATTTTCGGGTAGTTGCTGTAGTTGGGTTTGGAGTAGTAAGTTAAGGTAAGCAGCCTGGTCATTAATTTCTGCCATGCGGTCTTCTTTGGTCATCCAGGTCGCGCCCACTCTCCCCGAAAATCCATCCAAATAAAACCGCGAAAGTGCTTCAGGAGCAACAATAACCGTATGGCCGTTATCCAGGGGTGCAAAATGACGGAGAAAATAGCGTGCCAGCTGTCCGTAACCATGGCAAACTAACCAAAGGTCTGTTACCTGGTCAGAGGGTGTGCCTAAACTATAGTAGCGGGCAGTGCGCTGGGTCAGCAGGTGTTGCTCGGTCATGAATCAGAAGTGACTATTTGAGGCAGCAGTTTACTTCCTATAAATGATCTGAATTAAACTGGAAAGGCAACAGGTCGGCTACAGAGTTAAAGCGATAGAACTTACCATCCTCCGCCTGTAACAGCACCGGAATAGGTTCTTTTTGCTTGAACTCGTACTCGGCCATCACCTGGCGACATGCACCACACGGCATAGCTGGCAGAAACTCCTGCTCGTTGCGGCGGCGGGCTGTAACAGCCAGTAGTTTAATTTTTGCTTTTGGGTAATTGGCGCTTAGGGCAAAAAGAGCAGTGCGCTCGGCACATAAACCCGACGGATAAGCTGCGTTCTCCTGGTTGCTGCCTTTAAACATGGTGCCATCTTCCATAAGCAGCGCAGCACCTACTAAAAAGTTAGAATAAGGGGCATAGGCATCAGCGGCGGCTTGTTTTGCGAGCTCCATGGCCTGCATTTCCTGCTCACTAAGTTCGGCAGCAGAATCCAGCACGTCAATATCTATGTTAATGGTCAGTTTATTTGCCATTCAGGTAAGTGTCAATACTAA
Organism: Pontibacter populi; assembly: GCF_040278685.1. Taxonomy (NCBI): domain Bacteria; kingdom Pseudomonadati; phylum Bacteroidota; class Cytophagia; order Cytophagales; family Hymenobacteraceae; genus Pontibacter; species Pontibacter populi. The sequence goes on from NZ_JBEOKT010000004.1 coordinate 22,525, forward strand.
AACTAGAAAAGGGCTATAAAATTACAGGAATATTCCGAAAAAGCAATAAAAGGGTTTGCCTTCGTGCCTGTAATCCTTAACTTGAAGCATAACTACTGTTCTGTATCTATGAAAAATATCCTGCTGCTTGGCGCTGGCCGCTCTGCTTCATCGCTTATCGCTTACCTTTTACAGCATGCACCCTCCGAGAACTGGCACATCCGCATTGGTGATATTGTGGTTACACACCTTCATAGTTTGGTTGATGATCTCTCTTTTGCCGAAGCCCTGGTTTTTGACGTGCACAACGATGAACAGCGCGAAACGGAAGTAAAAAGGGCTGACCTGGTGATATCGCTGCTACCGGCGGTTTTTCATATTGAAGTGGCCAGAGAGTGCCTGAAACAGGAAAAGCACCTGATCACGGCGTCGTATGTTACGCCAGCCTTCCTGGAGCTGCACACCGAAGCACAGGAAAAGAACTTAACTATACTCATGGAATCGGGCCTTGACCCGGGTATAGACCATATGTCTGCCATGGCGGCTATTCAGCATATAAAAGCCAAAGGCGGTAAACTTACTTCTTTTAAATCGTACTGCGGCGGACTGGTTGCCCCGGAATCAGACACCAATCCCTGGAACTATAAGTTTACCTGGAACCCGCGTAACGTGGTGCTGGCAGGTCAGGGCACAGCCAAGTACATCAAGAACGGCGAGTACAAATACATTCCGTATCACCAGCTGTTTAAGCGCACCGACCAACTATCCGTAGAAGGCCACGGAAATTTCGAAGGCTATGCCAACCGCGACTCGCTCAGTTACCGAGAACCTTACAACCTGCTGGACATACCCACCATGCTACGCGGCACACTGCGTAAACCCGGTTATTGCGCCGCCTGGAACGTTTTCGTGCAACTAGGCTTAACCGACGATAGCTATACCCTTGAAGGTTCCGAAAACATGACCTACCGCAGTTACCTGGAAGCTTTTCTGCCACCAGCTGTTACTGGAGAAACTATAGAAAGGAGGATAGCCAATTACCTAACTATAGATGAGCACGGTGAAATAATGCAGAAACTGGCCTGGCTCGATCTGTTCACTGATGAACCTGTGGAGCTGGCAGGAGCAACTCCTGCACAGGTGTTGGAAAAAATACTGAAAGAAAAATGGCAACTTGCTCCCGGCAACAAAGACATGATCGTGATGCAGCATTTGTTTGAGTATGAACTGGCAGGGAAGAAGCATGAACTTACATCATCGTTGGTTGTGAAAGGAGATGACGAAGTGCACACCGCCATGGCGAAAACGGTAGGTTTACCGGTAGCTATACTCGCCAAATTATTGCTGCAAGGCAAGATCAAACATTGCGGAGTGGTCATCCCTATTCACCCGGAACTATACGAACCTGTGCTGGAAGAACTGAAAAGCTACGGTGTTAATTTTGTGGAAAAGGATAGGGTACTGTCTTATAATAAAAATATGCCGCCAGTTTGAGCGCAGCGGTAACTGGTGGTAAAGTAGGCAGCCAGTTTGTAACTGGCGAAAGTATAAACCTGAAAAACGCCAGTTACAAACTGGCCCCATATGCTGCCACAAGTTGCGCTATCGCTAAACTTGCGGCATGTTCGGGGAATTGTCCCCTTGAGGGGACTATAGGGGTGTTTACTCCAGCTGATTTACTTGACTTGGCTAATAGAAACGATAAGCTCCGTAGCTTTACACCCCAACGGTCCCCTCAAGGGGACAATTCTTTTTAGTAGGTAAGAGTTGATTCTCTCACTATAAAACTATAAATGCAGATAATACTCCCGTAGCAATTCTGAAAACTTAAAAGTATAAGTCACTTTATCAGCTTCCCGGATGTGGATCTGGCTTATAGTTGAAGTAGCGGGCTTTATGAAACTATAGGTCTGGATATGACGGATGCACTGGCCGTTGATGTAGGTGTATACTTCTATAGTTTGTTCCAGGTATAGTTGATGATCCGTTGCCAATTCTGCAAAATGCCGGGCTTCGGTGGGTGGGAGCAGAATGTATAGTTTGCCTTCAGCAGTTAAATGCTTTTGGGTAAAAGTCAGGATGTCTTCAAAGAAAAGATCGCCGGTGTGTTTGGCACTGTCCTTGGCGGCATTACCGGACTTTAATGATGCCAGGAAAAACGGTGGGTTGGAAAGGATGACATCGTAGCTCTGCTGATTATCCTTCGCGAATTCCTGCAGGCTTACCGGGTGCAGGTTTAGCCTGTCTGCCCAGGGGCTTAATGCTAAATTCTCTTCAGCCTGTGCCGCTGCTTCCGGGTTAATTTCAACGGCATCTATAGTTGCATCTGTTCGTTGCGCTACCATCAGCGAGAGCAAACCCGTACCGGTACCGATATCTAAAACCCGACCAGCCTTACTTACATCAATTACAGCCCCAAATAAACAGGAATCAGTACACACTTTCATGGCGCACTTGTCCTGTTCTACCCGGAACTGTTTGAATTGGAAATAGGAGTTCGCCAATTTTAATGATCAGTTATTAATGAATAATGAGTAATGGATGTCATGATTGTCATTTCGAGCCTAAGCGAGAAATCTTTTTCAGATTCAAGATAGATCTCTCCTATCGTCGAGATGACATTAGTAATTAATCATTCCTGATTATTCATTATTTAGAATTAAACATTCCAGATTCAAAGCCTTCGTCGGCAGGCAGGTTTGGTTGTAGGGCGCTGGCAACGGCCAGTTCGTCGCAGCGTTCGTTTTCGGGGTGGCCGGCGTGGCCACGTATCCAGACAAATTTTACATTATGTTTGGCATACACACGCAGGAAACGGGCCCAAAGGTCTCCGTTGGCTTTACCGGCAAAGCCTTTTTTCTGCCAGCCAAATACCCAGCGTTTTTCCACGGCATCTACCACATACTTCGAGTCGGAATACACAGTAATCGGAATGCCCGGTTTGGTAATAGCTTCAAGGCCAACTATAACAGCCAGTAACTCCATACGGTTATTGGTGGTTTTCCTGAAGCCGGCGGTAAGTTCTTTAACATGTGGCCCCCAGCGCAGTAACACACCATAACCACCCGGGCCAGGGTTTCCGCGCGAAGCACCATCCGTAAATAATTCGATCATAGTTAATTGTTATATTGCTGCATTGTTAAATGGTTGATCTGCAATTGTGAAAACAACCATTTAACCATTCAGCAATTCAACCTTTACAAATTCGTTTTAAACAGTTTTATGGCGATGGCCAGCAGGATAACCCCGAATACTTTTCGAAGTACGTCGGCGCCTGCCTTGCCCAGTTTCTGTTCTATCCAGCCTGAAGCTTTCAGTACAATGTACACAAACATCAGGTTCAGGATAATACCTACCAGGATGTTGGGAACCGAATAAGCAGCACGAAGCGAAAGTAGCGTAGTCATGGTGCCGGCGCCAACTATAAGTGGGAAAGCCAGCGGAACGATAGAGCCGCTTTTTATCTCAGGGTCGGTATGGAAAAAGTCTTTGCCCAGGATCATCTCCAGGCCTATCAGGAAAATAATGATAGCACCCGCCATCGCAAATGACTCGAAATCGATACCGAACAGCTTTAAAATACCATCACCTACAAAAAGGAAAGAGATCATCAGCACACCAGAAATGATCGTGGCTTTTTCGGACTGGATAACACCTTCGCGCTTACGCAGGTTTATGATGATCGGGATAGAGCCCAGAATATCGATGATAGCAAACAGGATCAGCGTTACCGATATGATTTCCTTAAAGTTAAAGAGAGCCATGTGCGCTTATAGTTGGTTTTGGCGCAAAGGTATGATTTTAGGCGTAGTAATGCAGGAAAAAGCGTTTTAGTTCTTCGTACTCTTCATCCAGTATAGCCGGGAAGTTGGCGATCCGGAAGGTATTACGCTGCCATGCGCCATAGCCATTGCCGATTCGTATGTTATGGTGCAACGCCCTTTTTTTGATATCATCTACCAGGCGCTCGCTGGCTTGCAAAGCTATAACCGTACGGGAGCGCACTTCTTCATTCTCAACCAGCAGTTGTATATCCTGAAACTGGGCAAAGAATTCGTAAAGGGCTGTCGAGCGGTCAATCAGTTCCTGGTCTATGCCTTTAATAAACGGACGGTCTTCGAGTACGCGGCGCAACAGGTAAATACCCAGCGTGTTTGGGGTGTGGGTGGTCTGGTAATTCAGCATTTTTTCGTAGATGCTTACCAGGCTGTTGTAGTGCCCGCGCTCGGCCATTTGCTTTGCCCTGAAAATAGCACGTGGCGAACAGGCCATTACACCAAGTCCGGGAGGCAAACCAAAGCATTTCTGAACCGATGCAAACCAGATATCCGCCTTAATTATTTTAAGGTTCAGGCCAGCCATAGACGAGGTAGCATCTACAGCAATTAAGGTATCGCGGTAGCGGTTGTGTAAATTAAGTATAGTTGTGGCCGAAACCTGAGTACCGTTTGATGTCTCGTTCTGTGTAAAGCAGATCAGTTCGGTATCAGCGCTAATCTCTAACTGCTCTACTGGCATTGCCTCGTTCAGGTCAAAAGCGATGCCTTCTGATTTAGGACGCAGCTTTTTGGCATAGTCGAACCATTTCTCCCCGAAAGAGCCGTTGTAAATATGGGAGCTTTTATGCTTTGTCAGGCTCTGGATCAGGATCTCCCAGCACTCCGTAGCCCCGGATGTAAAGAAAATATAATAATCTTCGGGGATGTTGAGCTTGCGTTTTATTAAGCCCACCGTGGCTCTCGAAAGCTGTACAAACTGCTCTCCGCGGTGTGGTGTTCCCAACATACCTTCGTCGTACGCATCTGTCATGTAGGTGCGCACTTCGGGGTATATTTTAGATGGGCCTGGGTAAAAATTGAGCATCATTCGGGAATATAAATAAAATATAGTGTAAAAACTATACTTTTTTAGAGTAAAAAGGTTCAGTTCGTAATGCTAACGCGTCGAGCTATAGTTTATTTAGCGCCAAAACCGATTTGTTTAGGCTTTAGTCGTTCGAAATACTGCAACGCCATGCGGTAACTCTCCAGCCCAAAGCCAACTATAGATCCGGTGCAATACGGGGCCAGCATGCTTTTGTGACGGAAAGCTTCGCGGGCGTAAATGTTGGAGATGTGTACTTCCACTACGGGTGTTTCTATGGCCTTAACGGCATCCGATAAGGCAACCGAGGTGTGCGTGTAAGCCCCAGCATTAAACACGATCCCTTTGTAAGTAAACCCAACTTCGTGCAGCTTATCAATTAATGTGCCTTCGGTATTGCTCTGGAAGTAAGTAAGCTCCAGTGCCGGAAACGCTTCTTTCAGTTCTTCAAAATAATCTTCGAACGAACGGGAGCCATAAACCGCTTTTTCACGGATGCCCAGCAAATTCAGGTTGGGGCCATTCAGGATCAGTATTTTCATAGAGTTTGGGTGTTGCTTGTTTTCCGCATAAAACGGAAGCCACAAAGGTAAGGATTAACTATATTTGCTTTAATTAAATTGTTTAATTGTTGGATGGTTAAATTGTTATTTATCTGAATCAAGATTTTCAGAATTAAAAGATAGATAGGATTCAATTGATTGTTTAAAAAGCTGGCTCTGCTAGTGTAAAAGACACAAGGTATTGCGTCTCTACAGAACAAAACTTCCAAACTTTCTAACCTTTTAACCTTCTAACTTTTAAACTCTCTAACACCTAAACTTTCTAACTTCCAAACTTCCCAACTTTCTAACTCCCCCCATGACCTGGAACATAACTGTAAAGCAATTTGAGCAATACCTGCGCCTTGAAAAGTCGTTGTCGGGTAACTCCGTGGAAGCGTATTTGCGTGATGTTAGAAAGCTGACCGATTTCCTGGAACTGAAAGGATTACAGGTTGCCCCCGAAAATATAACGCCAACTATACTCCGTGATTTCCTGGAATGGGTAAACGAACTGGGCATGACGGTGCACTCGCAGGCGCGGACGCTATCCGGCATCCGGGCTTATTACAAGTTTCTCATCATGGAAGACATGATGACCTCCGACCCGACCCAAACCATAGAAGCTCCTAAACTAGACCGCAAACTACCCGATACACTTAACTTTCATGAGATAGAGCAGCTGCTCGCTGCCATAGACCTGTCTACACCCGAAGGAACACGTAACCGTGCCATGCTCGAAACACTTTATAGTTCCGGTCTGCGCGTATCGGAGTTGCTGGACCTGAAACTGAGTAACCTGTACGAGGACATGGGTTTCCTGAAAGTGGCAGGTAAAGGAGATAAGGAAAGACTGGTGCCAATTGGGCGCGATGCGTTGAAACATATTAAACTATACCGCGAAGGTGTGCGCTGCCATCTTAAAATAAAGAAAGGCCACGAAGATATTGTGTTCCTTAACCGCCGTGGCGCCAGACTTACACGCGTTATGGTTTTCACGATCATTAAAGACCTGGCTGCCAAGGCCGGAATACAGAAACAGGTAAGTCCACACACATTCCGGCATTCGTTTGCTACACATTTAATTGAAGGCGGCGCCGACCTGCGAGCCGTGCAGGAAATGTTGGGCCACGAATCCATCACCACCACCGAGATCTATACCCACTTAGGTAGAGATTACCTGAAGCAGGTTATTAAGGATTTCCATCCGAGGAGTTAGGAGATTAGCTTACTTGAACCCACCCCTAACCCCTCCGAGGAGGGGGATTTTCTTGCTACTAAAACGCCGATAGAAGCCGAATATCCTGTACTCTTTTTGGAAGGGACAGGGAAATGACCAAAACGAACTATAAATCTGTATAATTAACTATATCAGTTGCATAAATTCCCCTCTTGGGAGGGGCAGGGGTGGGTAACGATAGCAGATCAATATATACAAACACAATAAAACTCTTCTTCCAAACTATAAATCCCGAAGCCAACACAACTTCAGGATCTATAGTTTAACAACCCTACTTCCCAGGACTCATCACACTCAATAGTAAGTACAAAACACCAACACCAGTCCCTACACCAAAGCCTATTGCTGCTTTTCCTATTTTGCGGTTGTGTGCCTGCTTTTCGTAGCCTTTTACATAGTTGGGGTCTTGCAACGATGCAGCGGGTAATGCCTTGTTATAACGGGCTCTGGGTTTTACAGCACCTATTATGATAGGCCCGACCGGACCGGCCAGGAAAACAGTAGCAGCAGAACCCAACATAGCGCCGGTGCCATTATAGTGTAGCCTGGCATCCTGACGGCCTTTCTGGTACATCATTACTGGATCAACTATAGTTGTTTCATTAGTTGTTTCTGAAGGCAAATTCTCTGTAAAAACTTCTTTGGTGCCGTTGGCAAAGCGTATCATAAATACTTCAGTCTTCGCCAAACTATAGTTCAACGTGTCAGTGGTATCAGCAGACAGGTAAATGATATCGGTGGTGGTAATCTCCTGCACGTTGGCTTTTAACTCTTCGCCGTTTATTTTAACGATCACATCCTGCGACATGGCAACCTGTGCCAGCAAACAAGAGAGTAAGATGAGTAGATGCTTTTTCATGACTTTCAGTTGTAGCTATAGTTTATAGTTAGTAGCGACGTGAGTTAAAGCCGAATAGCACACTGAACCGGGCGCCATCTTTAGACGGGGCAAAGGCCACATTCACCGGGAAGTTTATACCCTGGCTCTGGAAGTTGGTGCCAGCCGCAAACACAAGCCCGGCACCGGCTACAGAAACGTTAGGTCCAACACCAAACTCCATTCCTTTGGGGCCACGGATACCAACCAGGGCGCTTAAACTTGGCAGAAATTTGCCTTGCTCCAGGCCACCTACCAACGGCACAAACTCAAACAAACCAGATGTTCCGTTTTCCAGCGTGAAAATGCGCGTCTCGAACTGCCAGCCGAACTGGGTAATGAACGGGCTTACAGTTTCCTGGTGCTCTTCTTCTAAATTATCGACCAGGCGCGAGCTAAGAACGGTAAAACCCAGGCGCGGACCAGATAGTTTTAAATGCTGCTGCTCTGGTTGGTAATAGCCTGGCGAAGGAGTAGTAGCCTGTTGCGCCGGCTCTGCAGTAATAACTGTTTTAGAGCCGTTCTCATACTTTATCATAAACACTTCCGATTTCAGGATAGAGATAAGCGGGCCTTCCAGGTTGTCGAAGCGCTTATATTTTACTTCGGTTAGTGTTATTTCCTGCACCTTTACTTGCAGCTCATCGCCGTTGCGCTTGGTTAAAATGTCCTGGGCCTGGCAAGCTATTACTACAAATAAGGCAAGGCAGGTAAAAAGTAGCTTTTTCATGATTATACTTTTGAGGTTTATATTTTATTTTTTCGTGTTTAAGATGGATCAAAAGTATAGCCCGTAGATATAGGAAGAAAACAATGCTTTAGAAAATCAGACTTTTGTAAATTTATTTTATAGTTTTTAAATAATTGTTTTATAGTTAGTTACATGTTTGTAATCAGACTTTTAATTTGTAATATTAGGCCGGCTTATAGTTTATAAAATTTGCGGAATGGATGATTTGAAAACTACCCTCGATACACTAGACGAAGAAGACAAACAGGCACTGGCTGCTTTTATACAGCGACAGAAACAGAAGGCATTCCGCAAAGACCTGGAACTGCTGCATTTGCTGCAATTGCCAAAACCGCTGACATCGGATCAGATCATAGCAAGGCTTTATAAAAATGACCCGAACCCGGTCGCGTATTATGCCCTTCGCAAGCGATTGATGCGCCACTTGTCGGATTTTATTTTGCTGAAACGCATGGCAGAAGATACCACGGCGTCGGCGCCTATTATGGGAATGCTGGCTTTGGCGCGTTACCTGTTCGAGGTGCGGCTAGATAAACTGGCGTGGGCATACCTGCGGAAAGCAGAGAAACTGGCTCAAGCCAACGAGCAGTTCGACTTATTGAACACGATCTATAATTTGCAGATTGAGAAAGCAGAAAACGAGTTTGCCGACGACCTGGACCTGATCATCAGCAAACGCAACGAAAACAAGCTGGGCGCCGACGAAGAAGAGCGTGCAAACATTGCCAACAGCATCATCAACAAAAGGCTGCGCGACGTACGGAAGCAGGGCAGCGATGTGCATTTTGGCCGGATAATACAGGAGGTACTGAAAGAATACGGGCTTTCCGAAGCGGTAAGTAAACGCCCGGCTTTGCTGTATAAACTAATGTCTATTGCCCGGAGCGCTATACTTGCCGGCAAGGATTTCCTTTCTTTTGAGCCTTACATTATAAAGCAGTACCACGAAACAGAACAGCAGTATGGTTTCTCGAAAGCCAACCAATACTATAAACTGAGCCTGCTGTACATGATCGCGCACGTGCTGTACCGGAACAAGAAATTCACAGAGTCGGTGCATTATTTAGAGCAGCTAAAGGCAGGGCTGGAAGGCGATGGCAAAGGACATTACGCGCATTTTTACCCGCGTTATACGTTTCTGCTGGTTGCAAACCTGATCTTCCTGCACCGCAACGACGACGCTATAAAACTGATGGAGCACCTGCTGCACAAAGCCAAACTTACACTAAGCACAAAAGACCAGCTTACCGCCCAGCTTGGCTTGAGTTTCAGTTACTTTACCCAGGGCGCGTTCGGGAAGGCAAACCGGGTTTTGATGAGCATAAAGCGCTCGGATAAGTGGTGCGAGAGCAAAATGGGCCGCGAATGGATATTGAAAAAGAACCTGGGCGAAATGATCATTCAACTGGAACTGGGCAACATAGACCTTACTCTGAACAAGATTAGAAGTATAGAGCGCGTGTTTAAAGACCTGTTGCAACAACCCGTTTATAGTAATGTAAACCGCTTCCTGGATCTAATTAAGGTCCTGATCGATAACCCGCAGGCTGTAACTACTCCGGCTTTTATGCAACACGTTGAGGAAAAGCTTGCCTATACTACCTTCGAGCGCACCGATATTCAGGAGATAAGTTTTTATGCCTGGCTCAAATCAAAAATGTATTCCCGCTCTTATTACGAAATGCTGCTGGAACTTGGCAGTGGGGCAGATGCTATAGTTGAAGGGCAGGAAGTATAAGTTCAGAAAGAAAATACTATATTAGCTGAAGTATATACTCCGGTATAGTTGCTATGGATTTGAAAAGTGGTAGTTCCAAACATGATTTAGATGAGCGTAGTTGGAGTGTACACTATAGTTGTATGTAATTAAAAGATAAATGAACATAAAACTCATTTCCCTTATTATGTTGTCTCTTTATTCTTTCTGCTTTGCAAAAGAAAATAATTGTAAAGATTTTAAGAAAGGCACATTTGAACTAAACAGCGTGGATGGAAGCACTCATATTATTACACGCACAAAAAATAAACAGATAGAAAGAGTCGGAAGGACAGGATCAATATTCGAATTCGACATAAAATGGAGAGACGACTGCTCCTATATACTGTATAATAGGAAAATGATAAAAGGGGTTGATGAGTTTTCAGAGTATAAAATTGATACCCTTTATAATAAAGTAATAGGAGTTGATGGTAAAAATTTCAAGGTATTAACGACAATCAAAGAGTTCGATTTTGAAGTTGAAGCAGTTATGAAAAAAGTAAAATAACTACTTCCATCACACCTATACCATGGCTACGCCACGGCAAATCCCATTACATTATGCGACGAAATTAAACAGTACTATACTGTAGATGTGCTTATGAAAACCAGAATTAGTTTCCTCTCCATTTTTACCATCCTATTCTTCATCTGCTTGGGGTGCGATAAAAAAGAAGAAGTTACATGTATGGATGATTGTTTGGATACATACCTGGAACAAAATGGAATGGTCAGTTATAAAGGTGAAGAGGTGGGGTGTAAGTTCTTTGTGAGTCTGTATGAGTATCAAAACAAGCAATATTATGTGTTAGATAGCCATTGTGCAGACGTGGCAATTAATCCTACTGATTGTAATGGCAACACTTTATGTGGAAATGGAAATGAGAAGGGATGCAATGATTTTTTTGAAGAGGCAAAGTATATAGGTATAGTTGGAATTAAGCCATAAATTACCTCACACATCAACACCTATAGTACATAAACGCACTATAGCCAAGCACGTTTCTGTAGATCAGTTTACCGCATTACCCATAACACAAAATTCTCTGTTCCAATTTTAACAATCCATCATGTATAAATTCTTACTTATCATAGTTCTTGCTCTGTTTTCAGGTCGGTTAGCGGCTCAAACTAATTCCATTAATGAGGAGAGATTTCTTTCAATTGGTGGAATAGAGCAATGGGTAACTATTAGTGGGGAGGACAGCTCAAAACCTGTAGTCTTGTTTCTGCATGGAGGGCCCGGCAGCACTATGAACCCCTACGATGATACCATGTATGGCTATTGGAAAAAAGACTTTGTGCTGGTGAACTGGGACCAAAGAGGAGCAGGAAGAACTTTTGGCCGGAACGCTCCCGAAGAAGTAAGTGAAGATTACTGGATAGAGAATCCTTTAACTGTCGAGCAAATGACAGCAGACGGTATTGTACTCGCCGAGTACCTGACAAAACACCTCGGGAAGCAAAAAATTATACTTATAGGTACTTCCTGGGGGTCTATATTAGGGGCTAAAATGGCACTTGCCCGCCCTGATCTTTTTTCTGCTTACATAGGCCACTCCCAGGTAGTAAACTTTTCAGAAGGACTTGCCCATGCCTATAAAGCAGTTTATAAAATGGCTGAGAATGCCAACGATCAGGAGTCTGTTGGGGTCTTAACTCAATTAGGTTCACCACCTTACGAGAATGCCAAAAAAGAAGGCCAGTTGCTGCGCATCATCAAGAAGTATGAAAAAGCGAATTCAATACCGGCGCCTGCTGACTGGTGGAAGTTGAAAAGCGAGTACGATAACGAAAAAGACGCGCAGGACAGGTACAACGGCGATGATTATTCTTTTATTCACTTTGCCGGTTTTAAGGCCATGGGTATCAAATCGATGGGAGCAGGGGTTAATTTTAGGAAGGATGGTTTGGAATATAAAATACCGATATATTTTATTCAGGGTGAAGAAGATATCCTGACGCCAAAAGAACTTGCCAAAGCTTATTACGATCAGGTGAAAGCTCCAAAGAAAGAGTTTGTGCTGGTGCCAGGTGCTGCACACGGTCATAACCAGGCTATAATTGACGCTCAGTATAAGATCGCGAAAAAGTCATTAGATCACAAAAACAAATAAAAACTACTCCACCCACACCTAACACATGCAAGACATTCAGTTTCCACTTACCCTTACTTTTAAGATCTCTACTTTCTCGAACGACTTTACGGTGCAGGATGCCAATGGCCGCACCATTAATTACGTGAAGCAGAAGCTATTCAAGTTTATAGAAGAAGTAAACGTTTTCAGCGACGAAGCCAGATCAGAGCAACTATACACCATCAACGCCAATAAATGGATCGACTTTTCGGCTTCCTATAGTTTCACTAACCAGGTCGGGGCACAGGTAGGCAGCGTGGCGCGTAAAGGTTGGTCATCGTTATGGAAAGCCCGCTACGAGATTTTTGATGAACACAAGCAGCAGGATTTACTGATACAGGAAGAGAACGGCTGGATAAAAGTCGCTGACGGACTGCTGGGCGAAATTCCTGTGCTTGGTATGTTCACCGGGTACTTATTCAATCCGTCTTACCTGATCAGCAAAACAAACGGAGATCCGGTGGCAAGGCTTGAAAAGCAAAAATCATTTTTCGGCAGACGATTTAAGGTTTCTAAATTTGGTGAGTTACAGCCCGGCGAAGAAGAACGCATGGTACTTGGCCTTATGATGATGATCCTGCTTGAAAGACGCAGAGGGTAACTATAACACCAGAACTACATGAACACTAGCCGAAGTTACCTGAAAGGGAAATCTGTTTTTATTGTTTCGCTGGTAGTTGTAAGCGTTACCATACTTACAGTGTACCTGACGGGCATAAACTTTAACAGGTCGCTAACTACCAATCTATACTTGTCACTATCCATTATAGCCGGGGCTTTGTTCCTGTTTATGCTATTTGGGCTTTACACCGGAGTTGGCCTGGTAGATAACTTTCCGGAGTTCCGGAAATTTAAAAGGGGAGACTATCTTGCAACTACCGGCTCTTTGCCCGATCTGCCAGCAACAGATATTGGTGACGATGAAGGGGGAATATTTGTGGCAATACTGTTGTGGTTAGGTGCTGCACTGACTTTTATAGTACTGCTTATCCTGCTCGAAGCAGTAATTTGGGTTTCTGTTTTTATTATACTGGCTATACTTTACTGGGTGTTCTTCAGGGCGCTTAAATTTGTTTTCAGTAAAGCTGCAGTCACAAAAGGTAATTTAGGTATTTCAGCACTTTATTCGCTGGGCTATACTTGCTTATACATTGGTTGGATTTTCGGAATCGTGTACCTGGTTCAGGTTTTCGGTTAATGGGTACTTAGTAACAACTTAACTATAAATCTCCCGCCTATATTTGGAAAATACATCTGTTGTTATATATATTTAGGGAGGAATATTCTGCATTTAAATAAGGTGCCTGGTATTCTCACTAATCTATCAACCAACCTAAAACAAACCTTATGCAGGACACTTCTACCACAGAACAGGAAACAACCATTACCCAACCAACATTAGCATTTAAAGGGCAGGGCTCCGAACTTTTCAGCATCCAGATCGTGAACATCGCCCTGATGCTGGTAACACTGGGCCTTTATTACCCATGGGCCAAAGCCAAAAACTTACAATACATTTATCGCAAAACTGAAATGGCAGACAGCCCCTTCACGTTCCACGGCACCGGGAAGGAGATGTTTATCGGCTTTATAAAAGGCATTGGCATATTTGGTGTGCTTTATAGTGTATTAATTTACGGGATGCTGCAAGCCCAGACAGATCCGGGTACTTACTTTATCTGTTTACTTATTTTTCTGGCTGGTCTTTCAGTGCTTGTGCCTATAGCCATACATGGCATGATGCGTTACCGTACATCGCGTACTAGCTGGCGAGGCATACACATGGGCTACCGCGGCACATTGGGCAGCATGTTTAAGTTATTCTACCTAAACCTTTTCCTGACCATCATCACGTTTGGTATTTATAGTGCCTGGTTTACTACAAATGTGCGCAAAGAGGTATTTAAGAACATGCGTTTCGGTAACGCGCAGTTCAGCTACATTGGCGAAGGCAGCGAATTGTTTGTTCTTAATATCAAAGGCTACCTGCTAACCATCTTTACACTTGGTATTTACTCTTTCTGGTGGGCTAAAGACCTGATCCACTTCTATATCAACAATATTTTAATTGAGCAGGATGGCAAGTATAGCCGTCTGGATTCGTCGCTTACGGGTGGGCAATACTTTAAACTGGCTGTTGGTAACCTGCTGATCATGATCTTTACACTTGGCCTTGGCTATGCCTGGGTGGTTACCCGTACAATGGCAGCTATAGTTAACAACTGCGAGATTATCGGAGAGTTTAACCCGGATGCGCTGGCACAGACCGAGGAAGACTATAAAAACGCTACCTTTGAAGACATGGCCGACATGATGGACATCGGATTAGTATAAACTATGTTTGAAGGAAAATATTACAACGGGCGTACCTCCAAAGGTATGCCCGCTTTCATTACACTCGAGCCCACTTACATCCGGGTTGCCTGGCAGGCCGGTGGCGAGAGCGGCACCGAGATCTGGCATCTTTCTGAGATACATAAATCGGAGTTTAACGACGCCAACACTATCCTGGAGTATGGCCCGTTCCCGAGGCAGAGCATTTCTGTGTTTGAGCAGGGTTTTAAAGAAGCGCTGGAACAACAATATGGGGATGCAGAATTTCTGAAGTCAAGCTATAGCTCGTTTGCTAAAACCGGTATCACAGGTTTAGTGGCTGGCGGACTTAGTTTGCTGGCCCTGGCTATCGTTTTGTTTGTGTGGGGTGTACCGGCACTGGCCGAAAAAGCGGCAGCGCATTTCCCGGAGGAATATGAGCGAGCATTAGGAGAGCAGTTACACGCGCAAATGATGCTGGACCAAACTATAGATTCTGCTAAAACCGAGGCTATACAAGATTACTTGGCAGCGCTGGAAGTGAAATCCGATTTCCCGATAACGGTTACGGTAGTCAAAAACGATATGGTAAATGCTTTTGCCGTGCCGGGTGGATTTATAGTAGTGCACGATGGTATACTTGATGAAATGGAGCGCCACGAAGAACTGGCTGGTTTGCTGGGCCACGAGATAGGCCATGTGCAGATGCGCCATTCTACCAAAGCCATAACCCGAAGCTTGTCTTACTACATGCTGCTATCCATACTTTTTGGCGATGTAAGTGGTATTGCAGCGGTTATAGTTGATAACGCCTCCACGCTGCATAGCCTGGAGTATAGCCGCACCGCCGAATCAGATTCCGACAAAGCAGGGCTGGAGTTGCTGGTGCAAAATAAATTAAACCCAAAAGGTATGGTCTGGCTAATGGAACGATTAAATTCCGACGAACCGGAGTTCCTGAAGTTCATCAGCACGCACCCAAATACCAGCGACCGCATTAAAAATATTGAAAGCCACATCCGCAAAACAAACTATAAACCCGAGCCAAACCCGGAACTGGAAGCAGCCTGGGCCAAGTTGAAAGACAGGTAAAGTAGACCTTGTAGCGCGCAACTCCTACGAGCGTCTGAAATCATTAGTGTTTCTTTGTAACAGGAATAGACGCTAGCAGGAGCTGTGCAAACTGCTAGGTCTGTTGCTGTGCAAGCTATACTTCCTTGTAATTCTATAGTTTGGTGCTGTTTCGGATTTCTGTGTCCGAAACCAAGTTTGCTGCGGACGTCCGCGTTAGCTGTACTACGGGGATAAGGATATCCCCGGCAGAGTGCTTGCGGACAAGGATGTCCGTAAGAACGAAGGAGTTACACTTCTAAAATAAACTTACGCGGCCAGAGTCCGCTTGTAACCCACACTCGCGGGACGCGAGCGAGTGCAGCTTCTTAAACTTACTCCTCGTTAACTATAATTTAACTCCTCAATTCTCTAACTCCCAAACTCTTTAACTCCAATAACTTTCTAACTTCCAAACTTCCCAACTTTCTAACTGTATTGCCTATCTTTGCGGGCAGCAAACCCTAAACCCCTGCTGCCGTGTATAAAAGCCTGCTTCGTCCGTTACTTTTCAAACTCGATCCTGAGAAAGTTCATTACCTGACCACCGATGCCCTGCAAACTGTTTACAAGCTACCGTTTGCGAAAAGTATAAGCAACAGCATGTTCCAGATGCAAAACCCGAAGCTGGAACGTGAATTGTTTGGCTTGAAGTTTCCGAACCCGGTTGGGCTGGCAGCTGGTTTTGATAAGGATGCGAAGCTGATTGACGAACTGGTAAACCTGGGTTTTGGCTTTATCGAGATCGGTACACTTACACCAAAAGGGCAGGAAGGTAACCCAAAGCCACGATTGTTCCGCCTACCCGAAGACCAGGCTATTATTAATCGCATGGGCTTTAACAACGAAGGCGTAGATGCTGCTGTAGCCCGACTGCGCAACCGCAAAAGCAAGGTTATAGTTGGCGGCAACATCGGTAAAAACAAAATAACGCCCAACGAAGAAGCTCTGAACGATTACCTGTACTGCTTTAAGGCACTGTATGATGTAGTGGATTATTTCGTGGTAAACGTAAGCTCGCCCAACACCCCGGAACTGCGTGCGCTACAGGAAAAAGAGCCGCTGCAGCAACTATTACTAGCCCTACAGGACGAGAACAGCAAAATGCCGCACCCAAAGCCGCTGCTGCTCAAAATTGCCCCTGACCTGAACGAAGCCCAACTTAATGACATTGTTGAAATAGCCATTGAAGCAAAACTAAGCGGTATAATTGCGACTAACACAACTATAAGCCGCGAGGGACTTCATGCATCATCCCAAAAAGTAGAAGAAATTGGAGCTGGCGGCTTGAGCGGTAAGCCGTTAACCAAGCGCTCTACCGAAATTATCCGGTACCTGCGTCAGCACTTGCCGCAAAGTATAAAGATCATTGGAGTAGGCGGGATTATGACTGCTGAAGACGCGTTGGAGAAACTGGACGCCGGTGCTGACCTGGTGCAATTATACACTGGTTTCATTTACGAAGGCCCTTCACTCATCACCCGGATAAACAAGAAACTGCTGGCCAGATAAATTTTTAAAACCGTTGAAATTGCTCTTCGCAATCCACCCAAAAAATGTAAATTTGGAATTCTAATTAGTCGAAGGGTATGGCAAAGAACACGTACAGAAACGAAGCGCAGAACGGAAGCAGGGCTACGAATGAATTTAGGGGCCGTAATGAGCCGCGTGCCGCAGCAAATACGCCCAGGAGCCAGGCTTCGCAGCAAAAGCAGAAATCCGGGAAGTCTTTTAAGTTCTCTTTCCCAAAAATAAAGTTACCGAGCTTCAAAATAAGCTTCCTGCAGGACAAGCGGTTCAAGCTGTTTGCTGGCTTTTTCTTCCTGCTCTTGTCCTTCTGCATGGTCATTGCCTTTGTGTCCTATATCTTCACGGGCCACGCCGACCAGAGTGTTGTAGAGGCAGTAGATAGCACCGGCCTGAAAGAAAGCGGTCAGGAAGCCGAAAACTGGTTGGGTCTGTTTGGTGCCTGGCTTTCGCATATCTTTATCTATAAGTGGCTGGGTATCGGTGCTTTTTTCGTTATTCCTGTCGTGTTTTTTACTGGTGCCCGCATCGTATTCAGTCGCGTAACTATTTCGCTATCATATGTACTGGGTCTGTGTAGTTTCAGTATGCTGTGGCTGAGCTTAACGCTGGGCTACATTGTTTATACTGCCGGCGCTGTAGAGCAACTGGGCTTTTTAGGTGGCGGCATCGGTATCGAAACTGCTATCTGGATGACCTCACTTATTGGCTGGGGCTCCGGGTTGGTACTTGGCTTTTTGTTTCTGGTGTTCCTGGTTTTCTTCTTCGATATCACGAGCCTTACCTGGGGCAAAGCTACTGCTGACGAAACAAGCGGCGATACAACTGTAAATAGCAGAGCAGCTTCGTCAATAGGCGAAGTGTTGCATGGCTCGCCTCGTAACATCAACCATAACGCCGACCCAACTGCTTCACTGGAATTTGATGAGGAAGAAGAGGAAGAAGAATATTTCGATGAAGACGAAGATGATGCCATAAACCAGGCCTTGGAAATGGAGCTTCGTTCTATTCCGCCTATAGCTCCAAAAGCAGCTGCTCCAACCCTGGAACTGGACATTGAAGACGAAAGCCTGTTTGAAGAAGAGGATGCAGAAATGGAGTTCGACACAGCCGAAGATGAAGCTGACCTGAACCTACAGATCGAAGCTATTCCTGTTGAAGAAACCGGTGATGCGATCGAAAACTATGACCCGACCTTAGACCTTGCCCGCTACCAGTACCCAACTATAGACCTGCTGACCGACTATGGTGCCAGCAAAGTATCGGTTACCAAAGAAGAACTGGAGGCCAACAAAGACAAGATCGTAGAGACGCTGGGCAACTATAACATTGGTATCGCCAGCATTAAAGCAACTATAGGCCCGACTGTAACGCTATATGAAATTGTACCGGATGCAGGTGTGCGTATCTCCAAGATCAAGAACCTGGAAGATGATATTGCCCTAAGCTTAGCTGCTCTTGGTATCCGTATTATTGCCCCAATTCCGGGCAAGGGAACAATAGGTATAGAAGTGCCGAACACCAAAAAAGAAATGGTGTCTATCAAATCTATACTTTCGACGGAGAAGTTCCTGAAGAGCGATATGGACCTGCCGATCGCTTTTGGTAAGACCATCACCAACGAAGTTTTTATTACCGACTTAGCCAAAATGCCTCACTTGCTGATGGCGGGTGCTACGGGTCAGGGTAAATCGGTTGGTCTTAATATTATACTTACCTCGCTGCTTTACAAGCGTCATCCATCGCAGCTAAAGTTTGTACTGGTCGATCCGAAGAAAGTGGAATTGTCGCTTTTCAATAAGATAGAGCGCCACTTTTTAGCCAAGCTGCCGGATAGCGAAGAAGCCATCATTACCGATACCAAAAAGGTAGTAAACACGCTGAACTCGCTGTGTATGGAAATGGATATGCGCTACGACCTGCTGAAAGATGCTGGCTGCCGTAACCTGAAAGAATATAACCGCAAGTTTGTAGAGCGTAGGCTGAACCCGAAGAAGGGCCACAAGTTTATGCCTTTCATTGTGTTGGTTATAGATGAGTTGGCCGACTTAATGATGACTGCCGGTAAAGAAGTGGAAACCCCGATCGCGCGTCTGGCACAGCTGGCCCGAGCCATTGGTATTCACCTGGTTGTGGCTACGCAGCGCCCGTCGGTAAACGTAATTACAGGTATCATTAAAGCCAACTTCCCGGCACGTATCTCATTTAAAGTAACCTCTAAAATAGATTCCAGAACTATACTTGATGCCGGTGGTGCGGATCAGCTGATCGGTCAGGGTGACATGCTGTTCTCTATCGGGTCGGATATCATCCGTATTCAGTGTGCGTTTGTGGATACCCCGGAAGTAGACAGAATTTGCGATTATATTGGTGAGCAGCAGGGTTACAGCGATGCTTATTTATTGCCTGAATTTGTGGGGGATGACAGCGGCGCTGAGAAAGTTGACTTTGACCCAAGCTCCAGGGATCCGTTGTTTGAAGAAGCAGCCCGCATTATAGTACAGCACCAGCAGGGAAGTACCTCGCTGTTGCAGCGCCGCCTTAAACTGGGCTACAACCGTGCCGGCCGATTAATTGACCAACTGGAGTCGGCAGGTATAGTTGGCTCTTTTGAAGGTAGCAAGGCCCGTGAAGTTTTAATACCAGACGAATACAGTTTGGAACAGTTATTGAATACCATGGGTTAAGCTAACAATTAGAACCTTTTGAAATGAAAAGAATATTCGCCCTACTGTTTGCCATGGTACTGTTTGTGAACCTAGCAAGTGCGCAGCAAGACCCGCAGGCAACTAAAATACTGAACGCCATGAGCGCAAAGTATAAAGCTATGAAAGCGTTTAAAGCTACGTTTGCGCAAACCATGGAAAGCACCTCTGCAAAGTCGAAAGAGACTGTAGAAGGAAATATACTGGTAAGCGGGCCAAAGTATAGATTGGCTGTAAGCGGCCAGGAGATCATCAGCGATGGTAAACTGATGTGGACCTACCTGAAAGACGTGAACGAAGTAACCATTACAGAATCTGATCCGGAAGCGGAAGCTATGGCGCCGAGCAAGATATTTGATATGTATAAGAAGGGTTACAAGTATGCGTATACCGGCCCTGAAAAAGGAGCAGATGGCGTGACGTATGATGTAATTGAAATGGCACCGCTAGACCGCAATAACCCGATCTTTAAAGTGCGCCTGTACATCAACCAGAAAGACAAATCGTTGAAAAGCTGGAAGATGTTCCGTAATAACGGCATTCGTTATACCTATACCATCAAAAATTTCCAGCCAAACCCGACTCTGGCTGCCGATACTTTTAGTTTTAACAAAGCAAAGTATAAAGGCGTGCAGGTAGTAGATTTGAGATAATACCTAACCTGATATGATTAGAAAGGCTGCTCCGGAAACGGTGCAGCCTTTTTTGACTATGAGGTTTATGATGGGTGTGATGTATTATGACAAGAGCCTGGTTGAGTTTATAAACTATAAGGTTTGTGATGAGAGTAGAGACGCAATATTTTGCGTCTTTTTTTATGTCTGAACTATAAGCTTTGATTTAGTACAAGAGGTTTTGCAGAAATTTAAAGGACTGAATCACTATGGTTCTAAGAAACAATCATAAAAAATCACATCCATCATAAACCTCATAGTTCTGTTTTTACACCACAGCTTAAACACTTACATTTGTACAGACCTAACCCACCTACCGCCATGACAAGAGAAAAACTATTCGAGCAGATCCTGCAAAAGAAATCATACCTGTGCGTTGGCCTCGATACTGACCCAAAGAAGTTGCCAGAGCACCTGCTTGATTTTGAGGACCCGGTTTTTGAGTTTAACCGCCAGATTATAGATGCGACTGCCGATCTGTGTGTGGCCTATAAACCAAACATCGCATTTTATGAAGCGCAGGGGCCGAAAGGGTGGGTGAGCCTGGAACGAACTATAAACCACATACCGCAGGAGATATTTACCATAGCCGATGCCAAACGTGGCGACATTGGCAACACCTCCGAACTATACGCCCGCGCCTTTTTCGAGACCATGAACTTCGACTCTGTTACTGTTGCGCCTTACATGGGCTCTGACTCGGTGAAGCCGTTCCTGGTGCAGGGGGGCAAGTGGGTTATTTTGCTGGCTTTAACCTCTAACCCGGGCAGTCAGGATTTCCAGATGCTGCGCCTGGCTGATGGTAGCGAAGAGTATCTTTGGGAACAAGTGCTGCGCGAAAGTTCTACCTGGGGCACAGCCGGCCAGTTAATGTATGTGGTTGGCGCTACGCAAGCTGAGTATGTGCAGCGCGTTCGTGCTATAGTTCCGGACCATTTCCTGCTGGTGCCTGGTGTTGGCGCACAGGGCGGTAGCCTCGAAGAAATCTCGCGTTTAGGCATGAACCAGCGTTGCGGCCTGTTGGTCAATTCTTCCCGCGCTATTATCTACGCCTCATCCGGCCGCGACTTCGCCGAAAAAGCCCGCGAAGCAGCACAGGAAGTACAACGCGAAATGGAGCAATACCTGGAGCAGTACGTGCAGCATTTGTAGGTAGGTTTGTAAATTTATTTTTGAGTAAAATTGGCTTATATTAATAAGACTAAAAATTGAAGATCGTTACTTGGAATTGTAATGGCGCATTTAGGAATAAGTTCGAAAACATATTGGACTTTAATGCAGACCTATACATTATACAAGAATGTGAGAATCCTGCAGAGGCTAAACACCAAAAATATAAAGATTGGGCAGAGAACTATATTTGGATTGGAGACACAAAAAACAAAGGATTAGCAATATTCGCTAAACCAGAAATTAAGTTGAAAAAGTTAGATTGGCTTGACCAATATCAGGATCATTCTGTTAAGCATTTCTTGCCCTGTTCTATAAATAATGAATTTGACTTATTAGCGGTTTGGACTCACTTTAACAACTCCCCCAATTTTGGTTACATTGGACAGTTATGGAAATACTTACAGGTAAATAAAAATAAATTAAATAAAACGATAGTAGCAGGCGATTTTAATAGCAGTGCAATCTGGGACCAATGGGATAGATGGTGGAACCATTCAGATGTTGTAAATGAATTGGAAAAGCTTGGGATAACAAGTTTGTACCACAAGTTTACAGGTGAACAACAAGGCAAAGAAACCAGCCCAACTTTGTACTTCCAACGAAAACTTGAGAGACCGTATCACATTGATTATGTTTTTGGTGCTCAAAAGTTCTCTGAAAAACTAAAGAATATTGAGGTCGGACAAGCTGATGGATGGTTAAATATAAGTGATCATATGCCAATTTTGTGCGAATTTTCAGTAGACTAATAGAAGTTGCGCCAACCATAAATATTTTACGAATGCTTAGTTTTTGTTAAATTCAGTGTCCTCTAAATGCTAACCCTAACCCGCACCACTTCCGATAACCCCGACTTCCGGAGCCTTGTAGTTTTACTGGACCAAGACCTGAAAGAGAAAGATGGCGACGATCATGCTTTTTATGCGCAGTTCAATAAAGTGAATAGTATAAAAGAGGTGATCGTGGCTTATAAAGATGGCGTGGCAGCTGGTTGTGGTGCTATAAAACCATACACCCCAACTATAGCCGAAGTAAAGCGCATGTTCGTGCACCCGGATTTCAGAAGGCAGGGAATTGCCAAAAAGATACTGACTGCTTTAGAAGACCGGGCAATGGAGCTGAACTATAGTTCAACTGTTTTAGAGACTGGCATGAAACAAGCCGATGCCATAGAACTATATAAAAACAACGGCTACAACATAATTCCGAACTACGGGCAGTATGCAGGCGTTGAAAACAGCGTGTGTATGCAGAAACAACTGATTTAAGAAGAGAAATGAACAACAACGATATACTCCGCCGCCTGCGCTATACATTCGATATCAGCGACAATAGAATGATAGACATGTTTGCCTCTGGTGGAAAAGAAGTAACACGCGCCGAGATAAGTGACTGGATGAAGCCTGAAGACCATGAAGAATTTCAGAAGCTGGTAGATATTAACCTGGCTGCTTTCCTGAACGGTTTTATAAACGAGAAGCGCGGCAAAAAAGAAGGTGAGCAACCCAAGCCCGAAAAAAGTCTGAACAACAACATCATCCTGCGAAAGCTTAAGATTGCTCTGAACTATAAAGACGAAGACATCCTGGGCGTGTTGGACGAAGTAAAATTCCGCTTAAGCAAATCTGAGCTCAGCGCTTTCTTTCGGAAACCCGACCACCAGCATTACCGCCCGCTAAAAGACCAGATCCTGCGAAATTTCCTGCTCGGCCTGCAGCTTAAGTATAGGCCGGAGTCGGGGAAATAGGTTAACCCCTTCCCAACCTTCCCCTTTAAAGGGGGCCTTACTCCCAAAACAGGGGAAGGAGTAAAACACCCCTGGCCCCTCTCAAGAGGTGAATTTCTGCTGAAGTTATAGCTACAATTACAGTTCTATAGTTAACAATTAACTCTTTCTGCTGGCGCGAGTCTCCGGACTCGTGTCTGATTATGAAGTTGAGTCTCCTGACTCAACTGGCCCGACAGGGACAGGCTTACCAACGGCGCTAACTATTGTGCTATAGAATTCCAACTAAGTTCTTTCGGCTTTGCTAATCTGAAAGAGTATTTTTTGCTCAAAAGCATTTCCTGATCTAAAATACTGTTTCTCTACACTTTAAATAACTTCTATCGTTAATGTAAAATGCACCACTAACTATAGCAGACTATGAAAACCGGCTGGCCTGAACTTAACTACCACACATCAAAAGACACACTGGAAACGCTGCACCTCTGGACGCAGATACTTGGCAAAATAAAGCTGAAAATGCAGCCCTGGGTTAACCACTCGTGGCACGTAACGCTTTCCGTAACGCCAACCGGGTTAACTACCGGCGACCTTTCAGGCCAAAACCAGCATTTCCAGATAGACCTGGACCTGGTGCAGCACCAGGTAAGTATAAAAACCAGCACCGGGCAAAGCCGCACGCTGGCTTTAGGACATATATCGGTTGCCGAGTTTTACAAGAAAATAATGCATGCACTGGCCGAACTGGGCATTGATGTAGAGATCTATAAAGTCCCCTGTGAGCTGGAAAATCCTATCCCGTTTGACGAAGATAATACCCATAAAACTTACAACCCCGGACAGGTAACCGCTTTGCACCAGGCCTTGCTGAAGGCGCAGGAAGTGATGCAGAAATTTCGGGCGGAGTTCAGGGGCAAGTGTAGCCCGGTACATTTTTTCTGGGGAAGTTTTGACCTGGCTGTTTCGCGGTTTTCGGGGCGCACTGCTCCCAAGCATCCGGGTGGCGTACCAAACCTGCCGGATTGGGTGGCACAGGAAGCCTACTCGCACGAAGTGAGTAGCGCTGGATTCTGGCCCGGCAACGAAGCCCTCCCCGAAGCAGCCTTTTATAGTTACATCTACCCCGAACCTGAAGGATACAGAACAGCCAGCGTAAAACCTGCAGAAGCCTATTTCCATGAAACCTTAGGCGAATTTATACTGCCTTATGAAGCCGTGCGGAGTGCAGATAACCCGGATGCGATGCTCCTGGATTTTTTGAGAAGCACGTACGAGGCCGCCGCCAAACACGCCAACTGGGACACGCAAACACTGGAGGCCTGATACTATAATTTTTGCTAGCCTGATATTTATAGTTAAAGCAGGTAACTAACCCGTGGCTGCCTGCGCTCTTTCGGATTTGTAATCCGAAAGCAGGTTGTTATCAGGATTTGTAATCCGCTTCCATACTTTTGTTACAAGCACCATCATTAGCCAAACTTTATAAAGTCGGATTGCAGATCCTCGCAGTAAGTATTTTCGGATTACAAATCCGAAAGAGCGTGTGATCTTAGGTTTAAACAGAGAATTCAGGGAATCGTTGAATATTCAGAAACAACTATACTATAGTATGAGCCATCAGCGTTACTATTAAAACCCTCTACACCACCTATGACCAGACTTATCCTTGCTGCCACTTTTCTGCTTATTTCATTCGCAGCTCACAGCCAGACTATAGTTTTAAAAGGCACCGCGCTGCATGGCAAAGAGCCGATTCCGTATGTGAACATCGGCATTAAAAAGAAAGGTATTGGCACGGCAGCAACTATAGACGGTACGTTTACTTTAAGCCTTCAGAATGCTTCCCTTATTGATACGCTGACTTTTTCGGCTGTCGGTTATAACGAGCTGTCGGTTCCGGTTAAAACTATAGTTGACGGTGGATTATCTGAATTTAACCTGACAGAAAAAACTACCAGTTTGCGCGAAGTGGTAGTAAAAAGCAAAGCGCCCAAGATCAGAAAGTTCGGGACCACTTCACGCAATCCCTTCATTTACGGCACCTCCCAGGCACAAAATGCGAATGATATTTCGGAATTAGGTAAACTGATCAACCTAAACAACAAGCCATCGGACATTCTGTCGGCTACGTTGTACCTGCGCAGCAATAAAATAGATTCTGCTAACATGCGCATCAACTTTTATGAGCATGTGGATGGTATGCCGGGGCAGCGAATTGTGGAGAAAAGTATTATTAAGAGACTACCTATGAAAGAAGGCTGGGTAACGATAGATTTAGAAGACTATAACATTACCGTCGCCGAAGACTTTTTTATTGGGTTTGAATACCTGCCTGATCCAAGTCATAAAGAGAAGTATTTGTTTGCCTTTGGGGCCGCTTTTGGTGGGAGCTATTTTACCCGGAAAGTTAGTTTGGGAGACTGGGAAAAAGGCATAGGAGCAAGGTTGGCTTCTTATGTAACTGTCAGGCAATAAACTGTAGGTTGCATTTTCTGAACTATAATCTGTTGAAAAGTTCTGCCCTGTATTCGCTGTTACTGGCGCTAACTATAGTTTGCGTGTTGCCTGCAAAAGCGCAGCAGCTAAAGCCTGTGGTTCAACTATCAGGGGTAGTTATAAATGCGGATAGTACAGTAGGGCTGGCAGGAATAGCGGTGTATGTGCCGGGCACAAATCGGGGAACGGTCTCCAGGCAGGACGGCTTTTTTACGCTCCCGGTACTTGCCGGCGATAGTGTGGTATTCCAGGCGCTGGGCTTCGAGAAACAGTATATCATCATTCCCAAAACAAATACTCCGGAAAGTTTTACCACAAGCATCCGCCTGACACAGCTAACCAAACAACTGCCCGAAGTGCAGGTAATGCCATGGGCTACCCAGCAGGATTTTAAGGTTGCAGTAAGAAATCTAAACCTGCCAAAAGAGCCTGCCGTGACTCCCGAACTTGGTTCACTGCCTGATAACTATAAATCTATTTTTGAAGGGCCTGTTATGGACGCTGCCGACAACGTAAAGCAAGGTTTTAAACACCATCAGCAGATGCGTGAACAACGCTACCTTGTACCCACTACTATCCGCATTTTTTAAATCTGCCGAATTGCGCTTATCTTAGGACTTTGCTCAGAACCGGGCCGCGCATGTCCATGAAAGAAGATTTTCTGCATTACATCTGGCAGCACCAGTACTACCGTAAAACCGACCTGGCTACTACGGAAGGCGAGCCTGTGCAGGTAATGCGCACTGGCTACTATAACACCGATGCTGGCCCTGATTTCAGAGAAGCTATAGTTCGGATAGGCGATGTGGAGTGGTCGGGGAGTGTGGAGGTTCATTTGCGGGCATCGGACTGGCGCCGCCACAACCACCAAACCGACCTGAAATACGACCAGGTAACGCTGCATGTGGTGTGGGAAGCAGATACTCCGGTTTTGCGGACCGACGGCACTATAATTCCGGTACTGGAACTGAAGGACAGGGTTGATACCGCGCTGGTTTATACTTACAGGCAACTACAGGAAGCCCGCACCACCATACCCTGCGCCAACGTATGGCCAGCTGTGCCCGAAATAACCAAAACCATGATGCTGGGCCGTGCGCTTACCGAGCGCTTAGAGCAGAAAGGACACGAAGTACTGCAACTATACACCAACTATAACCACGACTGGGAAGCAACGGCCTATCATGTGTTGTTCAAAGGGTTTGGGTTTAAGATTAACCAACAGCCGATGGAGCGGCTAGCGGCAGCCTTGCCTGCAACTATAGTTCGGAAGCACCGGCAGCTTTTTCAACTGGAAGCCATGCTGTTTGGGCAGGCCGGTTTTTTAGCGGATCTTGAAACGGAATATGCGCAGCAGTTGGCAAAAGAGTATAGTTTCCTGAGCCACAAGTATAGTTTAGGAGAGAAAGCCATGCAGCGCCACCACTGGAATTTTATGCGAATGCGACCTGCTAATTTCCCGACGGTGCGACTGGCGCAACTGGCGGCGGTGCTGGCAAACCGGCAAAGCTTTTTTACCACTATTTTAGAAGCCCAAACTATAAAACACTACGAAGCGCTGTTTATGGCCGAAGTTTCGGAGTTCTGGCAACAGCACTTTACATTTACTCCGGAGCCGACCAAAGCAACCAAAACGATGGGAAAAGGCAGCGCGCACAACCTGGTCATAAATGTAGCCGTGCCGTTACTGGCCGCTTACAGCCATTTCTCCGGCGACCGAACTTATCTTGAAAAAGCCATTGAATTGCTTGAGAAAGTAAAGGAAGCATCAAACAAAATTACGAGGCTGTATGAAGAACTGGGCTGGAAAGCCAAAACGGCAGCTGATAACCAAGCGGCACTTTCGCTTTACAAAAATTACTGTCAGCCGGTAAACTGCCTGCAATGTGCGGTGGGTAATAAAATTCTGAAACAAAACATCCTTTCCGGCTCGTGATAGTGCTTGTTTACTTATTGAATGTTGCGTTGCTGTTGGGTCTGGGCTGGCTGCTTTTCAAACAAAGCTGGGCGCAAATACTTAAGCCTTACCTGTTTCCTGCGCTGGGTTTAAAATTAGTTTGCGGAATATTACTGGGCCTGCTTTACTTCCATTACTACGGCGAAGGTGATACCATAACCTACTTTAACGCATCTCAAAAGCTGACCCAACTGGCCCGTGACGATGCTGGTGCTTACTGGCGTTTGTTGCTGTTAAATGAGTTTCCGAGTGAGAGCTTTAAAGAGAGCGTGCCATTTACGCGCTTTGCTGATTTCTCCAATTCCTTTTTCCTGCTCAAAGTCATCAGTCTTTTTAACCTGCTTACAGGCAGCAGTTATTACCTGATCGGGCTATACTTTTCGTTGTTCAGTTTCTGGGGAATGGCGAGGCTGGCGGCTACACTCTCTATAGTTTTTCCGGATACAAAGAAGGCGGCTATAGTTGCCTTGCTATTCTTTCCTTCGGTGGTGTTCTGGAGTTCGGGCTTGCTGAAAGATGCGGTGCTGATGGGCAGTATGTGCTGGGCAATGGCCTTTGTGCTGCAGCTGGCGCATCAGCAGAAACAAGCTATAGCTACCTGGCTGTTGCTGCCCTTACAACTCTACCTGTTTGTTAAGATCAAGATCTTTTTTGCGGCGCTGCTACTGTTTTTGCTGGGTAGTTATCTACTAATAATCTGGCTTTCCCGAACTATGAAACTGCTGCAAACTATAACAGCGCAGTTGCAGACATTGGCTGGATTTATAGTTTTGGCGGGAACTATAGTATGGCAGATCAGCGGCATTTTCAGTTTGGGTTTTATCCTGCACCACCTGGTAAAGACCTACGATGGCTTGCTAGCCTTATCGTTGGGCGGGCCGCACCTGAGCTATAGTTCGCTGGAGTCAACCATACCATCTATATTTTCTAATTCTCCTAAAGCATTTTTTAGTGCCATTTACCGGCCTTTTATTGGTGAATCTTCAGAAGTTCTATATCTGTTACTGGGGCTGGAAAATTTGTTTTTGCTGGCACTAACAATTATAGCTATTGTGTCAGCTTTCTCTAAAAGTTGGCTGCAACATATCAAACTATGGCATGTAATTCTGATGCTGTTTATAGTTGCATCAGCCATAGTTATCGGCATCAGTACACCTAATTTCGGCACGCTCAGCCGTTATCGCATTATTTTCCTGCCGTTCCTGGTGTATTTGCTTTTACAGAACAGGTTTGCGCAACGGTGGTTAGTAAAAATGTAAATGGCGCGAGCGTCCTTTAGTTTGGCCTCTGGCCCAGCCGGATTACTATAATAAGACACGAGCTGCAAACCCGCGACAGCATAATAAAACTATAGCTGTTTGTCATCTCGACGTTAGGAGAGATTTATCTGGAATTCGAAATAGATTTCTCACGCTGTTCGGAATGACAAATAGAAAATGGGATGCATTGAGCAACAAAATCCGCAAATTACCAGCACTTTCAATCTCACACACTTCTTCGTACCTTTGCACCTTATTTTAGAAAAGCTATGCAGAATCCTGTCATCATATTGGGTGCCCAACAACTGGGTACGGCCGCTTTAGATATTTTTAACAGCAACAGTGTTGTAGTTTATTGCTTCCTGGACGACAAAAAAGACCTGCAGCAGCAGGAGATCAATAACGTGTCGGTGATGAGCAGTACCGAAGACGGCGAATTTCTGAAACTGATCGGAAAGAAGTGCGACGTGTTTGTGGCGGTAGAAGATTCGGCTGCCCGCAAAGGCCTGATCCACATGCTGAAGGACGAGTACAAAGTGGTGCCTGTAAACGCTATCCATAAATTCAGTGCCGTGTCGGAATACGCGTGGATGGGCCATGGCAACATGGTAGCGGCTGGTGCTATTGTTAATAACAATGCTAAAATAGGCGACAACTGCATTATACAATCAAGAGCGCTGGTAGATACCAATGCCGAGATCGGTGATTTTGTACAGATCGGTGCAGGTGCTATCATTAACTCCGAAGTAAAAGTAGAAGAAGGTGCTTACATTGGATCGGGTGCGGTTATAGTTAGTGGCGTAAAAATTGGCAAGAATGCGCGTGTGGGAGCCGGCTCTGTTGTGGTAGCCGATGTGCCTGCCAAAGCAACTGTTTTCGGTAACCCGGCAGCGGCCATAAAATAAACTTTTATAGTTATAGTTGCTGTTATTTACCCGAACTGATAAATGTCATTTGTTGACAGCAGTTTGGTTTTTACTTTTACCACCAGATAGTTACAGGTTAAATTGCTGGTGTCAGAAGTAGCAGATTTTTGAAGGCCAGCAATTTAACCGCCAACTATTTTTTTGTTTTTAAGAGCCTGTGGTCAGGTTTAAACTATAATTTTTTTGAATGAGTGATTGAGTGGATAAGTGAATAGAAAAATCCTGTTCACCCGCAAATCCATAAAACCCAGATTCAAATTTTAGCAATTAACGAATAACCAAATTAAAAACACTTAGCTGAAACTAAGCCGTTATGAACAAACCATACAGCATTTTACTGTACTACTGCTACACCCCGATAGCGGATCCGGAAGAATTCCGTGAGCAACACCACCTGATGTGCCTTGAGCTGAATCTGCTCGGCCGAATCATTGTTTCAAAAGAAGGCTTGAATGGCACCGTGTCTGGTCTGAAAGAAGACTGCGAAAAGTACATGGAGCTGATGCACGCTGACCCGCGCTTCGCTAAGATCGACTTCAAAGTAGATGAATCAGAAGGCCATGCATTTACCAAAATGCACGTGCGTACCAAATCCGAGATCGTACACTCCGGCCTGCTGCACATAGACCCGAATGCCCGCACCGGTAAGCACCTGGAGCCAAAAGAGTTCCGGGATATGAAAGACCGCGACGATGTGGTAGTGCTGGACGTGCGCTCAGATTACGAATACAATGTTGGCCGCTTCAAGAATGCTGTAACGCTGGATATTGAGAACTTCCGTGAGTTTCCGGAGAAGGTGGCTGAGCTGAAGGAAAAGTATAAGGATAAGAAAATACTAACTTACTGTACCGGCGGTATTAAATGCGAAAAAGCCAGCGCGTTTTTGCTGGAGCAGGGTTTTGAAGATGTATACCAGCTGCATGGCGGTATTATTAAATATGGCAAAGAAGCCGGTGGCGAAGACTTTGAAGGTAAGTGTTATGTGTTCGATAACCGTGTGGCAGTTGATGTGAACTCAGTAAACCCGAAAGTGATCTCGACCTGCTATGTGTGCGGCACCGAAGACGACCGCATGGTGAACTGCGCCAATCCGGTATGTAACCTGCATGTGGCTATCTGCGAGAAGTGTGGCTGGGAACTGGAAGGCGCCTGTTCAACAGAGTGCAAAGGCCACCCCGAAAAGCGCCCTTACGACGGCACTGGCTACTACCAGAAAGAGATGAACGGCTACAACCCGTTGAAAGGATTTAACCGTCGCAAGAAAAACGACGTACACGCATAGTGTATTCTCTAAAGCAAAGAAAAGCGTGCTCCTAACCGGGCACGCTTTTCTTATTTTATGGTGTTTAGATTTGTGAACTATAGTTTGCTCTTCAATCCTTTGCTGTTTCGGACATCTGTGTCCGAAACTCACTCTGAAGCGGACATCCTTGTCCGCGTTAGCAGGTGCAAGGGGACATGGATGTCCCCCACAGTAGGGATTCGGACACAAATGTCCGAATCAACTCTAAAGTTTCTTCTCCAAATCTATCAGATCCTGCAATAACCCCATAGTTACAGCGCCCGGTTTTCCATTTCCAATTATCACATTATCCACCTGAACTATAGGCAAAATGCGTTTGGTGGTGCTGGTCAGGAAGGCTTCTTTAGCAGTGGCAATTTCAGCTATAGTTATAGTTCGTTCTTCGGTTTTATAGTTCTTGCCCGCAAGTGCCAGTGCATTTTTCCGCGTCACACCCAAGAGCACATCTTCTGAGGGTGTAACTATAGTATCATCCTGGGTAACTATAAAGAAGTTACATCGCGGAAACTCCGAAACCACACCATTTTTCTGGTACAGCACATCGCTGGCGCCAGCCTTTTGTATCTGCTTTATCAGGCGGATGCCCATGGCGTAGTTTATAGTTTTAACCCGAGGCATTTCCCGTACATGGTCGTGGGTAATTACTTTTAAACCTTGTGCTACAATGTCCGGGGCTGGCAGCAGCAGGGGCAGTTGTTGTATGAGCAGGTTAGGTTCGGCAGGGTCGTAACCGTTGCCGGAATAGCCACCCGTTAGTATCATCTTTATGCCCGAGATGGGCAGGTTGTTTATCGTTATCAGCTGGTAGATAGTATCAGCTAATTCTTTTTCAGTTAGCGGTACTTGTAGCTCCATCAACCTGGCTGATTCGTTAAACCGCTCCAGGTAATCTTTCATAAAGACTGGCTGGCCGTCCTGCACTTTAAAGAAATCAAACACACCATAACCCCGCTGGATAGAAAGGTCGCTGATATGTAGTACTACATCTTCGTAAGGCTGAATTTTGCCATTGATGTAGGCCTGTAGTTTAGGGTTTGATGGCATACAGATGACTTGTAGTTGAGGATTAAGTAGTCAAATTAATAAGAAATGATATACATCAGTGTATTTGTACGGGAAGCTTCCTACTTTTGCCTCAGTTGTTCCTGGTTCAGTTTAAACTATACAGCAACTATAAAGTATACAACAGGATAGCATTTCAGATGCTAGAAACTCAAAGCAATCAAACATGGCAGCAATACCCGCATCAGAACTGATCATCAATAAAAACGGCACCGTTTACCACCTTAACCTTTTACCTGAACATATCTCCGACACCATTATTACCGTTGGCGACCCTGACCGCGTAGCGATGGTGAGTAAGTATTTTGATGAGATTGAAGTACAGATTGTAAAGCGTGAATTTGTTACCCACACTGGCTACTATAAAGGAAAACGCCTTACGGTTATGTCCACGGGTATGGGTACAGATAATATCGATATCCTGATGAACGAGCTGGATGCACTGGTAAACATTGATTTCCAGAGTCGTGAGCCTAATGAGGAAAAGATAAAGCTGAAGATAGTTCGTGTAGGTACTTCGGGTTCGCTACAGGATTCTATTCCGCTGGGCAGCCATGTGGCGTCGCATTACGGCGTTGGCCTCGACTCGCTGATGGAGTTTTACCCGCTGGAGCAGAACGAGAATGAACAAAGTATCACCAAAGCCCTGAAAGAACAATTAGGCGTTGGTTTTACACCTTACTGCGTACCAGGTTCTAAAGAACTGATCGATAAGTTAGCCTTTGATATGATACCGGGCAATACACTTACCTGTCCGGGTTTTTACGCACCGCAGGGCCGGGTGCTGCGTGCCGGCTTACGCAACCAGAATCTGTTGCAGGTGTACCAGAACTTTAATGTATGCGATTTTAAGATGACCAACTTTGAAATGGAAACTGCCGGTTACTATGCCATGGGCCGTTTACTGGGTCACGAAATGCTGTCGCTGAACGCTATAGTTGCTAACCGCATTACCCAGGAATTTGCCACTAACTCTGAAGAGATTATAGACAGCCTGATCCGCAAAACGCTTGATAGGATTTAAGCAGATCTATACTTTAAAACAGCACAGCCGGATGAATTTGCTTCGTCCGGCTGTGCTGTTTTATGGTTAGTGTTTATGTTAATCGCAACGAGTCATCCCCCTACCCACTTCAAAGGGGGACTTTATCTACTAAGGTAATTAAACTAAAAGTTTACGCATTGCTAAGTGTCCCCCTTTGAAGGGGGCGGGGGGATGATTTACTTTAGCAGATGATCCAACTATAGCTTCAGCAAAAACTCCATGGTATCCACGCCGTCGGCATAATCCCATACCATTGGGCATTGTGCTTCGCCAAACGGTATACTGCCTTCCAGCCAGCCGTGCGCCGACACTATTACCTGGGTTTTATCTTTAATAGCATTCAGTTTCTCGCGCAGGTCTGTCAGTGAACTGAAGGTTTCATAGAACAGCACCGAGATAGGAGAGACCAGGTTCTCACTTTCATGCACCAGCATAAAACCGTTATCGAAGTGAGGTACACGGTTTACCAGCAATATAGATTTGTTGTAGTCATAGTTGTTCTGGTATTTATGGTGATCCAAAACTTTGCTGCGGTGTTCATTCGCTTCAAAGAACTTGTCAAATTTATAGCCTTCCGGTACAAACACCTTAGATACATTTCGACAACCCAAGCCATAGTAGCGGAAAAAATCTTCGCCTAAAGCTTTCAGGTCATCAGCTTCTTCGTGGCCGGTAAGCACGCCTATACTAGTTCTGTTTTTTCGGATGATATGCGGGCGCTTGGCAAAATAATATTCAAAGTAACGGGCGGTGTTGTCGGAGCCGGTAGCTATTATGGCATCCGCATCCTTTAGCATCTCTACAAACTCGAACTGGTTGGCGAAAGCAGGCTCTATGCCTACCAGCATATCGGCCAGGCGGCGCATCAGGGGTTGGTCGTTAGAGCTTAACTTGGCCAAAAGGTAATGCCCGCTCATCAGCACCGACAAAAAATCGTGAAAACCCACCATCGGGATATTGCCGGCCATCACTACACCAACTTTTTTAGGTGTAACCTGTTTGAGATGATATGGGTAAAGCCATTCACGGAGGTATTGTTCCTCCAACATCTGAGTTATGCCATTGAGGGCACTGGATACGTTTTCTTCATCAAACCACGGGTTACGCGACTGCGCCATGCGCGCCCATACCTGTCGGTCTTCCGGAGTCAGGCTTTTTAATTGCCTGCCCAGTTCCACAAAAGCTTCGATCCTGTTCTCTAATGTCATGACGTATATATAGTATGGCTGTAAATTTTATTTGAAAAGGCGTTTATTGTTCCTAATTTTGCGGCTTAGAAACACGACATACAAAAGTATAAAAAATATACAGGAGATACGATTATGGCTATAATGATAACCGATGAATGTATAAACTGCGGAGCCTGCGAACCAGAGTGCCCTAACACTGCTATTTACGAAGGCGGTGCCGAATGGACCTGGGGTGGCGGTACTGCCCTGAAAGAAGTGGAGATAGACGGCGGCGAGGTAATTGCCGGCGATGCTGCACAAACACCAATTTCAGACGAGTTTTACTACATCGTTTCTGATAAATGCACCGAGTGCATGGGCTTCCATGAAGAGCCGCAGTGTGCAGCCGTTTGCCCGGTAGACTGCTGCGTGGACGACCCGGATTACCGCGAAACCGAAGAAGAATTGCTTGCCAAGAAAGCCTGGTTACACCAGGAAGCGTAAGTATAAACTATAATTTAAAGAAGAAACCTGCCTTACAAGGGCAGGTTTTTTTATTTATTTTTGATTAC
Organism: Pontibacter populi; assembly: GCF_040278685.1. Lineage (NCBI taxonomy): Bacteria > Pseudomonadati > Bacteroidota > Cytophagia > Cytophagales > Hymenobacteraceae > Pontibacter > Pontibacter populi. Next base: position 57,691 of record NZ_JBEOKT010000004.1, read on the forward strand.
AAATAGTAGCGAAATATGGAAGGCCAGATTCACACCGATAAGACTTTTGAGAAAGTAGTCTATCTGAATAAGGATGTAAAGAACCGCGAATTCGAGAACTGTACGTTCAAAAACTGCGATTTTTCGGGTAGTAACTTTGCCAGTACACGTTTTACCGACTGCACTTTTATTAGCTGTAACATGGCTATGGTTAAGCTTGGGCATGCAACTATAAACCATGTGGAGTTTAAGGAATGTAAGCTTACGGGTATCAATTTTAGTGAGTGCGAAGACTTCCTTTTTACCGTATACTTCGAGAATTGCCTGCTTGATTACGCTTCGTTTGCCAAAATGAAAATGGCCAGGACCAAATTCATAAAATGCTCCCTGAAAGGCGTGGACTTCTCAAATACTAATCTCTCCAATGGCTTTTTTGATAACACCGACCTGGAACGAGCTGTTTTCAACTATACTAATCTTACCAGCGCAGATCTGTCTTCAGCCTATAGCTTTGACATTGACCCTGAAATAAACACGATAAAAAAAGCCAGGTTCTCTCAGTATGGTTTGCAGGGTTTGCTTACCAAGTATAGTTTACGGATTGTCTGAAATTGTCTAAATCCTGATCCAGACTACCAACAATCAGCAACCAACAATCAACAATTACATCTAAATTCCCTATTTTTGCCTTTTAGCGCTTTAAGCAGCAAAAACAAGTATACGATGTCGATAGCAAAGAAATATAGTCCCAAAGAAGTAGAAGAAAAGTGGTACAGCAGTTGGATGGAGCGTGGCTTCTTCCGCTCTACGCCTAACCCAAAAAAGGAGCCTTATACCATTGTAATTCCGCCGCCAAACGTAACAGGCGTACTGCATATGGGCCACATGCTCAACAATACCATCCAGGATGTGCTTATCCGTCGGGCGCGAATGCAGGGCAAAGAGGCTTGCTGGGTACCGGGCACCGACCACGCTTCTATTGCGACTGAGGCCAAAGTAGTAGCCATGCTGAAAGAGCGCGGCATCGAGAAAAAGGATATTACCCGCGAAGAATTTCTGAAATATGCCTGGGAGTGGAAAGAGAAATATGGCGGCATTATCCTGGAGCAGCTTAAAAAACTAGGCGCTTCCTGCGACTGGGATCGTACCCGTTTCACGATGGAAGAAGACCTGTCTGCTGCCGTTATCGAAGTATTTGTGGACCTGTACCGCAAAGGCCAGATCTACCGCGGCGTGCGCATGGTTAACTGGGATCCGCAAGGCAAAACAGCTCTTTCGGATGAAGAAGTGATCCCGAAGGAAACGATGGCGAAAATGTACCACCTGAAGTATGAAGTGGTATCTGACAACGCCGAGAAGACTTACATTACCGTTGCTACATCGCGCCCCGAAACCATTATGGCCGACGTGGCTGTAGCTGTTAACCCGAACGATGAGCGCTACAAACACCTGCACGGTAAATCCGTTCGCATACCGTTGCTGGGCAAAGAGATTCCGGTTATAGTTGATGAGTACGTAAGCATTGAGTTTGGTACAGGTGCGCTGAAGGTAACACCTGCCCACGACCTGAACGACTACGAACTAGGCCAGAAGCACAACCTGCCAACGATAGATATTCTGAACGACGATGGCTCGCTAAATGAAAAAGCGCAATTATACATTGGACAAGACCGTTTTGCTGCCCGTCGTAACATTGTAAAAGATTTACAGGAAGCTGAGCTTCTTGTGAAGATAGATGAGTACCCAAGTGTGCTGCAAACTTCCGAGCGTACAGGTGCTGTAATAGAGCCGCGCTTGTCGATGCAATGGTGGTGCAAAATGGATAAAATGGCGAAGCCTGCCCTGGAGTCTGTAATGGAAGACCAGATACGCCTGCACCCGCCTAAGTTCAAAAACATGTACCGCTCCTGGATGGAGAATGTACGCGACTGGTGCGTATCTCGCCAGCTGTGGTGGGGCCAGCAGATCCCGGCATACTACCTGCCGGATGGCTCTTTTGTAGTAGCAACTAATGCCGAAGAAGCGCTGGAGCTTGCCCGCAAGCAAAGCGGAAACGCAGACCTGCAACTAACTGACCTGCGCCAGGACGAAGACGTCCTGGATACCTGGTTCTCGTCGTGGTTATGGCCTATCTCTGTGTTCGATGGCTTTAAAGACCCTGATAATAAGGACATCCTATACTATTACCCGACCAACGATCTGGTAACTGCTCCTGAGATCCTGTTCTTCTGGGTAGCGCGTATGATCATGGCTGGTTTCGAGTTCCGTAATGAGATGCCGTTCCGAAATGTGTACCTTACGGGTATAGTTCGTGATGCGCAGGGCCGTAAAATGTCGAAATCGTTGGGTAACTCACCTGATCCGCTGGACCTGATCGACCAGTACGGTGCCGATGGGGTTCGTGCCGGTATGTTGTTCAGTTCACCGGCTGGTAACGACCTGTTGTTCGATGAAAAACTGGTAGAGCAGGGTCGTAACTTCAGCAACAAGATCTGGAACGCCTTCAGGTTGATAAAAGGATGGGAAGTTGACGAGAACCTGCCATGCCCTAATGAAACAGCTATCAAGTGGTTTGAGTCGCGCTTTAACGAAGCGTTTGCCCAGATTGAAGACCATTTCGAGAAGTTCCGTATTTCGGATGCCTTGCTAGCGGTTTACAAACTGGTATGGGATGACTTCTGCTCAAACTACCTGGAGATGATCAAACCGGCTTACCAGCAGCCAATCGATAAGCAAACGATAGATGCGACTGTTGGCTTCCTGGAAAAAGTACTGAAGGTGTTGCATCCGTTCATGCCGTTCATCACAGAAGAGATCTGGCACGACCTGAAAGAGCGCAAAGAAAAAGAATACCTGATCGTTTCTGCGTGGCCGAAGAAGGATACGTTTGATAAGAAACTTAACGCCCGTATGGACAGCGTACTGAAGGTAGTTGCTGCCATCCGTAACATCCGTAACTCGAAGAATATACCACAGACGAAAGCGCTTGACCTGTCTATAAAGGTAATGAACCAGGATGGCTACGAGTCGTTCCTGAGCATTATCCGTAAACTTGCCAACATCAACGAAGTACAGTTTGTGAAGGAGAATGTAGACGGTGCTATCAGCTTTGTTGAGGCCGGTGACGAGTTCTTTATTCCGATGGAAGGTAACATTGACGTGGCAGCTGAGCGCGAGCGCTTACAGAAGGAGCTGGAGTACACCAAAGGCTTTCTGATGTCAGTTTCTAAAAAGCTAAGCAACGAGCGTTTTGTGAGCGGTGCACCGGAATCGGTTATTGCCAACGAGCGCAAAAAGATGGCTGATGCCGAAGCAAAGATCAATGCTATAGAGCAAAGCTTAGCTTCGCTTTAAACAATAGTTTAGGTTTTAAAAACAGCGGCCGCTTTCTTAGGAGAGCGGCCGCTTTTGTTTTATAGTTGATTACCTTCATGTCATTCCGAGCGAAGCCGAGGAATCTTATACAGCGGTAGGACATATAAGGTCTCTCGGCTACGCTTTAGATGAGAGCTGTTTTTAAATTGATGGTATTGGGTCGCGACTTGTCCGTTCTATAGTGTCAACTATAGAGCCAACTATAAAACTGTAATTTCCGCTTTACTCCTTCATCGCAGCGCTCAAAACAGCACTTACTTCCCGTTCAACTTTCGGGAGAATATCACTCAGGCCTTCTTTTTTGCTGGGATAATTGATTTGTACCTGTCTATTACCAATTCTGTATTCTAATAACCCTTGCTCGGCTTCAGTCATGTAATAAAAATGGAGCGGGTCGTCTGAGGTGGTGACAGCATAAGTCCGGAAAGTGAAGTTGTTTTGTATGCGATGCTGGGTAGGAGCGCGGTTCTCGAGGTAACGTTGGGTTACAACCGTGTCTAAAGCTATAGATGTCTCAACCTGGTAAAGAGCTTTAATATGACCTACCGGGAACTTCCAAACCTGAATTTTATGGTGGCCCTGCGAGCTCTGACTATAATTGCTGTTGGTCAGGTCTATAGTTGCGACTACACCAAATAGCTGCAGGTCATGGGCTATAGTCTGAACTGATGGAGATGCTGAAGTATTGTCGCTGATAAAGACAGGAGAGCCAGTTAACTTGCCCAGATCCTTTTCCAGATCCTGTTTAAAGGTATAGTTGTCGGCTTGTGCCTGTAGGAGGAGGAAAAGGAAAGGAAGTATAGTTTGAATGAGCAGCATAGGCATCAGTTTTATAGTTTATACTTCCTTCCCCAAATTTCGTGCGGTTATTTCAGTTCAAAAACTACTTTCACCTGTGCTGATACAGGAATTGTCTGCGGAAACTCATCCACTAGATTTCCCATGGAAGACTGCCCTCTAATGACAACTTCATTCAGCATTTCGGACTGGCGGTAATTCTGAAAATCAGGATCTTTGTCTTCGGTATCACTAATTTTAGAGATACGCTTTATTTGCCTGTTAGCTGATTTAGCCATAACGGTAGCTTTAGCTCGTGCAACTTCGATGGCTTTTTCCATCACTTCCGTTTGCTTTTCCTCCATTTTTGATGATTCAAAACCGCTTCTTATAGTCGTAAAACCATCCTTGATCAAGCGACTTTGCACTTCCGAAAATTTACTCATGTCATTCAGTAAAAAGCCAACAGTCTGGTGGCCGGCAAAGTAGGTGTCGCGTTTTCGGTTATTATAGTTCTGCAGTTGGTTTACTGTCAGCAGCGAGTAATTTATATCTTTAGCTGGTATCTGGAGCTCTTTTAATAGTTTAACCAGTTTGTTTTCCTGCTTCTGGTGTTTCTGGTATACCTTATCTACACTCGTCGAATCAACGGAAGACAAAATAACTACAAACTTAACCTGGTCTGCGGGCACGTTTATAGTTGCATGGCCGAGCACCACGATCCGGTTATCGGGTGATACAGTTTGAGCTTTGGCAATAAAGCAAAGCAATAAAAATAGAAATGTCAGCTTAGTTTTCATGGGCTAAAAGTTGGAGTTATAATTTGATTTATAGTTTAGAATTGTCAACCACCGTCCAGTTTATAGTTCCGTTGTTCACAGTATATTTTAGCAGCAGGTAACCGCCGTTGTGGCCGTCTTCATAATAGGCAATCGCATAGCGGTCGTTCAGAATGCGGCTGTCACGAATAGCCATAGTACCGCCCATAGTTCCTTTTTCTGGTATAAGCTGGTTTTGCTTGCGGTTCAGGTCGTTCATCAGGTCTGTTTCCGGAGATTTCAGGCCTTTACGCTGTAGCTTCTGCACATCGCTCTGGCTCAGGCTACCCAATTCATCTACAAAGGCAGCGCCGCCCGGTGGTACCAGTTCCATGGTATCAGGCGGTAAAACCATTCCTTCCAGCGAGTCTGTTTCAGCTTGTTCCTGCTCTAGTTCAGAATCGATTTTTTCAACTTGTCTGTCGGCAATGGCTTGTCTGCTTTCGGCTTCGTTTTTCTGCCAGTAAAAGTATACTGCCAGAAACAGGAATATGGCAGCTAAGATCCAGGGTAATATATTTCTCATAGTTCTATAGTTTATAGTTACTGCTATAGTTGAAAGCAGCTACAGTTTATACTTTTAATATTAGCAAAAAGATATGTCTAAAACTATAGCCAAAAAGAAAGCCTGCCACATTGCTGCAGCAGGCTCTTTATAATTGTCAGATCTTATACTTAGATCGTCTGGTTCACATCAAATTGCTCAAGGTAATCAGCCACACGGCGCACGAACATGCCACCCAGCGAGCCATCAACCACACGATGGTCATAAGAGTGCGACAGGTACATAAAGTGACGGATACCGATCAGATCACCTTCAGGTGTTTCGATAACAGCCGGCTTCTTCTTGATAGCACCAACAGCCATAATGGCTACCTGCGGCTGCATAATGATAGGCGTACCCATTACGTTACCGAATGAACCTACGTTAGAAACTGTATAAGTACCACCAGCCAGGTCATCCGGCGTTAGTTTGTTTATACGTCCACGGTTTGCCAGGTCGTTCACCTTTTTGGTCAGGCCATTCAGGTTAAGCTGGTCCGCGTTTTTGATGTTCGGAACGATAAGGTTACCACTTGGCAAAGCTACTGCCATACCAATGTTGATGTCTTTGTGGCGGATAATCGTACCACCGTCTACAGACACGTTGATCATCGGGAAATCTTTGATCGCTTTCGCGATCGCGTCGATAAAGATAGGAGTGAAGGTAAGGTTCTCGCCTTCGCGCTTCTTATACACATCTTTCCACTTGTTTCTCCAGTTCACCAGGTTGGTTACATCCGCTTCTACAAACGACGTAACGTGCGGAGAAATGCGCTTGCTGTCTACCATGCGTTCCGCGATCATCTTGCGCATACGGTCCATCTCGATCATCTCGACATTACCGCCATACGATGCAGCTGGTTTAACCTGTGGTGTAGCAGCCTGAGGTTGTGGAGCAGGAGCTGGTGCAGCGGCAGGAGCCTGAACCTGTGTTTGCGGTTGAGCCTGCGGAGCAGCAGCCTGGGCAGGAGCACCAGAACGGCTTTCCAGGTAAGTCATGATATCTTTCTTAGACACACGACCTTCTTTGCCGGTACCTGGCACATATTCCAGTTCCTGCATCGAAATTCCTTCTTCTCGGGCAATGTTTAGTACCAACGGAGAGTAGAAACGGCCGGAAGCAGGTTGATCTAACTTAGCAACAGAAGAGCCGGTTGTAGCAGCAACAGTTTGTGCAGGAGCAGCTTGCGGTGCAGCAGCCGGAGCTTCAGCCGCAGTTGGCGCGGCAGGAGCAGCAGTGTCATCGCCGCCTGTAGAAATGATAGCGATAGGAGCGCCAACAGCTACCACGTCGCCTTCCTGTACCAGTATTTCTTTAAGAATACCACCCTGAATAGCAGGTACTTCTGTATCTACTTTATCAGTAGCAACTTCCAGCACCGATTCATCCTGCTCTATGGTATCACCCACATTTTTGAGCCATTTCAGAACGGTACCTTCCATGATACTCTCGCCCATTTTGGGCATAACCATTTCTACAAGTGCCATATTTTATAGTTGATTTTCTATGATATTAGTTTGCAGAAGTTAGATCGTAAACCGAATTAAAGGCTCTGAATTACATTACTTATCCAAGAGTCTATTATCTAACAACTATATACTGTATGTCTAATTTGAAACAAAGTTAAGGATTTTAGCCTATTCATCAACGGTTGCAGCCAAACTTTGACGGATAAGGTTTAAGGCAACCAAGGCAGTATACTCAATGTTGAGCAGACGGTTTTTATTATAGTTCAGCAGCTTAGCTATCGTTTTATGTTCATCAGCATATGCTATCCAGATCGTGCCAACAGGTTTATCCGGTGTGCCGCCATCAGGGCCGGCTATACCGCTTGTTGCCACGCCTATAGTTGTGTTTAGTTTTTTTCGCACATTTTCAGCCATCTCGCGCACAGTGGCTTCACTTACGGCACCATGCTGTTGCAGGGTTTCAGGCTTTACATTCAGTTCCCGAATTTTTACATCGTTATGATAAGCAACTATACTTCCCATAAAATAAGCTGAGCTACCCGGTATGCTCGTAAATTTGTGTGCCAGGTAGCCGCCAGTGCAGCTTTCAGCAGTAGCTATAGTTAGGTTCTGTTCTTTCAGCAAATTACCGACAGCTTCTTCCAGGCTCACTTCGCCATAAGCAAAAATATAGTTCGGGATGATCTGCGTGAGTTTGTCTACTTCAGTTTGTAGTTCCTGTTCCAGTATAGTTGCATTGTCTCCGCTGCCGGTCAGTCGCAGGCGCACACCGGTAATATGTGGCAGGTAAGCTAGTTTTATGTGCGGCGGCAAAGCAAGTTCCCAGCTTTCTATGCGATCGGCAAGTATAGATTCGGCAATGCCCGTAGTCTGGATAACTTTATGGATGATCTCAGGAGTTTTAAAATGGGCTTTTAGTTTTGGCAGCACAATGTCGGTCATCATGCGTTTCATCTCAAAGGGCACACCCGGCATCGACACGTATACTTTGCCTTCCTGCTCAAACCACATGCCCGGCGCGGTGCCCAGCACATTGCGTACAGGTGTGCAGCTCTCCGGTAAAAAAGCCTGTTGCCTGTTTAGTTCAGTTACTTCAATGCCACGTTTCTCAAAAATAGCTGCAATATCGGCCAGCGAAGGTTCGTGCAGTTTAAGAGTAGTGTGGAAGTAGGCTGTGAGCACATCTTTCGTCAGGTCATCTTTCGTGGGGCCTAATCCGCCGGTAATAAGTATAATGTCAGCTCTGGTTTTAGCATCGTCTAAAGCCGAAATGATATGGGCAGCACTGTCAGAAATTGATGTGATCTGTTTTACTTTTATACCTAACTTCGTAAGTTCCGTACCCATCCATGCAGAATTGGTATCAACTATTTGTCCGTATAGTATTTCGTCGCCGATGGTGATGATCTCTGCGTTTACCGCTTCCATAGTATTTTGGTCTGATTTGTGCGTTGGGTTTTAAAACTGATTCAAGTTAAAGATGTTATAACGATATGAAAAAATTACTTTACACTTCTTTTGTTGCCTTGGCTATAGGTGCCAGTGCATGTACGGCTGCCCAGGTACAGCAAACCGTTGATGGCGTTTTAGCAGGCACAACTACCGGTGCTCCCGTTACACAATCTGAAGTTGCATCCGGTTTACGGCAGGCACTTGAAATAGGTATTAAGAATGGCGCCGGAAAAGCTTCTCAAACCGATGGCTACTATAAAAACTCCCTGATCCGTATTCCTTTTCCGCCGGAAGTGCAGCGCGTTGAGAACACCTTACGCAAAGTTGGCCTCGGCAGCGAAGTAGATCGTTTTGTAATGACCCTGAACCGTGGCGCTGAAGATGCCGCTAAAAGTGCTGTGCCTATTTTCGTGAACGCCATTAAACAGATGACTATACAGGATGCGTGGGGAATTCTGAAAGGCGACAAAGATGCCGCTACCCAATACCTGAAGCGCACGACCTCAACGCAGCTGACCAATGCCTTTAAGCCGGTAATACAGCAGTCGTTGCAAAAAACAAATGCTACCAGATACTACGCTGACCTGGTAAACCAGTATAACCAGATTCCATTAGTACAAAAAGTTAACCCGAACCTGGATGAATATGCTACCCAGAAAGCCATTGATGGGTTATTCCTGCTGGTAGCCGATGAAGAATTGAAGATCCGAGAAAACCCGATTGCCCGCACAACAGAGCTGCTTCGCCGTGTTTTCTCTAAAGAGAATCAGTCGTAGGTAACGTTAAAGACCTGCGCTTATAGTTAGCCCGCATTGCCACTATGGTAGTGCGGGCTTATTTTTTAAAACATAAACCCTTTTATATTAGTACAATACAGCAAATTTATAGTTACCGCTATGCCCCAAACACTACCAGACTATGGATAACAAACAGATCGCATATATTCCGCTTACCAAAGATAAAGATCTAGATAAACTGATAGAAGAAGTAGGCAGTGCCCGCATTGTAATGTTAGGCGAAGCATCTCACGGCACTTCCGAATATTACACCTGGCGCACCGCCATTTCCAAGAGGCTGATACAGGAAAAAGGGTTTCAGTTTATTGCTGTTGAGGGCGACTGGCCCGAATGTTATGCGGTTAACCGTTTTGTAAAGGGATACCAGAATTCAGGAAGTAAGATTGCTGATGTGCTACAGGTTTTCCGGCGTTGGCCGACCTGGATGTGGGCAAACTGGGAAGTGGCGGCACTGATGGAATGGATTCGGGATTTTAACCACTTGCGGCATGCTGATGAGAAAGTAGGGTTTTACGGGCTTGATGTTTATAGTTTGTGGGAGTCGCTGGAGCAGGTGTTGAAGTACCTGGAGCAAAACGATGGGCAGGCAATGGAGGCAGCGCGCTCCGCCATGAACTGTTTTGAGCCCTATAACCGAGATCCGCAGGAATATGCCAGGGCGACTGCTTTTGTTAGGACCGATTGCCAGGATGAAGTTATTGGCATGTTGCAGCGAATTATCAGATCTCCTAAACATACCGGCGACCGCGAACATGATTTTAACACCCAGCAAAATGCTATAGTTACTGTGAACGCCGAAAAATACTACAGGGCCATGGTGCAGGGTGGAGCAAAGTCATGGAACGTGCGCGATAGCCATATGATGGAAACCCTGGATAGGTTACTGGAATTGCACGGGCCGGATTCCAAAGCTATAGTTTGGGAGCACAACACGCATATTGGCGATGCCCGCGCTACCGATATGGCAGATGATAACATGCATAATATTGGCCAGCTGGCCCGCGAAAAGTATGGTAACGACCAGGTAAAGCTTGTTGGCTTCGGAAGTTACCAGGGCCATGTAATCGCGAGTAAGTCGTGGGGAGCGCCCATGCAGAAAATGGAAGTGCCGCCCGCCAAACCCGGCAGCTGGGAAGATATATTACACAACATCAGCGATGAAAATAAGCTGATCCTGAGTAAAGACCTGAAACACATAGAAGAGTTAGCGCAGCGCCGTATAGGGCACAGAGCTATTGGGGTAGTTTATGACTCAAAATTCGAGGCCTATGGTAACTATGTGCCAACTATAATTCCGGAGCGTTACGATGCCTTTCTGTACTTTGATGAAACAGATGCCGTGCACCCTCTCCACATGAAACAACGGGGAGCCAAAGAACCCGATCTATACCCATGGAACTATTAAAGTCTATAGGCAGAAGTAATGAACTTATGCGATAAAGTACTTGATCTTAGTCAATATAAAAGCAAAATCCGCTTACCCAGGAGATAAACGGATTTTTACAAATGTGGCTATGCGATTCCACATTAATTTCACCTAAAACAAATGCTTAAGCTCTTTGCTCATTTTATAGTGAATTATCTTTAACAAGCGTAAATGATGCTTCCTGCACATCACGCGAATTAGGGCCGACAAATACTTTAAAGTCGCCGGGCTCAAATCCGAAAGTCATATCTGCACGCCAGAATGCGAGGTCTTCAGGAGTTATGGTAAACGAAACAGTCTTTTTCTCTCCCGGCTTAAAGGCCAGCTTCTGAAACTTTTTCAGCTCTTTTACAGGTCGGGTAATGCTGCCCACCAGGTCACGGGTGTATAGTTGTATCACTTCTTCTCCTGCATATTTGCCTGTATTGGTCACGTCTATACTTACCTGCAATTGTCCGCCGGCAGTAAGTTTACTGTTGTCTATCTTCAGGTTGTCGTATTTGAACGTGGTGTAGCTAAGCCCGTAGCCAAACGGGTAAAGTGCCGTGTTAGGCACATCTCGATACCGTGATCTGTAAACCCGCTCCGAACCTGGCTCTGAATGGTTGCCATCGTAAGGCCGGCCTGTTGTTTTGTGGTTATAGTATAAAGGCAGTTGCCCAACCGCTCTTGGAAACGACACCGGTAGTTTACCCGATGGGTTGTACTCCCCGAACAGAACACTTGCCGCCGCATTACCAGCTTCAGACCCAAGTGACCAGGTAGCAAGTATAGTAGGTACATTTTCATCGAGCCAGGTAAGTTCCAGGGCACGACCGCTGCTGACCAGTGCAATGATCGGTTTACCTGTAGCGTGTATAGCCTTTACCAGCTCCAGTTGTATGCCTGGTATCGAAATATCTGCTCTTGATGCACCCTCTCCGTTCATTACGGCGCTCTCACCAATGGCCATAACCACCACATCAGCTTTTTTAGCTGCTGCTACAGCTTCATCAAATTTAGCTCTGGAATCGCTGTAAAGTTCGCATCCTTGGGCATAGGTTACATCAGCACCTTTCGCATACTTCTTTATCCCTTCCAGGAAAGATACCGGGTGCTGTGCCTCCCCAAAGAAAGACCAGGTACCATTCATGTCTTCTTTGTTATCTCCAAGCGGGCCGATCACAGCGATCTTTTTAGCTTGGCCTGTGTTAAGTGGCAGCAGGTTTTTCTCGTTCTTCAGTAACACGATGGAGCGTTGCGCCATTTCAAAGGCAACCTGCAAATGCTCTTTAGAGCGTATCTGCTTTTTCTCGGTTTTAGTGTTGCTGTATAAGTATGGGTTGTCAAACAGGCCCAGCTCAAACTTTAGCCATAGTACTCTGCGCACGGCATCATCCAGGTATTTCTGTTCTACTTTTCCCGCTTTTACCAAACCAGGCAGTTCTTTCAGATAGATCTCAGACATCATATCCATATCTGTGGCTGCTTTTATGGCAAGCTCGCCGGCATGGGCATTATCCTGGGCATAGCCATGGGCTACCATCTCCCCAATGTTCTGCCAGTCTGATATTACAACACCTTTAAAATCCCATTCATCACGCAGGATCTGGCGCATTACCTTGTTATTGGCTGTGGCAGGTATACCGTTCAGTTCGTTGAAAGAACTCATCAGGGTGGCCGCACCGGCATCCAGGGCCGCTTTAAAAGGAGGGAGGTAGGTGTTACGAAGTTCGTACTCCGAGATATCCACGGTATTGTAATCGCGGCCAGCTTCTGCGGCACCATAGGCTACAAAATGCTTTACGCAGGCGGCTATAGTTAGCGGGTCCGAAAGGTCTTTTCCCTGGAAACCTTTAACACGGGCCGCGGTGATCAGCGATACCAGGTAAGGGTCTTCTCCGGCACCTTCTGCTGTTCTTCCCCAGCGGGCATCGCGGGCAACATCGGCCATAGGGGCAAAGGTCAGGCTTATGCCGGATGCGGCAGATTCTTTTGCTGCAACCCTAGCGCCTTTCTCAATGGCAGCCAGGTCCCAGCTGGCGGCTTCGCCCAACGGAATCGGGAAAACAGTTTTAAAGCCATGAATCACGTCGGCACCGATCAGCAACGGAATACCCAAACGCGACTGCTCCACAGCAATTTTCTGTAGTTTACCAGTATAGGCAGCACCATGGATATTGAAAATACCTGTGATCTCTCCTTTACGGATGGCTTCGTTAAAAATGTCTGATTCGGAGGTGCGTACGGTTGGGCCGGTGTTAAAAAGGTCGCCAACTACAAAGTTCAACTGTCCGACTTTTTCTTCCAGCGTCATTTTGGAAAGAAGCTTCTCTATGCGTTGGTCTGTGCTCTCTTTTTTGTCACCGCTTTTAAAAGAGGTGAGGCCCCCTGAGGCTATAGTTGCTGCTATCAGCAGAATAGGTATAAAGATCTTTTTCATGATAAGTATATATGGTTAGGGCACACATCACCTGAATTTTTAGACAGAGTTTGTACCGTAAAGTCGTAATCAAATAATCTGTATGCGTTTTATGATAATGCCATCCGGGGTATGAAGGCGGCAAAAGTATAATCCCGGAGCAGCGCTTGTCTTTACTTGCAGCACAGTAGGGTAGGGCTGTGAAATACTGGCCGTGACTTCTTTGCCCAGGCTGTTAAAAAAATGGGTTTGGATGATCCGTAAAGGCTCGCTGAGTAAAATGTTAAACTGACCGGTGTTGGGGTTTGGGTAAGCCGTTATCTTGTCAGAATCAAACTCATCCTTTATGCCCAACACCGATCCGGTGCTGGTAACTGTATTAGAGAATTCTGAAGTGCCATTAGTGTTAGAAGCTGTTACTCTATACAGATAGCCCGATTCTGGCGAAACGGCATCTGTATATGTTTTTGTATTGGCTGCTACAGATGCTATTTCGGTAAAGGGCCCGGCCTGTGACGTAGCACGGAGTATCTTAAAGCTTTCTTCATTGGTGGCATTGTCCTGCCAGGTAAGGGTAACGGAAGCGGATGTTTTGGTAAGGCTCAGGTGTGAAGGACGACGGGGAACAGCAGGAATGCTTTGAAATACCTGGAAATGGTCTATCCAGAGAGAGTCACTGCCAGCTGAACCTAAAACGCCATAGTCTACTAACATTCTGATCTGTTTAACTTTAGTGCCATCTATCTGACCGTTACCTGAGCCAAAAAGTGAACTATAGTCAAAGTAATAAGTAAAGAATTCGCCATCATCGATCAGCGGTGTCAGGGTAAAAACATTATTTGTAGCCGTCGTTTTACCGGCTGTGTCTTTCAGGTCCAGGCGCAGTACAACACTCCCGCTTTCGTTCTTCGTTTTTATAGTTGCCGCTAAAACAGGATAGCCGCTCATATTGAGCGGCTCTGTTAGGGTGTATACTATCTGTGGAAGAGCAGTGGGGTCGGTTACCTGGTAATGTACTTTCAGGGCACCATCTGCCTGGCTAAAATTAAAAGTTCCCCCGCTGCTTGTTAGCTTGGCTGTTGGCAGACTGCTAAAGTCTTCAATTATAAAGGCTTCTCCGGTGGGGTTCTGGCTTATGTTCACCTGAATTTCCTTACTATAAACTTGTCCGTTCAGGCTCATTTGTACTTTTACCTTTCCGGCTGTTTCGCCCCAGTTTACTTTTACCTCAGAGGTGCCTGCCCCGCTAATAATAGTGGCGCCTGACGGAACTTCCCAGGTATAAGTAGCACCCGTTACCTGGCTTGCTTTAAAACCAAGGTTTTGTGAATTGGGAGCTACTATAGTTGGGCCATTCAGCTTTAACTCCTGAAAGGTCTGGTAAACGCGAACATAATCTACCTCAAATCGGGCTGTTGTTAGAGCAGGATCAATTCCGTTCTTCTGGCCATTCGTCTCAAACTTCGGATCGCTACCCCAGTTACCACCCATCGCTAAGTTGATGATAATAAACTGCGGATCATTGAAAGGCCATGTTGCTGCGTCCTTGTTTACAGGTGCGTAAGTATAGAACAGGTTGTTATCCACGTAAAACTTTATCGCATCCGGTGTCCATTCAGCAGCATATACATGAAAGCTGTCGCCGTAATCGCTAACTATAGTTGAGTTGGTGTTTACCGTGTTGCCGTAGCTGGATGGCGTGTGCAGGGTGCCATGCACCTTTCCCGGATCGCGACCTACATGCTCCATTACATCTATTTCGCCACTTGCAGGCCAGCCTTTGGTCGTAATGCTTTCGCCCAGCATCCAGAGGGCGGGCCAGGTGCCAGATCCTTTCGGAAGCTTTGCCCTGAACTCTACACGGCCATAGGTAAAGTTGTATTTGCCTTGTGTTTTAATGCGGGTCGAGGTCCAGGCGCCATTGTTCTTGTTAGCTTCTATTACAAGTTTTCCACCACTGCGACGAACGTTGCTGCTTTGGTTGGTATAAGTCTGTACTTCGTTGTTTCCCCAGCCTCCTTGCCCGGTTCCTAGGTCATAGCTCCAGTAGGTAGGGTCGGGGACTCCTTCACCTTCAAACTCATCTTGCCATACCAGCTCGTTAAAGCCTGTGCTCTGTGAGAGTGCAGGCAAAGCGAGGCAAAGCAGCATAAGCGCTGTTAACCCTTTATATAAAATTTTCATAAGCGTAAAGTTATAGCAGCGGCAGCTCCGGAATTGAATACAGAAGTGCCGCTGCTTATAAGGTTAGTTAGTGATGAGCTCTACATCATCAATGTAGAAGATGCCCGGTATAAAGTTACCTTCGCCTCCGATCTGGATGATGATTCGGTCCAGGTCTTTGCGGTCGGCTGCGCTGCTGAAGTCAAAGGTCAGTTCTACCCACTTATCAAGCTGAGTAACCTGCTGTTTAACCTCTACCTGGCTATTCCAGGGTTCTCCTACTTCAGAGTTCTGCAACTTCACAGATACCTGCTTCAAAAGCTGTTTATTCGCCCAGTCATAACCTTCCTGCGAGGTATAATCATTATAGTTTGGCATAAACACTTTTAACCGGATCTTATTTTTGGTAGTCAGGTCAATTTTATGGTCCAGGGTGAAGTATAGATTGGTAAACGCGTGCGCTTCACCAGCCGGCTTGATATACTGCCCTACTTTAGCAGAAGTGTTGATCGGTAGGGGAGCAGGGTTATCGTAAGCTTCATTAAATGTTACCTGGTCTGTCTGCCATACAATGTTACCCGGTGTATCAAAGTTGTCCTTCAGGTCAATGGCTTCTTGATATGGTTTTACTTTCACCGGAGGTGCGTAGCCTTCTGGTACGAGCACATAATTACGTACGCCACCGCCACCGCAGCACACTTTTCTTATGTGCAGTTTGTTTTCTGAAAGCTCTATTATTTCATAAGTACCCTGGTTGTCATCCCAGGCTATAGTTTCACCATTACTTACAGAAAGCATTGTTTTGCCGTTTTCCTGGTAGATGTTCCATGTGCTGGCTACAGGAGTTTGCGGCACACACACGTTTTCCTGGCTGCCATCTACACCCCACATAGCTCCGCCGCTCTTATTTTCAAATTTGAAGCCGATTAGCTTAAAGGTGTATTTGTCATCTTTCATGCAGTCATTCTGAGTATCCAGCGTTTGGTTCCACCAGGATGATGGCGCTTCAGGAGGTCCACCAAAATTCATAGGTCCGATCGGGTCAAATACCCAGGTTTTACCTTCCAGCGCATCGGCACCACCAGTCAGGAAGTTATAGTCATCCCGATCCAGCATCAATGGGTTGGTATTTTCGATCGTGATCTTTTCACTGTTTGAAGCTGCGCCGCCGCTGGTATACATGGTAAGTGTAACCGTGTACTCGCCTTTTAGCGGGTAGCTTCCTGTTACTTCCATACCGGTAGCCGTCTCTCCATTGCCCAGATCCCAGACTGCTTTGAAGCCCGGTGCATTTGCTTTAAAATGGATGATGTTAGGGTTTGCTGCATCTGGCTGGGTCGTAAACTTTACTTGCTCTGATGAAGGAGCCGGCCCAAGGCTTCCTTCTTCCTCCTCGCAGCTGCTTACGGCAAACGTTAGCAGCAGGAGCGTTGCGATGTATGATAGATATCTTTTCATGATTAGGATCTCTTTGATAAGTGATTAATAACCTGCGTTCTGCTCCAGTAAACCGTTTGAGATAGCGATCTCACTTTGCGGTATCGGGAAGAAGCCATTTGTAGCAGGTTTGAAAGTAACGTTAAAATCAACCTGATCGCCGGTATAAAGCGGACCACGTTTGCTGCTGGCGTTTATCTTTTGTTCGGCTACATTCACGCCCTGTCTCAGCAGGTCCCAGTAACGCTGGCCTTCCATGGCAAGCTCTACACGGCGCTCTTTGTAAATGTTTTCCAGAGTAGCTGGCACCGAAGGCAGATCTACCCGTTCTCTGACACTATCCAGGTATTGCTGTGCGTCACCGCCTGTTATCACGCTAAGTTCAGCAGCCATTAGCAGCACATCACTATAGCGTACCGAACGATAGTTGTTGCCCCAGTTCAGTTCAGGCTGACCGGCACCTGGCTTATAGTCTTTAGAGGTCGTGTATTTCTGGCTGAAGTAACCCGTGTGTTGGTAACCTTTGTCAAGATCGCCGTTCAGTTCGGTTTCAATTAGCAGGGTAGCATCACGGCGTGGGTCGTTTTCTTCAAATGCTTCGTATAACGCTTGTGTCGCAGTTGCAAAGCTCCATCCGCGCTCGTAGCTCTCCAGGGCTGGGCTAACTACGCGTGGCCCTTGCATTTGCGGCTGCATATTACCTTCACCTCCTTGAATATAACCCCAGTCGTACCATGGGTTCAGATCTGAGTAAGCTATTTCCCAAACAGACTCCTGGCTGTATTCTCCGCTTTTCTTGAAGTTATCAGCATAGTTGTCAAGTAAAGTATGGCCACTGTTGCTAATAATATCCTGCAGATGTGTTAAAGCGCGCTGTGCATCCACTGTTCTATCACCTGCCTGTAATTGCCCATCATATACACCATTATAGAACAGGTATGCGCGGGCAAGCAGTGCTTCGGCAGCCCATTTAGTTACGCGGCCCTGGTTGGCTCGTAAGGTACTTGCCGGCAGGTTAGGGATAGCTTCTTCCAGGTCTTTAGCTATCTGGTTAAACACCGCCTGTGGTGTAGCCTGTGGCTGATTATATTGGTCAGGGTTTACAAGCGTGTTCAGCACCAGCGGCACGTTTTCGTAAGTGCGAACCAGGTCCAGGTAGAAGTGCGCACGCAGGAACTTTGTTTCGGCTACGATCCTGTCCTTAAATTCCTGGCTTGCTTCTACACCATCAATTTTCTCCAGCAACATATTGGCACGATAAATACCAATGTAATGTTTTTTCCAGAGGCCTTGAATTTCCGGGTTAGAGGTTCTGATGTTGTGCATATCTACCTCAATGATGTTCGGAGCATCTGTACGGCTTGCCCCGCCCGCATAGGCGTCGTCAGAAGCGATGTCCATAAACATAGGAGTAGGGTGGAAGCCGGTAACTGTGTTCCACTGCAAAACATCATAGATGCTTACCAATGCCTCCATGGCATCGGCTTCCGTTTTGTAGAAATTAGACTCTACACGGGCATCTTTTGGTTGCACGTCCAGGAAATCGTCGCAGCTGGCAGTGCCCAGTGCCAGGGCGGCTACAAATGCTAATCTTGCGCTGTTTTTAAGTATATTTTTCATTGTTGATGACGTTAGAAAGTTGCGTTAAGACCAACTCTGAAGATGCGTGCCTGTGGATAGACACCTCTGTCTACACCAATATCCAGTGTGCCGCGGGCACCGATCTCAGGGTCAAAGCCAGTGTATTCTGTTAAGGTCAACAGGTTGTCGCCAGATACATACACACGCATTTTGGTCAGGTGGATCTTAGAAAGTGCGTTACCAGAGAAGTTATAACCTACTTGCAGGGTTTTCAGGCGAACATAATCACCGTTCTCAATATAAATATCGGAGATTCGGGTATAGTTGCCGTTTGCATCGCTCCAGGTAAAGCGTGGGTATTTGTCTGATGTGCCTTCGCCGGTCCAGCGGTTAAGGAATTTGGTTTGCATGTTAGAGGTTACCAGGTCGTGGCGGCGTGTACCGTTAAATATCTGGTGACCAAATGCTCCGTTAAAGAAAGCGCTCAGATCAAAGTTCTTATACTTCAGGTCCAGGTTATAGCCCAGCACCATCTTCGGAGTAGGGTTACCAATGTTGGTTCTGTCTGCATCGTTTATAACACCGTCGCTGTTCAGGTCTCTGAAACGAATATCGCCCGGCTGTGCATTCGGCTGAAGTAAAGCACCTTCTGCATTTTTGTAAGAGGCTACTTCTTCCGGGTTCTGGAAAATACCATCTGTTTCAAATCCCCAGAAATAAGCGAACGGCTGACCAGGTATACTTCTGGATATAATGCCATAAGTAGCGAAACTTGATCCGATCAGTACTTCTTCGGCGTTGTTAATGCTTAGCACTTCATTCTTATTGAAACTGCCGTTAAGGGAAGTGCTGTAGCTAAAGTCGTTGATGTCGCCGGAGTAAGTAAGGCTTAATTCCAGGCCTTTGTTTCTAACTTCGCCACCATTTACAGTTGGTGGGTTGTTACCTACAGTACCTGGTATCGGAGCATTTACTAACAGGCCTTTCGTAGTTTTAATGTAATAGTCAGCTTCTACTGCCAGTCTGCTGTTAAACAGGTAAAGGTCTAAACCAATGTTGGTTTGCTCTGATGTTTCCCACTGTAAGTAAGGGTTAGCAACCTGAACTGGGGAAGCGCCACTTGTATAGCCTTCTTCGCCAGGGAAGAACGTATAGCCGCGGCCTACACCTATAACAGAAGCCCAGGTATAGTTACCGATGTTTTCGTTACCATTCTGGCCCCACGAAGCACGCAGTTTTGCAAAGTTTACCAGGTTCTGCTCCGGGAAGAAGCTTTCCTGAGATATTACCCAACCAGCTGCAACGGATGGGAAGGTGGCAAACTTGTTTTCACGGCCAAAGCGTGATGATCCGTCTCTTCTTAAAATAGCAGATAACAGGTATCTGCCATCATAACTATAGTTAGCCCGACCAAAGAAAGATAGCAGTGCATTTTCTCCGTACCAACCTCCCACACGTGCTCCCAGTGCATCTGTTGCCAGGTTAAGGTAAGCCATTGCCGGATTGCTGGTTACAAGGCCGGTATTAGATGCAAACACATTGTCTGCCTGGCTACGAAGCGCTGTAGTACCCAACGTCAGGCCAATATCGTGTCTGTCAAACGTTTTGTTGTAATTCAGCACATTCTCTGCCTGCCAGGTGTAGTACTTTATCGTTTCTTTGGAAACAAGAGAGTTCTCGCTTATTTGTGCTGAATTAAGGTAGAATTTAGGAACGAAATTGTCATTGGTTACATAAGCCAGGTCAATACCGAATGTTGATCTATATGTCAGCCCGGAAGCGATCTTAATATCCGCAAATGCGTTGGCTACTAACTTATCAACTCTTGTCTTTCCATTCAGGATAGCTAGTCGGGCCAATGGGTTAACTACTTCCTGCGCAACATAAGGAGAGATGCCATATACTTGCCCGTTAGGTCCTTTCACAATGTTAGGAGATGCATAAAGCGAAGAACCCAGCCTGTCAGGATCAGTTTCAAAAACAGGTGTGATAGGGTCGAGGTTGATGGCGTTGCTGAGCAATCCACCAAATTCCTGGTTCGGGTCTATGGCTCTTCTGTTGATGTTGGTATAAGCCAGGTTAGTACCTATTTTAAGGAAACTGCTTACTTCGTTGTCTGCATTCAGTCTTAATGTATAGCGCTTAAAGTTAGACTTGTCGCCACCAACTATACCGTTCTGGTCGAAGTAAGAGAAGTTGGTATAGTAGCTTGATTTATCGCTGCCTCCACTAACGGCGATCTGGTGGTTCATGATCTTCTCGTTCTTGCCGAAAAGAGCATCCTGCCAGTCAGTAGTTGTAGTAAATTGGTTTACATCCGAAAAAAGAGGGGTAACGCCTGCATTGGCAGCACCTTCATTCATCATGATGGCATACTCACGGGAATCTAGCAGGTCCAGCTTTTTCCATGGATTCTGGATACCAACATAACCTTCGTAAGTAACACTCATCTTGCCATCTTTGGAGCCGCTCTTTGTTTTAATGAGCACTACACCATTGGCAGCACGAGCACCATAAATAGCAGCAGATGCCGCGTCTTTCAGCACTTCCATCGACTCGATGTCGTTCGGGTTAAGGTAATCTATACCACCCACCGGAAAGCCATCTACTATATAGAGTGGAGCAGCACTGCCTGAAGTACCGATACCCCTGATCCGCACTGATGGTGCGTCACCAGGCTGACCGGAAACGTTGGCTACCTGTACACCTGTTACGCGGCCCTGTAGCGCCTGCTCTATACGAAGTACCGGTGTAGCAGTAATCTCTTCTGGTTTTACTGAACTAATGGCGCCGGTTAGTTCGCTGCGGCGCTGGGTGCCATAACCGATCACTACAACCTCTTCCAGTGTCTTTGTGTCTTCTTCCAGTAGAATGTTTATTACGGACCTGTTGTCAACTGCCACTTCCTGCGCAATAAAGCCTATGTAAGAAAAGCGCAGGGTGTTTGCCTGTTCAGGTAATGTTAGGGAGTAGTTACCATTAACGTCTGTGGCTGTACCCACAGTTGTACCTTTAACTACTACACTTACCCCAGGAAGTGGAATTCCTTCATTGGCGGTAGTCACCCGCCCGGTTACGGTAGTTTGTGCATACGCTATCCCATAGAGGTGAAATAGCAGCAATAGTATAATTTTCCTCATAATGAAAGTTTGTAGGTAAGTGATCAGTTAATTAGGTTTGAAGTACCTTGTTTTACTTTGCAAAAACTAAAAAACGGCTACATCACGAATACATCAATGCGTTTTATAATATACATCAAGAATACATCAAATTGGTAAAAAAGGCTTTTTTTGAATAGTGATGGCTGTTTTTTAATTTTTAAAGATCAGCTTTTCTGTTAAATTGAATACATCATTCAAAATTTAGTAGCTTTATACTATAAGTTAAGTAAATATGAAGTCTGTTGTACAACTGGCCACCCTGTTTTTAAGCCTAATCGTGTTCTTGCCCCTTTATTCTCTTCAGGCACAGCCGCGGTATTGGGGTAATCCGTTTGTTAGAAACTTCAGTACCGAAAACTTTAACGGTGGCATTCAGAGCTGGGGAGTTGCGCAGGATGACAGGGAAGTTATTTATGTGGCCAACAATTTTGGCCTGCTGAAATTTGATGGTGCTGAATGGAGCCGTTTTCCGGTAAACAGCGGAACAAAGGTTAGGTCCATTTATACATCCAGGTCGCTTGGCCGTGTATATGTAGGGAGCCAGGCAGACTTCGGATTTTTTGAACCGGACAAACATGGTAATCTGAAATATTACTCTTTAAGAGAGCTGATACCGGCAGGGAACCGAAATTTTGATGAAGTATGGCGGATCTATGAAATTGATGGCGATATCTATTTCGCTACGTTTAAAAACATCTACATCTATACTCCGGGCAAGAAAATAAAGGTAATAACCCCAAAGAACCCGCTGGAGCTGTCTTTTAAAGTTAAAAACAGGCTCTATACGATGGAGTGGGGCGTAGGACTGTCGGAGCTCGAAAATGGAAAGATAAGGCCTTTGCCGGGCGGTGAGCGGTTTGCGAATAGCCGAATCGCCTCTATACTTCCATTAGATCAGGCTAACCTTCTCATATTTACAGTGCAGGATGGCATCTTCCATTACAACGGCGTTAAGCCGGAACTTATGCAGATGGAAGATGCTGAAATACTGCAGCACCTGGTCATAAATCAGGCTGTGTTACTTAAAGATGGTACCTATGCCATCGGAACGCAGAACGATGGTCTATACATCATTAATAAACAGGGTGACTTACTTTTGCATTTAACAAGAGCAGATGGCCTTTTTGATAACACCATTCATGCCTTGTACCAGGACGTACACGAAAACCTATGGCTAAGCCTTAACAATGGTCTATCGTTAGTAGAGCTGAGTTCTCCTTTCAGCAGGATAGATGGTTCAAAGGGCGTATCGGGAGCTGGTTATGCGGCTCTGAAGTTAAATGACAAACTATACCTGGGTACTACAAGCAGTTTGTTTGTTACTGACCTGGGGAATAATAACAAGTATGAGCCGGTTCCGAACTCTACGGGGCAGGTATACAAACTACGCAATTACCAGGAATTACTGCTAATGGGGCACCATACAGGGCCTTACAGAATTGCGAGTGGCCAGGCAAATAAGATCGCAAGCGGCAATGGTTCCTGGGATTACATTCAGGTCCCTGATCATCCTGACTTGTTTATCCTTGGCTCTTATGATGGAATAAGCCTCCTTAAAAAAGAAGGAAATGATCTCAAGCTATTACGCAAGTATAAGGGCTTTCAGGAATCATCCAGAGTGCTGGATTTTGATGAGCGTGGCAATCTTTGGATAGCACATGGCTATAAAGGAGTGTTTAGGATAAGGTTTGAGAATGATTTTAGTGCGATAAAAAAAGTATGGTTCTATAATTCGAAGCATGGTCTGCCCTCAGACCAGTTAGTTAATATGGAGCGATTGCAGGGTAAACTATACTTTCCTGCACTTACCGGTATCTATCGTTTTGATTATGATAAAGGTATTTTTGTAAAAGACAGCGTTTTTTCGTCTTACTTTAACGCTGACGAGCACTTGGTGGAGATGGAGGAAGACGTGCAGGGGAATATTTACTTTATTTCAAACCAGCGTGTCGGGAAACTGAGCCTGAATAAATTTGGAGAACCACAAATTGAGAGCAAACGCTTTAATAATATAAGCGACAGGCTGAACGACGACCTGCCTTACATTAAGATACTGGACCTAAATAATGTTTTGTTCGGGGCTAAAGATGGGTTCATTCATTTTGATGCTTCCAGAAGCAAAACCCTGTATCCTTTTAATGCGCATTTAACCAAGGTTTTCAATACGTCATTTGAACAGGACTCCCTGTTGTTGTCGGAACGGGCACTTTTGAACGCTGACATCATCAGCCTGCCCTATGCCCAAAACTCCGTAAGATTTACATACTCCAGCTCTTTTTACGAAAGGCCTGAAAGAACGCAATACCAGTACTACCTGGAAAACTTTGATGAAGACTGGTCAGTGTGGACTAACAAAACCGAAAAGGAATATACCAACCTGCCGGAAGGAGACTATACTTTCCATGTGCGCGCGCGCAACATACATGGCAACACCAGCGATGCAAAAAGCTTCGTTTTTTCAGTTGAGCCGCCTTTTTACAGGAGCAAGGTAGCCTTTATAGTTTATTTACTGTGTGGCTTTTTTATGCTGGGCACTTTCTTTCATTACCTTGAGAAAAGGTTCAGACGTGAGAAATTGCTGATAATTAAAGATAAGGAACGGTTGCTGAGCGAGAAAGATACGCAGGTGCAGGAGGCAGCCAAGCAAAGTGAGAAAAAGATACTGCGCCTGAAACATGAAAAGCAGCAATCTGAGATCGAGCACATGAATCGCGAACTGGCGTCTTCTACCTTTCACCTGATCAATAAAAATGAGTTGCTTAACAATGTAAAGCTTGAACTACAATCTATCGTGAAGCAGGGCGAGTTGCAGCAGCATAGCGAGGAGGTAAAGCGGATCATAAAGAATATAGAACAGAACATTACGAGCGACGCAGACTGGAAACAGTTTGAGCTGCATTTTAACCACGTACATGGCGACTTTACCAAACGCCTGCAGGAGAAGTACCCGGATATAACACCGCAGGAAATAAAGCTGAGCACTTACCTGCGCCTTAACCTTACTACAAAAGAGATAGCGCAATTACTTAGCATATCGGTGCGCGGCGTTGAGATAAGCCGTTACCGCCTGCGTAAACGCCTGGACTTAGAAAGAAATGAGAATCTGACAGATTTTATACTCCGGTTCTGATATCTAACTATAAAAGAACTATAGCTTAAAATAAAGCTCCTTTTTATCCCCGCTGTATCAAAAACAGAATGTAACCGATATAAACGAACAGGAAAATAATACCACTTATTCTGCCAATCGTATTTCTCTGTCCGATTGGCATCGTTAGAATTAAAAGGGTACTGGCGAAGATCATCATGACAATGTCATAGTTGCTAAGCACATTAAAAGGCAGAGGGTGAATAATGGCACTGATACCCAGTATCCAAAGCAAATTAAAGATATTTGAACCAATAACATTACCTACTGCAATATCAATGTTACGCCGGTAAGCGGCCGTTGCAGAGGTAACCAGTTCGGGAAGCGATGTGCCAATAGCGACAACCGTTAAGCCTATAAACGATTCGCTTAATCCAACTGCTGTTGCTATACTTACTGCCCCATCTACTACCCACTTACCACCCAGGAACAAGCCTATAATACCAAGCAGTATGAAAATAAGTGCTTTGCCTGTTGTCAATTCTGAGGTGTTTTCTTCCGGAATAACTTCGTCTTTATTCGTTTTTGCGATATTATAGATATAAGCCAGGAATAGGATAAAGAAAAAGATAAGTATATAACCGTCGCTCCTACTAATATATAGTTGGCTATAGTTGTCGAAAAGCTTAGCGTTAGCCAGGAACCCTACCAGTAATGTGGCTATCAGAGAAAAAGGAATCTCAGTAAGTATTGTGTTTCGCTTGATGGGTAATGGGCATATGATTGCGGTTATACCCAGTATCAGCAATAAGTTGGCTACGTTACTTCCAAATACGTTACCGATAGCCAGGTCAGGTTTACCTTCCATGCTGGATAGTATATTCACGATCAGTTCGGGTAAGGAAGTGCCTATTGAAACTATAGTTAAGCCAACCACCATATCCGAAACCTGGTACTTTTTGGCAATAGCAGTGGCACCGGTTACCAGCATGTCTGCCCCTTTTATAAGCAGTACAAAACCTACTACAAACAGAACATAAATCAGCATAGCATTTTTGGAAGTGTTTTGGTACGTACGTGTTTAATCTTAAAAGTATACTTTCATAAACAACAAAAGCTGCCTTTGGGGCAGCTTTTGAACGCCTAACTATAGTTTGAGATGCTTAGGCCATGTTGTGGTAAACAGCCTGCACATCGTCGTCTTCTTCAATTTTCTCCACCAGGTTCTCTATCTCTTCTGCCTGCTCGTCAGTAAGCTCTGTTCTGGTGTTTGGTATGCGCTGAAGTTCTGCACTAATTACGTTCAGGCCCTTTTCTTCCAGTGCTTTCTGCATCTGTCCAAAGTCAGCAAAGGCAGTTTCAACTATAATTTCGCCTTCGTGCTCGTAAATATCGTCAGCGCCAAAATCGATCAGTTCCAGTTCCAACTCCTCAATATCAACGCCTTCCGGGTTAATCTTAAAAATACCTTTGCGGGTAAATATAAAATCCAGTGATCCTGTTTTGCCAACAGCACCGCCTGCACGCGAAAAGTAAACACGCATGTTGGCAATGGTACGGTTAATATTATCAGTAGCTGTTTCTACAAGTATAGCAATGCCGTGCGGTCCGTAGCCTTCGTACACAACTTCTTCGTAATCTTTTTCTTCCTTAGAGGATGCACGCTTAATGGCAGCTTCCACTCGGTCTTTTGGCATGTTAACGCCTTTTGCGTTTTGGATAGCTGTGCGCAGGCGCGAGTTTGTCTCTGGGTTCGGTCCGCTTTCTTTTACGGCCATCACGATCTCTTTACCAAGGCGTGTAAATGCCTTCGACATCTTATCCCAGCGCTTAAACTTGCGGGCTTTTCTAAATTCAAATGCTCTTCCCATGGTGTCTGCTTGTTATAGTTGCAAATTTAAGAAAGCTTACTTTAAAAGTAATAGCCAATCTGCAATTTTGAATATGTTATAGTTTGTGTTTAGCAGTTGGTACCACATGATAATCTGAGATACGCAGGTGCTGATCGCAGAAACTATACTCGTGCAAAATATTGGAACCAACTATAATCAGGCGGTTGCTTCTGTTCTGTGCTACATGTTCCTGATACCAGGCTACACCTTCTTCATCAAGGTTAGTAGTTGGTTCATCCAGTAGCAGTAATTCAGAATCAGAATAAATGGCCAGCCCCAGTTTAAGGCGTTGCTTCATCCCCGACGAGAAATCCTTTACAAATTTATGTTTCGATTTTTGTAGTCCCAGCCTGTCTATCAATTCTAAGGCTGACAGATTTTGGCGCAGAGGTTTGAACCGGGTATGAAACTCGATCATCTCCAGAAGTGTGAATTCTTCAACCAGTTCGAGGTAAGGGGCCGTTAAGGAGAGCGAATTATAAATCTTTTCGACAGGAATATCTTTTCCGGCAACTTTATAGTTTATTTCGCCCTCGGAGTGCAGGTTGTGGCCGGATATAACAGTAAGAAGAGTGGATTTCCCGGATCCGTTATGCCCTAATATGGCGTAAGCAGTGCCTGACTCAAAAGTATAGGTCAGGTTCCGGAAAATCCACTCGTAATTGTATCGTTTACCTAAGTTGCTTAGGTTAATTTGCATCTTTACCGAAGTAGCTCTTAATAATGCCACGACCCGAGTTGCGCACAAAGTTCACGATCTCATCGCGCTCTTTGCTTGGGGCCATTTCCAGTTCTATCTTGTCCAGGGCTTCGGTGGTGTTGTAACCGCTCATGAACAAAATTCTGTATAGTTGCTGCACTTCGTTTATCTGCTCGCTTGTAAAACCACGGCGGCGCAACCCGATAGAGTTGATACCAGCATAGGTAAGTGGCTCACGGGCAGCTTTTACATAAGGAGGAACATCTTTACGAACTAATGAACCACCGGAGATCATAGCATGTGCCCCGATCTTTACGAACTGGTGTACTGCGCTTGAGCCGCCAATTATCGCGAAATCACCCATCTCAACGTGGCCGGCCATCTGCACCGCATTAACTACGATACAGTTGTTGCCAACTATACAGTCGTGTGCAATGTGAGCGTAAGACATGATAAGGCAGTTGCTGCCTACCACGGTACGCATTTTATCTATAGTTCCGCGGCTAACGGTTACGCACTCCCTGATAACGGTATTGTCACCGATAACAGCAGTGGTTTCTTCGCCGGCGAATTTAAGGTCTTGTGGCACAGAAGAGATAACCGCACCAGGGAAGATCTTACAGTTCTTACCAATGCGGGCGCCTTCCATTATCGTTACGTTCGGGCCTATCCAGGTACCTTCTCCGATCTCTACGTTCTTATAGATGGTAGAAAACGGCTCGATCACGACGTTGTGCGCGATCTTGGCTTCCGGGTGGATGTATGCTAATGGCTGATTCATGCTTTTTTCTTAACTATACTTGCCGACATTTCTGCTTCCATAACAAGTTGGCCACCAACAAAAGCCTGACCACTCATTTTAGCAATTCCACGTTTTATAGGAGCCAGCAACTCACATTTAAAGATGATTGTATCTCCCGGAATTACTTTGCGCTTAAAGCGGCATTTATCTACACCCAGGAAGTAGGTCCAGTAATCTTCAGGATTTTCGACTGTGTTCAGAACCAGGATACCGCCTGTTTGTGCCATGGCTTCGATCTGAATCACACCCGGCAACACAGGGTTGCCAGGGAAATGACCCTGGAAGAATGGCTCGTTCATCGTTACATTTTTCACGCCCGTTACCGTTGTCTCATCCAGGTGAATGATCTTATCGATTAACAGGAATGGGTAACGGTGCGGAAGGGTAGCTGAGATCTGGTTTATATCCATTACAGGAGGTTTCTTCTCATCGTACACGGGTACGCTTTGA
Organism: Pontibacter populi; assembly: GCF_040278685.1. Classification (NCBI taxonomy): domain Bacteria; kingdom Pseudomonadati; phylum Bacteroidota; class Cytophagia; order Cytophagales; family Hymenobacteraceae; genus Pontibacter; species Pontibacter populi. The sequence continues at coordinate 86,003 of NZ_JBEOKT010000004.1, forward strand.
ATTGATGCTTCCTGTATAGCTCTTTTCACTCTTTTAGCAAAACCGATATTTGCCGCGTGCCCAGGGCGTGCAGCCAGTATCTGTCCTTTAATAGGTCTGCCGATCAGGGCAAGGTCACCCATCAGATCCAGCAATTTGTGGCGTGCCGGCTCGTTTTTGAAACGAAGCTCTGTGTTATTCAGCGTGCCGGTTTCTTTTACTTCTACCTTTGGCTTATTCAGCATTTCAGCCAGCATAGATAGCTCACTGTCGTTTACCACACGGTCAACTATAACTATAGCGTTATCCAGGTTGCCACCTTTTATCAGGTTTTGCTTGTGAAGCGCTTCCAGTTCGTGTAAAAAACAGAAAGTACGGCAAGGTGCGATCTCTCTTTCAAACTGGTTCATGTTTGTGATAGAGGCATGCTGACTACCTAACACAGGAGAGTTATAATCAACCATAGCCGTCAGGCGGTAATCGTTCAACGGTAAGCCAACAATCTCTACGCCACGGGCTTCATCTTTGTAAGTAATGCCTTCTGTCAGTTCGAAATAGTTGCGAAGTGCATTTTGTTCCTGTAAGCCAACTTCCAATAAAGCCTTTACAAACTCAATAGAAGAACCATCCATGATAGGAGGCTCCGGCCCATCCAGCTGAATAAGAACATTGTCTATTTCCAGGCCTACCAATGCGGCAAGCGTATGCTCTACCGTATTTACCCTGGCACCATTTTGCTCTATGGTTGTACCGCGCGAAAGATCCACCACATTATCTACATCGGCAGCAACTATAGGCTGGTCCGGTAAATCGATACGCTGGAATTTATAGCCATGGTTTGCAGGAGCAGGAGTAAAGGTCATGTTAGACACAACGCCTGTGTGCAAGCCAATACCGGAAACCGTTACCGGAGCTTTAATGGTATGCTGTTTATAGTTCATTTACTATTCTATTCTTATCTGGAGCCTGCTTTTAGCAAATACTGTGGCTGTTACGTTTTGAATAACTGCCAAAGTAGGCAGCCATTTTACCGCAAACTTAAGGTTTTATATCCGGCCTTGCCAGTATTATTTTTGTTAAGGGGTTGAGCAGTTATCAGGTATGCTATATTTTTTCGCTTAGTGCTTCTAAATCGCGTTGTAGCTCCGGTAATTTTCTGAAAACCGCCAACGCTCTTAAGTTTTGTTTATAGTCGAAAGCTGGAGAACCCTGTATAATCGTGCCTGATTTTTTGATGGTTTTACCTACACCAGATTGTGCGCCGATTGTAGTTTTGTCAGCTATAGTTATGTGACCAACTATGCCCACCTGGCCCGCTATTACGCAATGGTTACCAATTTTCGATGATCCTGAAATACCGGTCTGGGCTGCAATTACAGTATGTTTGCCAACTTCTACGTTATGTGCTATCTGTACCAGGTTATCGATTTTAGTGCCCTGACGGATAATGGTAGAGCCCATGGTAGCACAATCTATAGTTGTATTTGCTCCAATGGATACATCATCTTCCAGCACTACATTTCCGATCTGTGGTACCATTTTATAAGAACCATCCGGTTGCGGGGCAAACCCGAAACCGTCGCTACCTAAAACCACACCGGCATGTAAGGTACAATTGCTGCCAACTATAGTATTGGAGTATAGTTTTGCACCTGCAAAAATGGTTGTGTTGTCGCCTATCGTTACGTTATCGCCAACATACACCTGCGGAAAAATGCGCACGTTTGCACCAATTTTGCAGTTATTGCCGATGTAAGAAAAAGCACCACGATAATGGTTATCTCCAATTTCGGAGCCGCTGCCTATAAAAGCTGGCTCTTCAACACCGGTTTTAGATGCAAGAAGTGCTGCCTGGTAATACTGTAATAACGTAGAGAAGCTGCTGTAAGGATCGCTAACGCGGATTAGTGCAGCAGATACAGGTTTTTTCAGTTCCAGTTTATCAGAAACTATAACGGCACTGGCTCCTGTAGTATATAAATAAGGTTCGTATTTCGGGTTAGACAAAAAAGCAAGGGCACCATTTTGTGCTTCCTCTATTTTGGCTAACGTGCTGACTTTGGCTGCGTTATCTCCCTCAATCTTCCCCTGTAGCAATTCAGCTATCTGTTGAACAGTAAATTCCATGATGTAAAATTATAGCAAAATCTCAAAAACGCTAACGCTTCCGGGGTGCAAACTTAATAAAAAGTTAACGGGCAGGAATATGATATGTAATTAAATTCTCTGGAATGCCGGGTGTTAAAATTGCAGATTTATAGTTACTCTAAGCTTAGTCCCAATTGATGTTGTATGTTTAATGTATGCCAGCATATTTTTAATGAACTGGGGAACTTCGTTTAAGAGCTTAAGTTCTATAGTTTCGGTGGTTCAACCACTCCTGCCCCTCAGAGCTACGCTCGCTACCTTCGAAATATCTTCTCAGTAGTTCAAGGTGGGGAGTTTCTACTGCCTTTGCTATCTTTTCCTGTGGTTTTTTAGTTCTTTAGTTGACGGTATTGAGCGGACAGGTCGCGACCTGTCCCTACGGAACTATGACAACGATAAATCCCGGAGCTTACAGGTTCAAACTATAGACAGGCGGCGGTTATGAGAAATTTCTCAGTCTTTGGGTTGAGCGCCTTGTGAATATCTGGTGCCGTAGGCATTGCGAGGAACGAGCAAAAGAGATTCGCACAGCGCGATGCCCGAAGACGGGGCCTCCCGGCCGTGAGGGCACCAAAGCTGGATTGAAACGATAGGTAAATAAAGCTCCCAGAATTAAAGGTGATTTGAAACTATAGCTTAGTTCGTGTTTTAAAAGTCTTCAACTATAGAATCCAGATTTCTCCTTTCGTCGAAATGACAAAAGAGAACTTGAAGGAAAAATAAGATCCTTCGACTTTGCTCAGGATGACAATTTGTAAACTATAAATAATAGCCCTGACGCTAGCAGGAACTGCGCACACTGCTAGGTCTAATCACTTTATTCCTCTAATGCGCTACTTCCCTCGGGTAACAAACATAATATTTCTCAACTTTATTGCTAAGTGCTTGAATATTAGGCAGGTCTGAAGCGTCGGCAGCATCTACTATATAACCGGCTTTGGTTAACACTTCTATAGATTGTCCTTCTGACTGGTAGGCATTATTACTGATCTTTCCCGATATCATAAGGTACTTAATGTCTTCGTCGGCAACTTTAAAACGATCCTGAATGAGTTCGCTGATACCCAGCATCATTTCTTCGTCTACTGGTTTGTTCGAGATGATAACCTTAAACAGCTTTCTGTTTAAAATACAGCCAGATAAATAGGAAAGAATGCTGTCAGAGTGGGAAGCCCATTGTTTTATGCCGCTCCAGACGTCGTGATCATCCAGACTAACGAAGCGCTCCAGTATTGTGGCATCATCCTCAAAATGTTTCATCGTCAGGTCCGACGCCAGGAAAAACTTAAGGCAGGGGCTGGCTGGTACATCAATGCCTAGTTGTAACAGCTGGCGCGCGCGTTGTACCGCTCGCAGCACCATATTTTCAGCACTGATCACGGTTTTATGCAGGTAAACCTGCCAATACATCAGGCGGCGGCTCACCAGGAAGTTCTCAATACTATAAATTGCTTTTTCCTCCACAACCAGTTTATCGTTGGCCACGTCCAGCATTTTAATAATGCGGTCTGCACCGATCTTGCCTTCATACACGCCTGTGTAAAAGCTGTCGCGGTTCAGGTAATCAAGGCGATCTACATCCAGTTGGCTCGAAACGAGCTGGTGGAAAAACCTGCGTTCGTACTTATCTGTAAATATATCGATGGCCAGGCTCAATCTTCCGCCAAACTCTTCGTTAAGCATATGCATGATGTGCAATGACAAATGCTCATGATGCACTTCTTTAAAAATAGCGGTTTCGAGGGCATGTGAGAAAGGGCCATGGCCAATGTCGTGCAGCAATATGGCAATTAACGACGCTTCGAATTCGGTATCGGAAATTTCGTTATTTTTACTTTTTAGTGTTTGCAGGGCGGTGTTCATCAGGTGCATGGCACCTAACGCATGATGAAAGCGGGTGTGCAGCGCTCCCGGATAAACCATCTCTGTCAGGCCTAACTGCTTAATGCGGCGCAGGCGCTGGAAGTATGGATGGTCGATAATATCGAACAAGAGCTCAGACGGAACTGTTATAAAGCCGTATACCGGGTCGTTAAAGATTTTTTTCTTGTTCACCAATTGGAGCGTTTAATTGTTAAATGGTTGAATTGCTGCGACGAAAAGATACATAAGTTGTGTTGCAACTTTCTGATATACATATTCTTGCTGCTTAATAATCCGTAAGTAGTAACAGGCCTTAACTTGTTAGGTGCCGGTTACACAACAATTTAATAATGAAGCAGTTTAGCAATTTATCTAAATAAAACTATGCAAAGATATACGATTTTATGGGCCGATGATGAGATCGACCTGCTCAAACCCCATATTCTGTTCCTGGAAGACAAAGGTTACGACATAACCCCGGTAAACAGCGGTACCGACGCGATAGATAAAGTACAGGAACAACCATATGATGTTGTTTTCCTTGATGAAAATATGCCCGGCATCAGTGGATTAGAAACTCTGAACGAGATCAAAACGATACGTCCGGCCATGCCTGTGATCATGATCACAAAGAGCGAGGAAGAGCATATTATGGAAGAGGCAATTGGGGCCAAAATTACAGACTACCTGATAAAACCGCTTAACCCGAACCAGATACTGCTTTCTGTAAAAAAAGCCCTCGAAAATAAGAGGCTTGTATCAGAAAGAACTAACCAGAGTTACCAGCGCGATTTCCGCCAGTTGGGTATGGCTTTTGGTGAGCGTTTAAGTCCGGGAGAGTGGGCTGATATCTATAAAAAACTGACATACTGGGAGTTGGAAATAGATGAGACCGAAAACAAGAGTATGGCCGATGTGATAAACATGCAGAAGGATGAGGCAAACTCTAACTTCGCGAAGTTTATCATGGACAACTATGAAGACTGGGTGAATAAGGAAAGTGATGATGCTCCGCTGATGTCGCACCAGTTATTTAAAGAGCGTGTTTTCCCGATGATGAAGGAGTCTGACAGGCCGGTTTATTTTGTATTGATAGATAACCTGCGCTACGACCAGTGGAAAGTGCTGGAGCCGATCATCAACGATTACTTTACAGTGGATTCAGAAGAGATGTATTATTCGATACTTCCGACCACTACTGCTTATGCCCGTAACGCAATTTTCTCTGGCATGCTGCCGAACGATATCGCTAAAAAGTACCCGAACCTGTGGGTAAGCGACGACGAGGACGAAGGCAAAAACCTGAATGAGCCGGAGTTCCTGGATATACAGTTTCAGCAGAACCGTGTTACCGACAAGCATAGCTACCATAAAATTACAAACGTAGCAGCGGGTAAGGACCTGCTCTCTAAGTTCAGTAACCTGGATAATAACAAGCTGAATGTTATAGTATACAACTTCGTGGATATGCTCTCGCATGCCCGTACCGATAGCAACATGGTACGCGAGCTTGCCCCGGACGAATCGGCTTACCGTTCTATCACCAGGTCATGGTTCCTGCACTCGCCATTATTCGATACACTGAAAGCGATAGCCGAGAAAAAAGGTCGCCTGATCATTACCACCGACCACGGAACTATACGCGTAAAGCGCCCATTCAAGATCATCGGCGACCGCCAGACCAACACCAACCTGCGCTATAAGCATGGTAAAAACCTGGGATACACGGACAAAGATGTGTTTACCGTGCGCAAGCCGGAGAGATTTTTCTTGCCAAAGGCCAATGTTTCTACTACGTTTGTGTTTGCAATAGAAGATTACTTTTTCGCGTACCCCAACAATTATAACTACTACGTGAACTACTATAAAGACACGTTCCAGCATGGTGGGGTATCGTTGGAGGAGTGCATTATACCGTTTATAACGCTTACACCTAAAAATGTATAACACCGGAGTAGAGAAGGCTCTGTTTAAAATGAATTCGTTGGATGATTTGCCAACAGCGGCTGCCATGCTGCTGGAAGCAGCCAGCGAAGAGCCTGTAATACTTTTTGAAGGCCCGATGGGAGCCGGCAAAACCACTTTAATAAAGGAATTTTGCCGTCAAATGGGTGTGCAGGAAAATGTAAGCAGCCCTACGTTTGCCCTTGTAAATGAATATGAAACCGAAATCGGGAAACTAATTTACCATTTCGATTTTTATAGGATAAGCGATGAGCGCGAAGCACTGAATATCGGGGCATTGGAGTATTTCGATTCGGGTAATATTTGCCTGATCGAATGGCCTTCCCTGATCCCGAATTTGCTGCCGGAGCATTATCTGCTTGTAACCCTGCAAACTGCTGAAGACAGCGAGGTGCGTACCATGACGATAAATAAGGTGTAATATGACGGAGCGATTCGCCGTAGAAATTGGAAGAATAGCCGGACAGGCGCTTTATCCGAAAGAGTCGATGTTGGCGGTTGAAGAACGCAAACGCAATCTCTTTATAGGAATACCTAAAGAATCGTCGTTTCAGGAGAACCGTATCGGCCTTACCCCTGATGCCGTAAAACAGCTGACAGACCATGGCCACCGCATCTGGATCGAAGCCGGAGCGGGAAGTCCTTCAAAGTATTCGGATAACGACTTTTCGGAGGCAGGAGCCAAGGTTGTTTATTCTGCCAAAGAAGTATACGAAGCCGACATCATCCTGAAAGTAGCGCCACCTACTTACGACGAAATTGAATACCTCCATCCCGGGCAAACCCTGATCTCTGCTTTGCAGTTTGGTAGCCTTACAGCCGATTATATTAATGCCCTGCTGCGCAAAAAGATAAACGCCATCTCTTATGAGCTGCTCCGCGATAAATCGGATTCCAAACCTGTAGTTAGGGCTATGAGCGAGATTGCAGGAAGCACCGTAATGCTGATCGCAGCAGAATATTTAAGTATCAGCAATGACGGACGCGGCATTATACTTGGTGGTATTACAGGCGTACCGCCAAGCAAAGTAGTTATACTTGGTGCCGGTACTGTAGCCGAATATGCGGCCCGGGCAGCCCTTGGTTTAGGAGCTGAAGTAAAAGTTTTTGACAATCACATCTATAAACTCCGCCGCCTTAAGCATAACGTAGGTACGCAGTTGTTTACTTCTACTTTAGATAAAACGGTGCTGTACCACGAGATAAAGCAGGCTGATGTTGTTATTGGTGCGCTTGTTGCCGAGGATGGGCGTATGCCGTGTATGGTAGAGGAAAGTATAGTGGCGCAGATGAACCCGGGTTCCGTGATCATCGATGTGTGCATTGACCACGGTGGTTGCTTCGAAACTTCTGAGTTAACCTCCCATAGTCGCCCGATCTACCGTAAATACGATATCATTCATTACTGCGTGCCTAATATTCCATCGCGGGTGCCGCGTACAGCAACATCTGCTTTAAGCAACATCTTTACGCCTATCCTTACTGAGATATCAAAATACGGCGGTGTAAGTGAAGTTTTGTTTACCAATGAACATTACCGCAGTGGCGTTTATATCTACAAAGGGAGCCTTACCAACGCCCAGATCGCCAAACGTTTTGGCATGCGTTATAAAGAGTTGGGCCTGATGATAGCCGTGCGCAACTAATATTGAAGTGCAACTTATCTCCATAATGTAAAAGCCCGCTTTAACAGCGGGCTTTTACATTATGGAGATATTTATTTTATAGTTGTTTCCTTAACAGCAACACTTTCCATGCCTCTGCTACCTGGTTATCTTCCAGCAATTTCTTCCCGAGCTTTTCCAGTTCCTGCTTAAGCGTAGTTGGGTCATTTTTATACTTATTCAGCGTATAGGCAACTATAGGTTCAGTTTTAAAGGCCTCTACTTCGGTGTGGGTAGGTATGGTTTCGGAGTTGCCTAAGCGTGCAAGGTTGTTGCCGGTGAGTATTGCACTTTTGCGGATGTGCGGAGGTAACATGTCTATGCCGATTCCTCTGTTCTTTACCGGTTTTGGTAGCTCAAAAATACAGTCTCCGTTGGCACGCAGGTAATAATCGCCACCCATACGGGCAACGCCATCCAGTTTGTAAGGATCAATCTTTCCGTTCTCATCCAGAATATTTTCATTAATGTGCATCAGCAGCACTTCACAAATCACCAAGTTGCCGGCGCCACCTTCCGGACCTAAACTGATCACCTCATTCACCTTACATTCAAAAGAAACTGGTGCTTCCTGCACCCGAGGCGGCGCTATTAAAACAGAGGCCTCAGGTGTCAACCCTGACTTTACAAACTCATTTATGCCTCGGTCATATTCCGTGCTGGCCAACGACATTTGTTCTACAATACTATAGTTGGCAATATTGATCACCACTTCTTTTGTAGCCATCACATTCTCTAAAGTATGCTTGCTGGTGTTGTCGCGCACGCGGCGGGCAGGCGAGAAAACAAGAATCGGTGGCTTGGCACTGAACACGTTAAAAAAGCTGAACGGGCTCAGGTTCACGTTACCTTCCAGGTCGGTGGTGCTGGCAAAAGCTATCGGGCGTGGGGCAATGGCACCAAGCAGCAAAGCGTGCACTTCAGCGGTTTTAACGTCCTGTGGGTCTATGGTTTTGTAAGCCATCTGGTTTAATTTAGAATATGTAAAGCATCCTGGTTTGTACTGCTAATATACGGCATATCAGGTAAGGCGGCAATGGTAACGTTTAAGCTATAAAACCACCGGCTGAGCAGTGGTTTTATAGCTTATAGTTTTCTGGATTTGTATCGTTTATAGTTGAAATAAACCCACCCCTAACCCCTCCAAGGAGGGGAATAAAAATAGCAATTCAACAATCAACCTCCAACGATCAAGCAATTACAAAGCAGGCAGTACTTTCCCTTTCACTTCTCCGAAACCGATTCGGATACCATTCTTCTCACTAAAACCACGCATGATTACGGTGTCGTAGTCGTTGATGAACTTGCGTTCTGTGCCGTCAGCTAGTTTTATAGGTTGAGTGCCGCGCCAGGTTAGTTCCAGCATTGAGCCATATGAACCTTTATCGGAGCCGCTTATAGTTCCGGAAGCATACATGTCGCCGACCTGCAGGTTACAGCCGTTGCTGCTCTGGTGTGCCAGTTGCTGGTTCATGTTCCAGTACATGTATTTATAGTTAGAGTGGCATATACTTGTCTCCTGTCCGCTTTCCGGTTTGATCAGTACTTCCAGGTTAATATCGTAGTTATGATTGCCAGTAAATTGCAGATAAGGCAGTGGTTTTGGGTCTTGTACCGGGCCTTTTACTTTAAATGGCTCAAGTGCATCCAGCGTAACTACCCACGGAGAAATTAAGGATGCAAAACTTTTTGCCAGGAACGGGCCCAGTGGCACATATTCCCAGGTCTGCATATCCCTTGCCGACCAGTCGTTGAACAGTACCAGTCCGAAAATATAGTTATCCGCTTCGTTTGGTGTGATGCTTTCGCCAAGTTTGGTTTCTCTGCCGGTGATAAAAGCAACTTCGAGTTCAAAATCTAATAAGCGGGTTGGGCCGAAAGTTGGTAACTCAGCATCAGGCGCTTTAGTCTGTCCATTAGGTCTGCGGACATCAGTACCTGAAACAACTATAGATGAGGCGCGGCCGTGGTAACCGATCGGGATATGCTTCCAGTTTGGTAAAAGGGCATTCTTTGGATCCCGGAACATGGTACCCACGTTGGTAGCGTGCTCTATACTGGAGTAAAAATCCGTATAGTTACCAACTTTAACAGGCATCAGCATACGCACATCGCTCTGTTTTACCAGGCACTTGTCAATGAGTTCGCTGCTGCCGCTAATCTCATCATTATCGTTGCGGAGCAAAGCCGAAACACGGTTGCGCACTGCACGCCAGGTTGGTTTGCCTAAGGCAATAAAATCGTTTAGGTAAGGCCTGTGAAAAACATTCGGATCAATATCGATCAGCTCAAATAAGTTGAGCCTGGCCACTGCCAGTAAGTCAAATACATAGTCGCCGATGGCAACGCCAACACGCGGGTCTCTGTCGTCGGTCTCAAAAATGCCGAATGGGAGGTTCTGAATTGGGAAATCGCTGTTAGGTGCTATTTCTATCCAGGAATGCAGGGATGGGTCGTTGGCTTTTAACATAGTGCTGTATCGTCAGAATATAGGCAAATATAGTTATTTTGATACGGATGGGAAAGGCGATTGTTAATTGTTAAATGGTTGGAGGCTTAATTGTTGATTGCCGATTGTTGGAGGTTAAATTGTTGAATGGTTGATCAAATCCCCAAATCCCCATTGATCCCAGTACAGACGAAAAACATAAAGATCAATCCAATCTTAAAAACATTAGTAAAAACTCCTTCCGCTGTTCTTAGGGGTAGGGTGGGATGGGGTAAAACGCAACAGCCCCGGCTTAAACTATAAACCGGGGCTGCTGCGAACTATAAATACTTTTTATTATCCGTTTATAGGAGTCAGGTTAATGGCTTCTACGGCTTTAATTTCGGGGATAGCTCTTAACACAGATTGCTCTACACCGGCTTTCAGCGTCATGGTAGACATAGGGCAGGAGCCGCAGGCACCAAGCAATTCCAGCTTCAGCACCATGTCCTCGGTTACTTCCAGCACTTTCACGTTGCCGCCATCTGCCTCCAGGTACGGCCTGATCTGGTCAAGGGCACCTTCTATTCGGTTCAGGAAATCTTGATCTATGTTACTAGCTGCCATATTTCGTTAGCTTTTAATTTCTACGGGTTGCGTTTTGGCTATAGTTGCGTTGCGAACAGAAACCTGCTGCGCCACAGCCTGGGCCAACTCTCTGAAAACACCGGAAGCCGGAGAATCGTTCTGTAAAACTACCGGAGTTCCAGCATCGCCGCTCTCACGGATGCTCTGAACGATTGGAATCTGGCCTAAAAGTGGCACTTCATACTTGTCTGCCAGGGCTTTGCCGCCGCCTTCACCAAAAATGAAATATTTATTTTCAGGAAGCTCTGCAGGTGTAAAGTACGCCATATTCTCAACAACACCCAAAACAGGAACATTGATCTGTGGCTGACGGAACATCTGTAAGCCTTTCATGGCATCGGCTAAAGCTACTTTCTGAGGAGTTGTAACTATAACAGCACCTGTTACCGGCAGCGCCTGAACCATGGTTAAGTGAATGTCCGAAGTTCCCGGCGGAAGGTCAATCAGCAGGTAATCCAACTCACCCCAATCTACATCAGATATAAATTGCTTCAGAGCAGAACTTGCCATCGGGCCACGCCAGATAACAGCGCCATCAGGAGGAGTCAGGAAGCCGATAGACATCATTTTAACGCCATACTTCTCAACCGGTACAATATAGTTCTTGCCGTGGTCGCCTTGAATCATGCGCGGACGCTCATCTTCCACGCCAAACATCGTCGGCATAGAGGGTCCGAAAATGTCTGCGTCGATCAGGCCAACGCGTGCACCCGTCTCAGCAAGGGCAATTGCCAGGTTAGATGTGACTGTAGATTTACCCACACCACCTTTACCAGATGCTACCGCAATGATGTTTTTAACGCCACCAACTACAGCAGCATTATCGGTGCGGGCTGTAGTCACGCGCGAGGTCATGTTTACGGTAACTTCTGCGTCTTTATCAACCATAGTATGGATGGCGCGCACGCAGGCGTTGCGGATCATGTCTTTTAAGGGGCAGGCCGGAGTTGTAAGTATAACAGTAAAGCTTACATTTTTACCATCCACCTGTACGTCCTCTATCATGTTTAGCGTAACCAGGTCTTTTCCAAGATCGGGCTCTTCTACATAGCTGAGGGCTTTTAGTATATCTTCTTTTGTAATAGCCATAGTTGTAATATAAAGCTTGCGCTAAATTCTGCTGCAAAGATACAAACAAAATACTACAGATGCAGTCCGATATAATGGTGATATTTGTCAGTTTGATTCCTATAGTTAACTATTAAGTAGTAGTAAAGTTAAGTAGGCTGCAACCCTTTTGTAATTGCCGGGGTCTGTCAAGAATAAACCACCTTTAACCTGAATCATGAGAGAATACCTTACGCTGCTTTATATTCTTTTGGTATTACCACTTCTTACTTCCTGCCTCGATAAAGAGGAAGATGCAGCACCCGCAGCACTTCTTAAAAAATGGAACCTGTCAGCGATTGCCTATACAGATAAAGCGGATCTTCTACCACCTCAGGATGAACAGGTTTGGATAGAATTTGGAAAACAGCAGGCATCATCCGACTATTCGTTTACAGGAAATGCTGCCCCAAACAATTATTTCGGAAGACTTACCCTGACAAACGAAGGTACAAGCGGCACCATGTTGGTGGGTGATATGGCAGTTACAGTAATTGGAAGTACAAAAATGGTTAGTACTGAATTAGAAAGCGAGTATTTTGAGTTACTGGGTTTGGCCAGATCTTATACCATACAGCAAAACACGCTCATCATTACTTGCCGCGACGGGGAGAAACTGATATACAACAGTAGTAGCCAAGCAGATTAAGGTTGGTTTAAAAGCGACCTTAGAGAAAATTTAAGGGATTGAGAGAAAACTATAGTTTGTTTGGAGGCGCAATATGTTGCGTCTTTTTTTGTCTGTATCTTTATATAGGGCCTTGGTACAGGAATTTTTAAGATCAGCAGGAAGCGACTCATACCCGATTATAGTTTGAGAATAAAATCTGACCAATCTATCTGATCCGATTCATCTGCGGTTCAGACAAATTCTTATCTTTGTCATCCCTCTAAAGTGTAGTACCATGTCCCTTATTCCGAAAGAAACCGTTGACCAGATAATTCTCCAGGCTGATATAGTTGAGGTAGTGGGCGATTATGTTTCTCTGAAGAAAAAGGGGCAGAACATGTGGGCCTGCTGTCCTTTCCATCACGAAAAATCTCCTTCTTTCTCTGTATCGCCGGCTAAAGGCATTTACAAGTGCTTTGGTTGCGGCAAGGCAGGTAACTCGGTGCAGTTTATCATGGATGTGGAAGGCGCCAGTTTTCCGGAAGCACTAAAGCACCTTGCCAAAAAGTACGGCATTGAAGTACCGGAAGAAGAAACCCACGAATACAGCCAGGAGCAAAGCGAGCGCGACAGCTTATTTATAGTTTCGGAGTTCGCCAACAAACATTTTCAGCATAACTTATTTAACCACGAAGAAGGAAGTATAGGCCAGTCGTACCTGAAACAGCGTGGTATGAGCGCGGCAACTATAAAAAAGTTTGAACTAGGCTATAGTGTAGAGGCCTGGAGCGACCTGACCGACGCTGCGCTAAAAGAAGGGTACAAGCAACAATATTTAGAAGCCACCGGCCTAACTATAGTTAAAGAAGACAAGCGTTACGACAGGTTTCGGGCGCGTGTCATGTTCCCGATCCATAACATATCGGGGAGGGTAGTAGGTTTTGGTGCGCGTACCTTAAAATCAAACGACAAAAAGAGCCCGAAATACCTGAACTCCCCGGAGTCTGAGATCTACCACAAGAGCAATGTGCTTTATGGTTTGTTCCAGGCGAAGCAGGCGATGCGCATGCAGGACATGTGCTACCTGGTGGAGGGTTACCTGGATGTGATCTCGTTGCACCAGGGCGGCATCGAGAATGTTGTTTCATCGTCGGGTACATCGCTAACCGAAGGCCAGATAAAGCTGATCGCACGCTATACGCATAACATTACGGTGTTATATGATGGCGATGCGGCAGGTATAAAGGCGTCGTTACGCGGTATAGACCTTATCCTGGAACAGGGCCTGAATGTGCAGGTGGTTACTTTTCCGGAAGGCGAAGACCCGGACTCTTATATCCAGAAAGTTGGCGATACGGCATTTAAGGCCTATGTAAAGGCTAATGCCCAGGATTTTATCTCTTACAAATCGAGCATCTATGCCGAGGAAGCGAAGGGAAACCCTGTAAAGAAAGCCGAAGCGATTCGCGAGATTGTAACCACTATCTCCAAAATTCCGGACTCCATTAAGCGTTCTGTTTTCTTCCAGAGCACCAGCCTTATTTTCGATATCGATGAGCAGGTACTGATATCGGAGTACAACAAAATGCACCTGCAGGAGCGCCAGCAACAACAAAAAACCGGCAACCAGGAAGCATACATACCACAAACTATAGTTCCGGAGCCTGAAAAGGAAGTACCGGAACTGGAAGTGACCAAACGTTACGAGCGCGAAATTGTGCGCATGATCCTGCATTACCCTGACCAGGAACTGGAAGATGGCATTACCACCAGCCAGTACATGCTGGAGCAGCTCGATGACATTGAGTTTGTTACGCCGCTTTATATCCAGATCATCGATTTTGTAAAGGAAAGACTAAACAACGGCGTACTTCCGACTGCAAATGATTTCATTACTTTCCCGAAAGAAGAGATCAGAACAGAGTCTATTTCGCTGTTAGCTGAGCCCTACGAACTTAGCCCGAACTGGGAAACGCACCAGGTTTTTGTGCCCCGCGAAACCGACCTGTTACCTTACGGTGCCGAACGTGCCGTAATGCGCCTGAAACGCAGAAATGCCGAACTGCTGCTGAAACAGGAAAGCGAAAAACTACGCCTTGTAACCGACCCTACAGAAGTAGACAGAGTGTTGAAACTGATCATGAATTTAAGCTCCTACTATAAGCAGCTCGGTGACCTGCTCGGTATAGTTGTGAACAGGTAAACTATCGTTTTGCGGATACACTACAAACTATAATTGCTCATCCGGATTTGTAATCCGGATGCATCTACTATAAGGATTTGCAATCCGATTTTATACTACCAAGTAATTATGAAAGTTAAGCGGATTATAAATCCTTGTATTCTATACTTTCGGATTGCAAATCCGAAAGAGCAGTGTGTAAAACTATGGTTTAAACTATAAACTTCACTAGCTATAGTTGCCTAACTATACAAACTCTCCCTCGCGACTATAAAAATTAGCATCTTTCCTTTAGAGAAGGGTTTTAACTTTCTACCTTTGTTCAGTTTTCCGAATACCTGCTAAGCAGGCTATAGTTTAGGGTGTATGGCTTTTGAACAATGCTCCGTTTTTTATAGTTATGCTAAGTAGAAGCAACAAGTTTTCTAAAAGCTGGGCTTGAGGTAGTTACTTGCTGATCTTGATCCCGCAAAACATTTTATGGAGAATACAAACATAGAACCTATAAAACTCGATTCGATCGAGGATGCTATCGAAGATATCCGCCAGGGTAAAGTTATTATTGTGGTTGATGACGACGATCGCGAGAACGAAGGTGACTTTATCTGCGCTGCCGAGATGGTAACGCCCGAGATCATCAACTTTATGGCTACCCACGGCCGTGGCCTGATCTGTGCACCGCTTACCGAAGAGCGTTGCGAAGAACTTGGCCTGGAACTGATGGTCGGTCGTAACACAGCATTGCACGCTACACCTTTTACAGTTTCTGTGGATCTGATCGGACATGGCTGTACAACCGGTATCTCAGCATCAGACAGGGCAAAAACAATACTGGCACTTGTAGACCCGAACACAGATCCGCACTCCCTTGGAAAGCCGGGCCACATTTTTCCGCTTAAGGCTAAAAAAGAAGGTGTTTTGCGTCGTGCCGGACATACCGAAGCGGGTGTTGACTTAGCTCGCCTTGCCGGACTTGCCCCTGTAGGTGTATTGGTTGAGATCCTGAACGAAGATGGAACAATGGCTCGCCTGCCGGACCTGGTACACGTAGCAAAGCGTTTCAACCTGAAGCTGGTTTCTATTAAAGATCTGATCGCGTATCGCCTGAAAAAGGAAAGCCTGATTGACCGTGAAATTGCTGTACAGTTGCCTACGGATTTTGGTAATTTTGACTTGTATGCATTTACACAGCGCAGCAATGGCGCCAAGCACCTGGCACTTGTAAAAGGCACCTGGGAAGAAAATGAGCCTGTAATGGTACGTGTGCACTCGTCGTGCGTAACCGGCGATATTTTCGGGTCGTGCCGTTGCGATTGCGGACCACAGCTGCACGAGGCCATGCGCATGATAGAGCGTGAAGGCAAAGGCGTTATAGTTTACATGAACCAGGAAGGTCGTGGCATTGGCCTGATAAATAAACTGAAAGCCTACAAACTACAGGAACAGGGCCGCGATACTGTGGAGGCAAACCTGGAACTTGGCTTTGGTATGGATGAGCGTGACTATGGCGTGGGCGCACAGATACTGCGCGACCTTGGCGTGACTAAGATGATGCTGATCTCTAACAATCCTAAAAAACGTACAGGGCTTATTGGTTACGGGCTGGAAGTGGTGGGCAATGTGCCTATCGAAATAGCTCCGAACGAGCATAACCAGAAGTACCTGGCAACCAAACGCGACAAGTTGGGGCACGAGATTCTGAAGAGCGCAACTATAAACAGGTAACTATATCTCTATAAGGAGATTATAAATAGAGCCAGTGCAGCAATGCACTGGCTTTTGTTTTTAGTGCGTTGCCTAAATAATTATATCTGTTTTAAGAAAAGGTATACCTAAAAGGCTTGGTTTATAGTTATTACTGGTATAGGTGTGTGTGTAACTTTTTAACTATGGAGGAAAGCCTATGAAGTTTATTTTATTAACTAGATTCCTGTTCTTTTCTGCTTTAATCCTGCTCATCAGTAATGCCGCACCGGCACAAACCAGGGTAGACATTGACATACAGATATGGCCCAAAGGGGTAGTAACCCTTACTTCCGGTAAAGTGCTGGAGGGTGTTGTTACGTATTACAGGTCAAAAGATGTCATTACCATATCACAGCCCGATAACACGCTCAGTTCTCTTTCTCCGGTTAATGTAGTGCAGTTTGAGGTATCGAACGGGCACAGTGACAGACGCCATTTGTTTAGAACCATTTACTGGGACAAGGGTGAAGAATACACAGATTTTAAAATACCCATTTTCTTTGAACAGATACTTGATGGAAATACCACCCTGCTGATGCGTGAGAGCTATCACAAACGCATTATAGATCCTTACCTGGCCGAGAAGATGGATAACAGAACAACCGACCCGATGGGCTATCCGATTCAGGGCATTTACTACGACCAGATAAAGCCGCAGTTTTATGTGATGAACGGGGATGGCGAAGTGAAAGGCATACATCACATGCGTAAAGATTTTCTGAACTTCTGCGGCAAAAAGGCAACAGAGATAAAATCTTTTGTGCGCAAGCAAAAACTAAACTTCGAACAGCCCTCAGATTTTATTGCTATAGTAAATTACTACAACACACTATAAATCTCGGAGCTTAAGCACGGCGTACGTCAGCAGCAGAAACAGGCCAACGTAAAGCAACGATGGTAATGATGCCATAGCTGGAGAAAGCTGTTCTATAGGAGACGTAAGTTGCCCCACTATTTCCTGGCCCGGCATAGGCGTTAAACTATCCAATGCCTTCATCGGGAAGTATTTGTCGATGTGGTCGGGCAACTGGAAATGAATGAGCGGCTCTACAATTTTGGTGTAGGCAATAAACGCGATAATAGCCAGGCCGCTTTTGCGAATAATAAAAGCAAATAACATAGCCAGCGCCATGTAGGCAACTGCCTGCACAAAGTAATAAGGCAGGTAATCTATCTGGCTGAAAATGCCATTCACGGACTTGTCGGAACTATAGATGAGCCCGAAGTACAAGCCCAGCGCCAGCACAAACACTGTACTGAAAACAGCCAGGGCCAGCACCACATAAAATTTGCTCAACACCACTTCGGCACGCGAAAGCCCGTCTATTACCTGCTGCCTTATTGTTCTGTAACTATACTCATCGGTAACAAGCACAATTATTAATATACCCAGCAACAGGTTAAAAAAGTGGGCTACATAGGTCAGGCGCATCCAAAGGCCCGGAAACTGGAAGGTCTCGTCGCCCAGCATTTTGCCATTTATCTGCATACTGGTGCTGCCATACAATAAAAGCACCATCAGAACAGCATAAATAGCCAGTATAACCCAGAAAGTACGGTAAGGAAATATTTTACGGAACTCGGTTCGGAGTAAGTTCATCAGTATTACGATTTGATAATCTCAAGAAACTGTTTTTCGAGGCTTTTGCGGCGTGCCACTAACTGCGACAGTACAATGCCCTGTGCAAACATGTCGCGGTTAAGATCGGTGCTGGTATAGCCTTCCTGCAGGGTAAGTATAATGTAGTCTTTCTCCTGGGCAAACTGGGTAATGTACGGCAGGCGCTCCAGTAATTGCAGCACCGGGGCCAGTTCGTCGGCGCTAACTATAAGCTGCTCTTTGGCTGAAAGTATATTGCCGACCGGGCCGTTGGTTACCAGTTTTCCGGTACGTAATACCGCTACATGGGTGCATACTTTCTCTACTTCATCCAGTAGGTGACTGGCCAGAATTATAGTTTTGCCCTGCGCTGCAATGCGTAGTATCAGGTCGCGCACTTCGGCTATGCCTTGTGGATCCAGGCCGTTGGTTGGCTCGTCCAGCACCAGCACTTCAGGGTCGTTCAGCATGGCGGCGGCCAGGGCCAGGCGTTGCTTCATCCCCAATGAAAAACCCTTAAACGTTGTGTTGCTACGTGTGCCTAGACCAACCAGGTCCAGCATTTTATTTATGTTGTGGTGGTTGGCGCCTTTGTTGTCGGCTATAACCTGCAGGTTGCGTTTGGCGGTCAGGTAAGGGTAAAAATTTGGTGTTTCCAGGATGGCGCCAACACGGTGTTTGGTTGCTTTACTGATGCCTTCGCCAAACCACGAAAAACTACCGCCGCTGGGCCTGATCACATCGAGCACCATACCCAGCGTAGTGGTTTTTCCGCTTCCATTCGGGCCAAGCAAACCATAAATGCTGCCTTCTTCTACCTGCAGCGATAGTTGGTCTACTGCTTTCAGGCTTCCGTAATTCTTCGAGAGGTTATCTATACTTAAAACTATAGCCACAGAAATACTTGTTAAGGATGTTGCCCAAATGCAGGCTTAACAAATATAGTATTTTTGTTTTATAGTTGGGCAGCACTATATGTTGGGTTTTATTCTGAGGATTACCTACTTTAGGATAACCATGGAACACCTGCCGCCAGACGCTGAAACTATAAACTTTAAAAAAGAGGAGCTGACCTTACCTGCTGGCAGGGCTAATGTGCTGGCGCTTGTTTTCGCATTACCTGTATTGCTTGTGTTTATACCGGTTTATGTGTGGCTGTGGCCCGAACAGTTTGAAGCGCACACCCTGGAAAGTTTTTACCAGGCCAATAAGATGAGCGTGTTTTTTTACCCGTTGCTGCTTTTTATACCGGGTGCAGTGGTGCACGAATTACTGCATGGCCTAACCTGGGCTGTTTTCTGCAAAAAAGGGCTGAAATCTATAAAATACGGAGTGCACTGGCAAATGCTGACCCCGTATTGCCACTGCAAAGAAATGCTGCCTTTGAGAGCTTACATTCTTGGCGGATTGATGCCGGGCCTGGTATTGGGGATTTTACCAACTATAGCCGGACTTGTGCTTGGTAATATTTACCTGTTTGCGTTTGGGTTGCTGTTTACGGTTGCCGCAGGCGGCGATGCTCTTATCCTTTGGATGCTGCGAAATGCTAAAAAGCAGGATTTAGTACAGGATCACCCGGACCTGATCGGCTGTATAGTTTACCGGAAAGTTTAGGGCCCGGCTTATAGTTAAATTTTATAGTTTTATGCTTTCCCGGATGATTGCATTATGCTGTCAACATTACAAATACACCCTGATACCTTAGGCTATGACCAAATTTTACCTTGTCCTGATCTCCTTTCTGATAACTATAAACGTAAGCTGCTTTGCGCAGATCAACTCTGCTGACCTGAAGCGATTACACAACACAGCAGCCTACAAAGGGAGCCAGGAAGAACTCTTTAAAGTGCTGGCTAAAAATATCAGGTTTCCGCAGCGTGCTGTTATGAGTAATAAGCTTGTAACTATAGTTGGGGTGCTAAAAATTGACCGGAATGGGCAGATAGTAGAAGTTGGAACGCTGCATAAAGCTGATGAAAACTACACGGATGCTTTTAAGAATATAGTTGAAAAAACGAAGGGCAAGTGGGAAGCAACCAACGATACGGCAAAATACTTTTATGCTGTTATTCCTGTTCAGTTTAATTACATGGATTCAGGCTATACCTTGTTTGAAACGAATAAACCGGCTTATTTCCAGGAAACAATAGTCGTAACTGCGGCTGGCACACGGGGTGCTTTTACCGGACTGTATGAAAAATATGAAAGCGAACTTATAGCCCAGGTTAACGAATTATCAAAAAAAGAAGTCTATTCCGAAGCTGTAAAGCCGATGATAGAACTCGTAAACCTGCAACCTCTGCATATAGGTTACTACGACCCGTTGATAGGATTGCTTAAAAAAGCAGGCAACAACGCTGATGCGGCGCATTACGAACAGGTAAAAGCACTTCTTTCAGGGCAGTAATAAATTATAATCAATAAATACCCTTGCGAGGATAAACTATAGCAAGTTGATGTTTCTATAGTTAAGTTTTTTTAATCAGCTGCAAGTTTTACCCAACTGCACTTCTGCAGCGCTAAAATCTACACCGTTTTTACTATATTGTTTGCTTAACCTGCCAGTGGTGGGTTGAGTTTGCTTTTATCTTATAAATCACACCATGAGAAAACTTTTACTCCTGCTGTTGCTGGCAATAACTATAGTTCCGGTTGTTGCGCAGCGTGCCCTTAACCCTGACTCTACAGTTACAACCAAACAACAGGTTACTGTTAAAGGCAAACGCATTGCCTATAATGCTACAACCGGCATGCAGCCCGTTTGGGACGAGAATGGCAAAACAATAGCAGGCTTATTTTATACTTACTATGAACGCTCCGATATAAAAGACCGCGCTACTCGTCCGCTGGTTATCTCTTTTAACGGAGGCCCCGGTTCTGCTTCGGTTTGGATGCACATTGCTTACACAGGTCCAAGGTTGCTGAATATTGATGATGAAGGCTACCCGGTGCAACCGTATGGCTACCGCGAAAACCCGGAATCGATACTGGATGTGGCGGATATTGTGTATGTAAACCCGGTGAACACGGGCTACTCGCGCATGGCCGAAGGCGTGGATAAAGACAAGCTAAAAGAGAAGTTTTTCGGGGTAAATGCTGATGTAAAGTACCTGGCCGAGTGGATAAACACGTTTGTGACGCGCAAAGGCCGATGGGCATCTCCAAAATACCTGATAGGGGAGAGCTACGGAACCACCCGCGTTTCTGGCCTGGCCCTGGAACTGCAGAACTCCCACTGGATGTACCTGAACGGCGTAATCCTGGTATCGCCAACCGACCTGGGCATTGAGCGCAGCGGACCGGTTGATGCGGCCCTGCGATTGCCTTACTTTGCGGCTACCGCCTGGTATCACAAAAAGCTACCGCAAGACCTGCAGCAAAAAGACCTGAATGTAGTGTTAGCCGAAGTAGAAACCTTTACTACCGACGAACTTATTCCGGCCCTAGTGCAGGGTGGCTTTATTGAGGATACCCGTAAAAAGGAAATGGTAACTAAAATGGCACGCTATGCCGGTATCTCAGAGCAAAGCATACGCAACTATAACCTGGATGTGCCTACCAACTTTTTCTGGAAAGAGCTGCTCCGCAACGAGGGCTACACAGTTGGCCGCCTCGACTCGCGCTACAAAGGCATAGACCGCCAGGATGCCGGCGACCGCCCTGATTTTAATGCTGAACTAACTGCCTGGCTGCATGCTTTTACGCCAGCCATAAACATGTACCTGCGTGATGAGCTGAAATTTAAAACCGATGTTAAGTATAACATGTTCGGGCCGGTACACCCTTGGAACCGTGGTAACGACCGCACCGGTGAAAACCTGCGCCAGGCAATGGCTCAAAACCCATACCTGCATGTGTTGTTCCAGGCGGGCTATTACGATGGCGCTACCGATTATTTTAACTCCAAGTATAGTATGTGGCAATTAGACCCAAGTGGCAAACTAAAAGACCGCCTCAGCTGGAAAGGCTACCGCAGCGGCCACATGATGTACCTGCGCAAAGAAGACCTGGTAAAAAGCAACGAAGACCTGCGTGAGTTTATCAAAAAATCGCTGCCGAAAGCTGGTCAGCCGGCGATGTATTAGTGAAACTATAGCTTGTTGATATGAAAAGGCTGCTTTACTTTGCTCTTATACTATTATTTGCCTGCAGCAAACAGGTAGATGAACCAACTGAACAAGAAAAACAGCTTACTCAACAGCTAATTGGTGATTGGGTGCCAGCGGGACATGTGCCTTATGCACCTGATAAGAAAACCGATTTTCCGCCACCACCTGGGGGAGTTATTCTATATGGCTATACTTTTCATCCTAATGGGGTCGCTGAGTTTAAATATGGATTCTACAAAGTGAAACTGGGGAAGGAAAGAAGGGACAGGCGATTTTACTACCTCGGAAACCGAACCACCTACAAAGTAAACAACGATACTGTTTCAATTTTCAATCGGACAGATTCTGTCTGGATAGACTTGCCGATTGCGCGCATCACTTTAGATACTATGTCTGTTAGAGGAGATGATAGTTTTGTGAACTTCAGGCGGGCAAACTATAACCTGAAAGATGCGCCGACATTTGATGCAATTGTGTTATCTACTTCCGGTTGTTATGGTTCTTGCCCTATCTCAAGTACAATGATCTCTTCTGATGGTAAGGTGCTTTTCTTTGGAGCGAAGTATACAACCAAAGAAGGTTTAATGGAAGGAAACATCACTGAAAAGATGTATAAAAAGCTACAGGAAAACTTCCAAAAGTCGGGGATTGATACGTTAGATGAAAGATACGCTGCTGGGGGAACAGACATGGAAGAAATCTCTGTGACCTTCATCAAGAATGGTAAGATTTATAAAACTATAAGAGATTATGGCAAAGAAGGACCTCATGAACTTCTTTGGGCACAGATTCCTTTGCGTTACCTTTATCAGAATACAGTCCTAAAACCACTTTCGCCTGATAATACTCCTTTTTACACCTATCTCTATAATTTTGAGTTTGAGCAAGGAGACAAGACACTTGAATTATCCCAGTCTGAAAGTTTTCTACTTTGGAATTATCTACGGACAGCGAAGAAAACCAATACAGCATTTAAACCTCGCTTCGATTTAGTACACTATGGTAATTATTATTGGTTTCCGTCTATAACAGAAGAAATGAATGGTGAAGGCTATGAAGCAGAAAAGAAAGAGAAGTTTATACCTATTAAGACCGATGGCCGCTACTATACCTTTTACAGAGACAGAGAAAAACCTGAGACAGTAGACATTGGTTTCAATTTCTTCGATACTAATTTTAAAGAATCAGATCTCAAAATACAGGACTATTAATCATTACTCACTATTCATTAAACAACTTTGGCAACTATAAAACTATACCAGATAGACGCTTTTACGGATAAAGTATTCGGAGGAAACCCGGCAGCTGTGTGCGTGTTGGATGCATGGCTCGATGATGCAACGATGCAAAACATCGGCGCTGAAAACAACCTGGCCGAAACAGCTTTTGTAGTGCCCAAAAGAGAGGGTTATGAGATACGCTGGTTTACGCCAACCATAGAAGTAGACCTGTGCGGACATGCTACACTGGCAGCGGCGTATGTGCTTTTCAGGTACTATAACCACCCAACTGCTACTATAAACCTGCACTCTCTCCGAAGCGGTTTGTTACGGGTACAAAAACAAGGCAATGCCCTAACGTTGGATTTTCCGACGGATGAATATACGGCAGTAGAAACCCCTGAGGCACTGGTACAAGCTTTTGGCAAAACGCCACAGGAAACCTACAAAGGCAAAACCGATTACCTGCTGATCTATAGTTCGGAAGAGCATGTAGCTAGCTTTAACCCGGATACTAACCTGGTAAATTCAGTGGATGCACGTGGCGTTATAGTATCAGCGCCTGGTAAGGAAGTGGATTTTGTGTCTCGGTTTTTCTGTCCGCAGGTAGGTATTGTAGAAGACCCGGTTACAGGCTCGGCGCATACCACGCTCACTCCTTACTGGAGCAACCGGTTGGGCAAACAGGTGATGTCGGCTAAGCAGTTATCTAAAAGGCAAGGCAACCTGACCTGCGAGTACCTCGGCGATAGGGTGAAAATTACCGGGAAGGCTGTTACATACCTTACCGGAGAAATAGAGATATAAACTATAATCAAAAGGCTCTGCAGAAATGCAGGGCCTTTTTTACAGAAGCTTTTCTATGGTTCGTAGATAAAGGTACCTGTCAGGTATAAATCTGATCCCAAAACTTTTCATCCTGTTCAAACAACTATAACTTGCTTATTAAACTTTACTCACTGCACATGCAAACTCTGAAAAAAACACTTCTACTTATAATGCTCATTGCCTGCTGGGCCTGCACATCTACCAAATCCGAAGTTGAAAATACCGATGTAGTAACGATGGACCAACTGGCTGAACGCTACGTAAAGGCGGTACTCAAACTTGGCCAATACGACAGCGATATAGTTGATGCTTACTATGGCCCCGAGGAATGGAGACCGACCGGCGAACCTGCCGACTCGCTTCCGGCAGAAGAATTTTTAGCCGAGTTTAAAACCATACAGCAGCAACTGCAGGCACAGGACACAACTAACCTGCCTGCCGATGAAAAGCGCCGACTGGCCATGTTCAAAAAACAGATCATCGCGGCTATTACCAAAGTAGAAATGATGCAGGGCAAAACCTATAGTTTTGATGAAGAAGCCAAGCTGTTATATGATGCCGAACCACCTCGTTACGAACTAGCGCATTTCGAAAAAATTCTATCAGCTATAGATAAGCAACTGCCCGGCAAAGGGCCTATAGCCGCCCGTTGGGATGCTTACCGCGCTAAGTTCGAGATACCAAAAGCGAAACTGGATACTGTTTTTAATGCCGCCATTGCCGAGGCCCGAACCCGAACCAAGGCCCACTATAAATTGCCCGAAAATGAAAACTTTACCCTGGAGTTTGTGACAGATAAAGCCTGGTCGGGTTACAATTACTACAAAGGCAAAGGCTATAGTTTAATACAGATCAACACCGATTTTCCGATTTACATTGAGCGCGCCATAGACCTTGCTTCGCACGAAGGGTACCCGGGCCACCATGTGTTTAACGTGTTGCTGGAGCAGAACTTAGTGGATAAAAAAGGCTGGAAAGAATTCTCGGTTTACCCGCTGTTTTCGCCGCAGAGCTTAATTGCGGAAGGTAGCGCCAACTATGGCATTGATGTGGCTTTCCCGGCCGGCGACCGCATGAAGTTTGAGAAAGAAGTGCTGTTTCCGCTGGCTGGCTTAAACGCGGCAGAAGCTGATCGCTACTATGCCATACTCGATAAGATTGGCCAGTTGGATTTTGCCGGAAACGAAGCAGCCAGACTATATCTTAACGGCGAGATTACAAGAGTACAGGCCGCTGAGATGCTGGTTAAATATAACCTGTATGCCAAAGATAAAGCCCTGCAACGCACCCGCTTCATGGATAAGTATCGCAGCTACGTGATAAACTATAACCTGGGGCAACAACTGGTACGCAACTATATTGAGGCTAATGGCGGTACCGACAACAACCCTGAAAAACGCTGGGAATTGTTTGGGGAGCTACTTTCCAATCCTAACACAGCTTCGATGCTCAGGTAAAACTTAGTACAGCTTAGCTGCTGAAGGAATTAAATCAGGAGCCACTCGATGAAGTGGCTCTTGTTATTTATAGTTGTGCCAGTTAGCCATGTGGCTGGCATGTGTATGCAGGTAAGCGCCCGGTTTAAAGAACTTGTCATAAAAGGCGAGGTCGAGGTGGTGGGCCTGCAGGTAGGTGATTACAAAGATAGAAGGCACCGTGCCCGGAAATTTGCCGAAGGTATCGTAAATATACTGCGCCTGTAAAGCCACGCATTCCCTGAACTCTTCGGAGTGCACTTCTGCGGCACCACGCACTTTTGCAGTTTCTTTCCAGGGCCCCGATGTACGGATGTTAAAAGGCCCGCCTTGGCCAAATTTCCGTTCACAAACAGCGTCAACGGCAGCGCGCATATCGGGGAAGTGGGGCGGGCAATAACCTTCCATCACGCCCTGTAAACCGGTAGGGTTGGGGTAAGGCCAGCGCTCATTTGTATCATACCTGAAATTTAAACCTGGCACAGCAGGGTTGCCGCTTGCACCAAGCATACTGAACGGATCTATGCCATCAAACATCCAGCCGCCCAGCCCCATGGCCTGCAACATCAATGCGCCAGCATAGCAACTGGTACTAAGTTCGGCAGTAACCTCCGCCATCGACCATTGCTCCAGAAACGTGATCGGCCA
Source organism: Pontibacter populi (assembly GCF_040278685.1). Classification (NCBI taxonomy): domain Bacteria; kingdom Pseudomonadati; phylum Bacteroidota; class Cytophagia; order Cytophagales; family Hymenobacteraceae; genus Pontibacter; species Pontibacter populi. The sequence continues at coordinate 112,223 of NZ_JBEOKT010000004.1, forward strand.
CACAGCATTCTCATCATACAGGTGGCTGTATTTTGCAATACCCGGTATAGTTCGTTTGTTGATGTCGTCGGTTAGTACCAGGCCGTTTTGCAGCATGTAACAGATAGCCAACAACACGTGCTGCGAAAGGTCGGCGACAGGAATTACCAGTAGTGTGCCGGGCTTATTTACAACCCAGGTATTGTGCGCTTCAATGTAGGGTACTTCGCCGGGCAGTTGCAAGCGGTGGTTTTGCAGTTTTGTAACCTGGCCTTTCAGAGCGCCTAGTACCGCTTCCAGGTCAAGCTTGCCTTTTTTGTCGCGTTCGGCGCTGGCTGGGGCATCGCGGTTATTCAATACATACACGCCTTCGTCATCGGTAAAAAAGGTCATGCTGGTATGGAAGCCGGCTGCCGACGGAAAAGTGCGCCCGCCAGCCGCTGCCGCATAATTAGAAAGGTGAGGGGCATAGCGCTGCGCCCTGAAGATCATGTGGTGCCAACTGGTGTTTCCGGCGCAGGCGCCAACTATAAGCATCTTCTCCAATTCGGTCAAGGGCAAAGGCGCATGTTCAGATTTGTAGGCAAAAACACCATCAGGTATCTCAGCGCCCATAAAAAAACGGCGCGACCGGCGGCCAAGCAGCGCTTCTACAAGGCCAAAGTCCATCATCTTCCCAAAGCCTTCCGGTAATTCCATAGTTATAGTTTATACTGTGCTATAGTTTACTGGGGCAGGTAACTATAGTTTGGCTGTTGGCTAACTATAAACTTAGATTGCCGGGTTTATGGAAGCAAAAAAAAGCCACCTTAAGAGGTGGCTTTTAGTTTATTTTGAGATGGCTTTAAACACCAGGTCAGTTAAAAATTCTTCGAGCTGGTTTTCGGTTGGGGCCTTGCTGATGTTGGTGAGCGATGGCAGGTGCTTAGCAAAGAATACCTGATAATGGGCACTCTCTGCCACCGTAGATACCAGCGAGTCCGGATACTTATAGTCAGGGTTTATTTCCTGAACTATACCGGCAATACGCTTGCATAAGCGTTTGTAGCTCAAAAAGAACCCGTCTTTGTTATCTGCATCTACTTCCTTGGTAAGGTACGCCTTCGCGGACTCGGCCACAACTATACGCTGCAGCACTGTTTCGTTAATATGGGCATAGTCCATATCGTTCTCCACCTTGCCAGACAGTATATGGATAGCTATTTTAAGACGCGCTTCCGCCGATGCAATGTTGCTGGTTGCAAACACCAGCCGGTACTCCAGCCAGTTCCAGTACCACGATATCAGGTAAACAAGCAGCTTGTGCTTACTCTCGAAATAGCGGTAAATGGTTGCTTCGGTGGTTCCTATCTTTTCAGCAAGTTTTTTGAAGGTGAAAGCCTCCAGGCCCAGTTCATCAATAAGCAGTATACTGTTCTCAATTATCTGTTGCCCTTTCTTAGAGCTTTCAGGGTCCTTGAGGTATACTTTCTCATCAACCGTTATCCTAATGTTTGCCAGCAAGCTCTTCATTTAGTGTTTGTTTCAGATTAAAGGTGTGCTCGTAAAACTCAACAGCACCGGTTTCTACGCAGTACATACCGCCAACAATGCCAATTTCGCCTTTTTCTATCATATCTCTAAGGATATCACTTTTTTCCTGAACTTCATCGAGCATACGGTGTACGTTGGCTTCCGCTACTTTCTCCACAAATTCACTATTTGCTGAGTTTCTGTCGCCTTCCGTTTCAACACTATTTACCGATGGCTCAATTTTTTTAACCAGCCCGGTCAGGTTGCCCATTTCTACGTGGTCGCAGGCGCCTTTAATAGCTCCGCACTTGGTGTGGCCCAGCACAACTATAAGTTTAGAACCGGCTACCTTGCAGGCAAACTCCATGCTGCCCAGTATGTCTTCGTTCACCACATTACCCGCAATCCTGGCACTGAAAATATCACCCAAACCCTGGTCAAAAATAAGTTCTGCCGATGTTCTGGAGTCGATGCAGCTCAGGATAATGGCAAATGGGTGTTGCCCTGTAGATGTTTCGTTTACCTGCTGCAACAGGTTACGGTTAGCTTTCAGGTTGTTTACAAAGCGCTTGTTACCTTCTACAAGTATGTCTATGGCTTTCTGTGGCGTTAGCTCGGCCTGGGTTTCTTTGGTCTGGGTTCTCATGGTATTATAGATTTATAGTTTAGTTATAGTTTAATTTTTTCCAGGGTCTCTTCCTGCTGAATTTCGTGTATGGTAAGCTTAATGTTTTTAGAGTGGGCTGTCTCCCTGAAATCCTCTATCAACTCTTTCACATCCGGGTCAACCACCGCAGAGCGGGTATAGTCTATTTCCAGCTCAGCGCCTTCAGGTACTTTGCGCAAAGTGCGCAGTATATTGCCTTTGTTCAGGAAGGTTACCTCTTCGGCCAGCACCATGTGGTATTTAGGTTTGCCATTTTCCGCTTTCTCTTTATGCATAAAGTGCGATACCTGGTAGCTGTTTTTAAGTATGAAGAAAATAGCCACAGCCATACCAATACCAATACCGGTTAAAAGATCGGTGAACACGATGGCAACTATAGTTACTACGAATGGCAGGAACTGAATCATGCCATTTCGGTACATCGTTTTAAATAGGGCGGGCTTGGCCAGTTTGTAACCCACCATCAGTAATATAGCTGCAAGACTGGCCAGCGGTATCATATTCAGTACGTTTGGTATGGCAATAACAAATGCCAGTATCAGCACGCCGTGTATCAGGGCCGAAAGCTTGGTGCGCCCCCCTGATTGTATGTTGGCTGAGCTTCTTACAATTACCTGCGTTAGTGGTAAACCGCCTATTAACCCCGATACAATGTTACCAATACCCTGCGCCTTAAGTTCACGGTTTGCCGGGCTGATACGTTTCTGAGGGTCCAGTTTATCGGTAGCTTCCAGGCAAAGTAATGTTTCGAGGCTGGCAACAACGGCCAGCGTACCTGCCAAAAACAATACTTCGTAGCTGAACACACGGCTGAAATCGGGGGCTGTGAACAGATTAAAGAAACCTCCAATGCTGTCGGCCACCGGAAGTGTTACCAGGTGGTTATCGCGCAGCGTAAGGTTCGGGAAGAAGTTAAGGAATAGCAGGTTCAGACCGATGCCCAGCAACACAACTACCAATGGCCCTTGTATAAGCTGGAAAATGCGGCTTCTTTTGGCAAGTACCTGGTCCCAGAAAATCAGAATGAACAAGGACAGCACACTGATGATCAGGGCTGCCGGCGTAATATAATTGATCGCTTTAAAGAGCTCTGTAAAGGTAGTACCGCCCTGTGGCTCCAGGAAATGCAGGTTGCCTTCATAATTCTCGTCATAACCGAATGCGTGCGGTATCTGCTTCAGGATGATGATAACACCGATACCGGCCAGCATACCTTTAATGACCGAGTTCGGGAAGTAGTACCCGATGCTCCCGGCCTTCAGAAAGCCCAGTATTAGCTGAAACACACCGGCTAAGACCACAGCCGATAGAAACACTTCGAAACTACCCAGGCTCTGGATAGCATGCAGCACAATAACAGCAAGGCCCGCCGCCGGACCACTAACACCTAACTGCGAACCGCTAATAAGTGTAACTACAATACCGCCAACTATACCGGCAATAATACCCGAAAAAAGTGGTGCGCCCGATGCCATGGCAATTCCTAAGCAAAGCGGTACAGCAACCAGGAAGACCACTATACCGGCGGGCAAGTCATTCTTGATTTCTTTAAAGCTGATCATAAGGTAAATCAATAGTTATAATTGCCTAAACAATAGTATTGCTATTATGTTTCAAAGTAATGCATAAATATTTGAGCTTGCAACTTCTTTTTTGCGGAATACCTGTTTTTGAGGGCTACAGGCTATAGTTTTTGAGGAACAGGTAGTTAAATAATATTGATAGAGTAGGAGTAGAAAGGGAATAAAGCAAAAAAAGCCACCTCAACGGGTGGCTTTTTAGTTTATAGTTGGCTATAGTTTACAGCGGCAATTTTATGTTCTGCATCAGTCTGCCAACCGGGTACATGTTATGTGTTGGTTCGTAGTGCGGCGAGTTGCGGTAAACAAAGTCCAATTGGGCGCGGGCATTTTTAGCAAATTCAGGATCGCTTTTTCTTCTTGCCTCCAGTTGTTCGCGCAGCTTCGGGTTCTCTTTTAAATATAGTGCTGCCAGATCTTCGAACACATAACTGGAAAAATACTCTTTCTGCATCAGGATAGAGTCGAAGAAATTCCAGACGAAGTAGGAGTCCGGGGCCTGTGGCTCAAGGGTCTCTACTAAAAAGCGGTTAGCTTCCTGGTTCAGATACACCACGTAATCCCCTTTCAGGAACCGGCGTTTTATAGTTTGCTTGTCTACTTTAACATCAGAGTGTATGTAGTGACCTTCGTACGCGCGTGGACTGGTTTTATAGTCTGTAATGTAATAGGTATCTATAGTTAGCGTGGTGTCTTTGGTAAGTTGCTGCATCTGTACCTTGTTGGTTTTCAGGCGGGCTATTACTTCGTGCCAGGCAAAAGGTATAATGTAGGCTACCGGTTTCTCAACTATAGTTGTTGGCGTAAAGGTGTTGTAGTAGTTGATGTTTTTGCTGTAAGGCGCTTTGCGGTCGTAATACAAACGTTCCAGTCCGCTTACTTCGCTTTTTTTGTATTTGGCAGCATATCCCAGGAATGGGATCTTATCTACTTTGGTGGTATCTAGTTGCCAGTTAAGCGCAAACTGTTGTTGTTGCAAGGTTTCCTGCTTGGCTTTCGCACGCAGTCTTCCTATTTCTTCCGCATCGCGGTGCACCGTCTCTATCATGTTTTCCATCAATTTATAGGTAGCATCCACGCGTTGCTTAAATGGCTTCAGCATGTGTGTTTCGGGTACAAAACCGATGGTGTTATAAAGTGCAGTGTAACCCGTTGCATAGCGCGGCGATTCCATAAACCCAACTATACCTTTATCCGGTGTTTCATCAATGGTATTCATGTAAGGCACCATCGGGTATTTGTCCTGCTTCATGCCAGCGTAAAGGGTGGGTACCATCTTCTCGTTCAGGTATGTTGCCAGCGTCGGGTTTAGTTTGTTGTGCTGCGTGGCAATTAAAGTCATCACGTGCTGGTAATCGGCTCCGTTCGAGGTATGGTTATCCATAAACACATCCGGATCCCAGTCGCGGAACACCAGGTGGAAAAGGTTTGCGTTGCGGGAATCTGTTTTAATGTAGTCGCGGTTCAGGTCCAGGTTGCGGGCATTGCCCCTGAAGCCGTATTCTTCCGGGCCGTTCTGGTTGGTGCGCGTATGGCTGTTGCGGTTCAGGGCGCCGCCAATATTGTACACCGGTATAATGGCCAGCACCACGTTGTCCAGCTGCTTGCGCTTGCTTCTATCCTGCAGGTAGTCGCGGGCCAGCATCATGGTTGCGTCAATGCCTTCGGGCTCGCCGGGGTGTATACCATTCTGGATCAGGAGCACGCGCTTATTCTTTTCTTTGATAGATGCCGGGTCAAAATCCTTGTCCGTAGAAACAATGACAAGGTGCAGCAAACGGCCAGAGTCAGTATAGCCATAGGGTACCATCTTCACTTCGTCGTAAGCCTTGTCGAAGTTTTTGTACCATTCTATGGTTTCGTCGTAAGTGGCGGTCACGTTGCCGTTTCCTTTTTCATAGGGCGTTTTCAGGTCGGTTTTACCCGGTGCGCCTGTAGTTAGCAGTGTTGCTAAAAGTAGCGTGGTTAGCATAGGTAAGTATAGCGTGTGATGTTAAGATCGTAATTTAAGATATTTCCGGTGAGAAATCTATGTGATAAACTATAGCACCGGCTTAAAACAAAAACTCCTGCCATACATAACCTATAGTTAGTGAGTGGCAGGAGCAGTTCTTTATAGTTAAGGTTTTAGTATAAGCGGCGTTCCTTTTTGTTCGGGAAAATGGCTTTATCTAAACTATACTTGCCGGGGCCGATAAATAAAAGCGAGAAGAAAAGTATTGCAGCTTCCAGTGCATGCGAATAACCTCCAAATCCGTCGCCAGCTGTATAATGGCGAAGCGTTGCTACCACCATGGTTATTACCAGCAGAGCGCAGGCAATCCGGTAAAAAAAGCCAAGCATGATCAGGGCACCACCCACCACTTCAGCAAATCCGGCCATAAAACCCCAGAATACAGGAGCGAAGTTAATACCGAGTAATTGCATGGTATTGCCTATCTGTTCCCATTTCTCAGGTCCGCCGGTTAATTTAGGCCAGCCGTGTAAGATAAACATCAAACCAATACCAAGTCGCAGTATCAGCAATCCAAAGTCTTTGTACTTGTAGCGGGAGCGAAGTAGTGCCATGCAGCAATAATACTAATTCACTCTAAATATTACAAGTGGCTAATATATAAGTATTGCTTTAATGCGTGTTGTGCCCGGTACGGTTTCTGGGGTCAGGCGCGAACGGTCGTTGGCGGGTATCTGGCTCGGGTCTAAAACAAAGGTCATTCCACCATCTTTTGCAACAGCTACCAGGCCGCCATCAGCCAGCGTTACAGTATTTATAGGATGCTGTTTTTGTGCTTTTTCGTATGTGTCACCAACGCCAATACCTTTTGCTGTTTTGTACTTTTCGGATTGCACGTTCAGGCGCCAGACCTTACAATCGGCATCGCACTGCTGTTCTACCAGTATGCCTTTAGCCTCGTTTTCAGGACGGATGATGTAAGCTGTAGCCTGTGTTCCTTCCTGCTGCAGCATGGTATCGGCTATGGCAAAACCTGCCGGTATGGTCTGGCGCATCTGTTCAATATCATCAGATATGGTTACAAAACCTACTTTACCGGGTGCAATGCGCAGCTGATCTGCTGTAGGAGTTATAGTTTCTTCAGTAATTTCAGTAACGGGTTGCTCTGCTGCTGTGCCGGCCGTTGCACCCTCTACGTTCTGGTCGTTCTGCGAGAGACAGGCGGCCATGCCCACCCCCAGCAGTATTGCATAAAATATATTTTTGATTATCATAGCTCATTCATTCGTGTTATAAAATATTCTTAAACCTTGATGTGCTGAATCAGGTTGTTGTATATTAGCACGAAAAAGAAATTCGTTTATTTTATTATAACTCAACTAAAAATAATAGAAATGGCTAAACCGCTGATACTGATTTCGAACGATGATGGCATTACCGCACCGGGCATACGTACGCTTGTAGAAGTAGCCATGAAGCTAGCTGATGTAGTGGTGGTAGCACCTGATGGGCCACAGTCCGGAATGGGGCACGCCATAACAATTGGCAACACGCTAAGGCTCGACAGATCGATCGCGTTTGATGACCTGGGAATTGAGGCTTACGAATGCTCCGGCACGCCAGCCGATTGCGTGAAACTGGCCAAGCACCATGTACTGAAAGATCGCAAACCGGACCTGGTGGTAAGCGGTATAAACCATGGTTCAAACTCCAGCATCAGTGTGCTGTATTCGGGTACTATGTCGGCGGCCATTGAGGCAGCTATAGAAGGTTTGCCAGCTATCGGTTTTTCGCTTTGCGATTACGGCCACGAAGCTGACTTTTCGCATACAGAGCCTTTTGTGGAGCAGATCATCCGGCAGGCACTTAAAAACCCGATTCCTGAGAACACGGCGTTAAACGTTAATATTCCGAAGAAAAGCGAAGAAGCCATTAAAGGAATAAAGATATGCCGGCAGGCACACGCCCGTTGGCAGGAAGAGTTTGATGAGCGCCTGGACCCACGTAACCGACGTTATTTCTGGATGACCGGCAGCTTTGTGAACCACGACAAAGGCGAAGACACGGACGAATGGGCTATTGTAAATAACTACGTTTCTATAGTTCCGTGCCAGTACGACATGACCGCTTATCATGCCATATCTACCCTCAATAACGACTGGGATTTTTAAGACGGACCCACTCTAAAAAGAGCCCGCAACTATAGTTTTAGCTGCAGGCTCTTTTACTTTTAATTATCTGTATATCGTACTGCGCTGCACTGTGCAAACTTTTCAGGGGCAGTAATAGCAAATCTATAGTTCCGGATAAAACTATCCAGCAACTGAGTAAACTGCTGCTCCTTTTCAGGTGTGAGCTGTCCTTCCGGGAAGTGGAACAGGAAGTAATCTATCCGGCCATCCGGCTGCATGTAAATTCTGTTTGCGCCACGAGCCTCTGTATTCCACTTAAAATTATTTGCTCTAAGAAAGGCTCCCAAATCCTGCAAAAGTTTAACGTAGGCTTGTAGCAGTTCGGCCTGCTGATCCGGAGACTTGAACACTGCTAAAGCAGGATCAGTATGCACAGCACTTTTATAGAGGCTGTCGAGTTTGTGAAAAGGAATTCCTTGTTTTTCAGCTTCCTGAAAGGTGAGTGCCCTACTCTGACTAAATACGCTCACTATGGTCAGAGCAGCAAAAGTTATAGTTAAGAATAGTTTTTCCTTCATTTCTATAGTTGTAAGAGGCTAATCTATAGGTTTATCTAAACCTGGTAACCACAACATCTGCCTTCTTACCCGAGGTATTCGCAGCCTTTTTGGTGCCGTCATTTGTCACGAACTGTATCGTTATTTTTTTAGTGACCGACACTGGTTTGCCATCTACTTTGGCTGGTTCCCATTTGCCTTGCAGCGATGTTACCAATTTCTTTATCTCGTTATAGATCGCTTCGTTTTCTGAAGAAGATCCGGTGGGTTTTCCATAGAACAGTGGCCCCAGCAAGGTGCCGTCTGCTTTTACCACAAAACCGGTTTCTATAATACCTTCAAAAGATGTATTGGGGTAGCGCAGGTTTTTTGCCATGTACCGCTCAAAAGAGCCTTCCTTAAAAACCGGCTGTACATCTACTTCATTCAGGGCATAATATTCTTTGGTATACTTGGTCATGGCTGGTGCTTCTAACTGCTTTTGGCCAGCAGCATTTTCTGAACTATAGAACTGCACAGGCAGTACCATTTCCGCTCCGAACGGCTGTCCGTTTTTAGTTGCCGGCTCCCATTTACCGGATGTTGCTGCAACGGCTGCCATTGCTGCTTCTGCTAATTTCGCCAGCATTACCTTGTTCTGCACCCGGAACGTGGAAGCATCCATGTAATCCATATCAGACCCTACGCCGACGGTTTTTTTCAGCTTAGTACCTTCCAGCCTGATGTTTGAAACCTTGCCATCTTTCTCGACATAAAACTTAATTATAACACGGGCATCCAGATTTTCTTTTTTTGCTTCTTCAGGCAGTTGCAGGTACGAGGCTATAGTTTTCTGCATGGCTTCAGGGCCGCCCTTAAACTGTGGCATTTTGTTGGCTTTATCGGCGGTGGCAGCTCTTTCGGCTTCGCTCAGGCTAAACCTGATAGGCAGGGTAAACTGCACCGGTACAATTTTACCATTCTGGCTGCCGGGCGTCCATTTGCCGCTGGTCAGGTTCACTACGCGCAAGGCTTCCTCGTCGGTACCACGGCCCAGTTTCTTTACTACCTTCGCATTGTTCACTTTACCGGTCTCATCAATCACAAACGAAACCACTACCAATCCTTCCAGTCCATTTGCCTTAGCATCGGCGGGGTAACTGATGTTGCTCGCCATAAACTTCATCATCTCCAGTTCTCCACCTTCATATTGGGGCATCTGATCTACATAAGACAGTACTCTTTTTTCCTGCGTTTTGGTCTGGGCCATAGTTGCCGTCGGCGAGACTATATTTACTGAAAGTGCAAGTAGCGGTGCTGTCAGCAATGTTTTAAGCGTAGTAAAGTTTTTCATGGTCGTGTGTTTATAGGTTGAGTTAAGGATTTGTAAGGCAATAGCTTTCCTGCCCTGATTTTTAAACCGGGTTAAACAGGGTAATATGTTGTTTTGATTAGTTTACAAGTGCAAAGCGGATCGGGATAGTAAACCTAACGGGCACTACATTTCCGTTCTGCTTACCAGGTTCCCATTTTCCGTTCATGGCCTCAATTACGCGGAGGGCTTCACGGTCAGCAGCTTCATCCAATCCTTTCAGTATCGTTAAGTTAGATAAAGAGCCGTCTGTTTCAACAACAAAACTGCCTACTACCAACCCTTCTAAACCTGCTTCTTTTGTGGCTTTCGGGTACCTGATGTTGCGGGCAATAAATTTCTGTAGTTCCAACTCGCCACCCTCATACTTCGGCATTTGCTCTACATAATCAAATGGTCGTTGTGCTACGTCTTTCACTTCAGTTGCAGGTGCGTATTCCTTTTTCTTAACTATAAGCTTGTCAGCTGCTTTTTCAGGTTTGCTAGCTGGCACTATTTTATCAGGAGCTTTTGCTGTTACTATAACTTCCGCATTTGCTGTGTGGTTTCAGCTATAGTTTGCGCCTGCACTGGTGGCGTAGTCTGTGTTGCCGGCATAGTCATATCAGCAGTCACATCTCCGGACGAAAAGAAAAAGAGCAGTGCCAGCAGTAGCGGAAGTACCAGTAAAGGGCGCAGCACTCCGGCTTTCTGGCCGTGTTTTCGGAGCATGTGCAGGCGCTTAAATACCTGTGGCTTCTGAAAGTAGCTGCCCACCGGGATTCCTGTTTTATAAAGTGCCTCTTTCGCCAGCAATGTAGTGTAGGCCTGCGGTTGGTAAACTGAGATCACATCAGCATCTGCCTGGTATTCGTGTACATCGCGCAGTTCCGTTTTAAGTAACCAGATAAGCGGGTTAAACCACAGAAAAGCTGTCAGGAGCTCATAGAAAAGCACATCGTAGGTATGACGCAGTTTTACGTGGGCAAGCTCGTGGGCTATAATCTGTTGTTTTTCCTGTTCGGTTAAATGCTGCTGCTGGCTTACAAAAATATAGTTCAGGAAAGCGAAGGTAGCGTAGTTGTTATCGGTTTGGAGTACGGTTGCGTAGCCATCTAAAGTAGTAAGCGGAGTAGCCATAGCAACCAGTTTTTTTAACCGGAATAACTGCACCCCCAGCCTGGCAAGTAGCGCGGTAACGGCAAAACTATACAATACACAAACTATAGTTGCCCCCGAAACTATAAAACCTGTATTTGCCTCGGCCTCGGGTAGGTAACCGGTTACGGTAACTTCCGATAACTGTACAGTTGCCAGTGCAGGAGCGAGGTGGTAAAGTGGCAAAAATGGTAGCGGAATATTCAGCAACGGTATTGCCAGTGCTACAATTGGAGTAGCTAACAGATACATTCGGTTGTAACCCGGCTTCGGGAAATTGCGCAGTACCAGCATATAAAACAGGTACAATAAAAGCATGCAAAGCCCTGACTGAATGAGGTAGTTATAGGTTGCTTCCATTTTGTGGTTCGTTTTCGTTGAGGTCTTCTTTTACATGGCGCATCAGCTGGTCCAGTTCTTTCACATCCAGGTTATTGTCCTTGGCAAAGAACGACACCAGTTTCTCGAAAGAGCCACCGAAATAGCCACTCATAAAATTCTTCAGAAAAAAGCTCTTGTACTTGTCTTCGGCTATGAGCGGAAAATACTCGTGCGTTTTACCAAAAGCGTTGTACCCCACAAAGCCTTTCTTTTCCAGTATCCGAACTATAGTAGACACCGTGTTGTAAGCAGGACGCGGCTCAGGCATCTGTTCGATAATGTCTTTCACAAATCCTTTCTCAATTTTCCAGAGAATCTGCATGATCTCTTCTTCTGCTTTGGTGAGTTCTTTCATAGGGTATCTGGTTTGTTGATATGAATATATAACTAAATACTTAGTTTAACAACTAAAATTTTAGTTAATTAAAAAAATAGCTGAAGATCAACTATAAATAGGGGAGAGAAACTATAGCTTGAAATATACGGGAAAAGTAAAAGCCCTGCTTCTGATACCAGAAACAGGGCTTTTTATAATTTATAATGTTAGTTTAAAAGATGACAGGCATAGTATATTTTACTTTGACCTTTTCTCCGTTCCGTACGCTAGGTAGCCAATTTCCATCGCTTAGTTTTGCCAGGCGCATCGCTTCGCGGTCCAAAACCGGTTCTACGCTTTTCTCTATTTCATAATCAGTCAGGGAACCGTCTTCGTTAATAGTAAAAGATACATACACCACTCCACGTTTAGTAGCCTGCTGCGGGTAGCGCACATTGCGTTTCATAAACTTTACAAAGGCCTCTGTTCCGCCTTTATATTCCGGCATTTCCTGGCTGCTGGCCTTTTCTTTAGGTGCGCTGCCGGCATTGTGCGAGAACTTGATAGGCAGTGTAAAGCGCACTTTTACGGGCTTGCCTTTCTGCACGCCCGGGGTCCAGTAGCCGTTCATGTTACGCACAGCCTGCACGCTTACCGAATCAAGGCTGGGGTGCAAACTTTTCAGCACTTTTACTTCATCTATTGTACCATCATCATCTACCACAAACGATACCACCACAAGTCCCGTCACGCCTGTGTTTGTGTAAGGTATACTGCCAGAAAGGTAAGTCATCATTGCACTTTCACCGCCTTTAAAAGCAGGCATCTGTTCTGCGTATTCATAAACAACAGCTTCATCAGGTGGGGGCTGCTGTGTTTGGGCAAATAAAGAAGTTTGAAGAATAAGCAACAAAGCTGTTGCCAGTAAACCGGTAAAAGTAAGTTTCATGAAAGTTTTAGATTGGTTTTAGTGCTGCAAGATAAACTTTTAAGGCAACTATGAAAAACCTATGCCAGTTGGCTGTTCTTTCCACTCAAAAGCATTGACGCTGACAAAGATGCTGTTGCCTTTTATAGTTTCATTTCTTGCCTGAACTAAAATAAGCTCAGAAACAAAAAGAGGGCTCCTGTAGAAGCCCTCTTTTTAATTATATACTATAACAAAGTTTAGTAACCAGGATTCTGTTCAAGCTCAGGGTTTACTTCGATCTGCTGCAGTGGTATTGGCCAGAGGTTACGGAACGCTTCGCCTTCATCTTCACAGAAACCTAGTAATTCGCAGGTCAGGTCGTAGCGTTTCAGGTCCATAAAGCGCATGCCTTCGCCTACAAACTCAAAGCGTCGCTGCTCCAATATCTCTTCCAGCGCCTGTGCGTTGGTCAGTACAACAACAGGTGCTAAACCTGCCCGTTCTCTGATCATGTTTATATCGTTTATTACCTGGAGTGGGGCAGGAGCAAGGGGTGCACCCTGGCGCGCACGTGCCTCCGCACGAATCAGATACATTTCTGCCAGACGGATAATAGGCACATTATCTGCATTTTCAGCCACATCTTCGTACTTAAGCAGTCGGTTGCGGTTACGCTCAAAGCGGGTGGTCTGATCAAAACGTACATCGCCCTGCTCGGCAGAGGCTGCGAATTCATTAAAAAATGCCTGGCGCAGGTAAAATTTCTGGCCGCCGGTTCTTGGGTCTGATGCACTGCCCAGGCCATTGGCATCGAAAGGTGTAAAGTTCAGCTCAAAAATAGATTCTGAATTTCCTTCTCTCACCCACAGGTCGCCAAAATTATCAAGCAAGGTAAATTGCTCGCTCTCTATAACAGTGTTGGCGTTTGCCTCAGCTGCTGCGTTATTGCCTTGCTGCAGGAATACACGTGCCAACAGCGCAGTTGCTGCCAACGACGAAGCCCTGTATGGCGCATTACTGATAGCGTCTCCCAGATTTTCTTCTGCAAACAGCAGGTCATCAATAACAGCATCATATACTTCTGCCTCTGATGAACGCCCTACATTTTGTACCTCCGGAATGGTTGTGGTAGGAGTAGTAATTACGGGTACACCGCCAAAAACACGCAGCAGGTCGAAGTGCGCCAGTGCCCTGATAAAACGCATCTCGGCAATGTATCGATTCCTGGTTTCCTCATCCAGGTCTTCCAGTTCTTCAGCCCCTCTTATCACAATGTTTGCACGGTTTATAGTGGTATAAATACCAGACCAAGTGCTGGCCAGTTGCAGGTTAGATGCCCGTATATTGCGAGTCGATACTTCCACGTCTGTTGTAAAAGTACCGCGGTGCTGCATATTATCGGCATATACATCCTGGTACAGCAGGTACCGCAATCCATAGTAATCAAAGTCCTGCATAGCACTATAAGTACCCAAAGCAGCTCTGTTCAGGCTTACCTCATCCGTAATGGATTCTTCACTATCAACTCCTGTGGTTGGTTCAATGTCAAGTGTATCTTCGCAGCCGGAGAACACGCTCAGGCCAAAGAACAGTATAAATAGGTATGAATATCTTTTCATGACGTTTCTTATTTATCTTCTGATTAAAGCCCGAGGTTAATACCAAATGTGATCGTACGTGCCTGCGGGAACGTGTAGAAGTCGACCCCTATAGTTGTGTTGGATGTTCCGGCGAAGTTCACTTCCGGGTCAAAGCCAGGATAATCGGTAAACGTGAACAGGTTTTGCGCCTGTGCATACAATCGCAGGCTTCTTACCCCAATGCGTTCTGTTAAGCCACTTGCCAGACTATATCCTAACATTACATTTTTGAAACGCAGGTAAGAACCATCGTAGATAAATCTGGAGGAGTTGCTTCTGTTGTTATCGTTCGGGTCAATTACAGTAGCTCTCGGCACATCTGTTACGTCTCCTTCCTCCTGCCAGCGGTCCATTACAAGGTCCAGCATGTTATCATCCAGGAAGTCATTACCCAGGTGCTGCATGTACTGGTGTGCCGGGTTAGCGATCTGATTACCTTTAGAGAACTGCAGAAATACATTCAGATCGAAACCTTTGTAACGGAACACGTTTGTTAAACCACCTACAAAATCAGGCTGTGCATCGCCGATAATTGTCAGGTCATCGTCGTTAATAATGCCATCGTCGTTTAAGTCTCTGAAGTTAACGTCACCGGCCTGTACTCCCTCCGCCTGGCGCGAATCAGGTACATCAGCAGTTGTGCTGTATACCCCATCCGTAATAAAACCATAGAAAGTACCTATCGGCTCACCTTCGCGCAGCACCAGCGAATTACCACCAAAACCATAGAAAATATCTTGCCCCTGGTATAGTTCAGTTACCTTGTTCCTGTTGAAGGAGATGTTGAAATCAGAGGTCCAGTTAAAGTCAGTGCCAGAACCATCAAAGTTTATAGTGCTCAATGCGACCTCAAATCCTTTGTTCTCTACCGAACCGATGTTAGATGAGTAGCTTGAGAAACCAGTTTGTGTCGGTATCGGACGGTTAAACAGCAAGTCTGTTGTTTTTTTGATATAGTAATCGAGAGCAAGATTAACGCGGTTACTCAGAAAGCCGATATCTGCGCCAATGTTCAATTGTTGTGTTTCTTCCCACTTCAGATCCGGGTTCGGGATCTGGGCTAACGCTGTACCTGGCCTGTCGATGTAGCTTGCACCTGCAACTACAAGGCCCCGGAAAGCATCATTACCAATCTCCTGGTTACCGGTTATGCCGTAGGATGCTCTAAGTTTCAGTTCACTAAGTGCACTAATGTCTGACATAAAGTCTTCTTCGATAACTCTCCAGCCAACTGAGATGGATGGGAAGTAGCCATACCGGTTATCTTCTGAAAAACGCGAAGAACCATCGGCACGGAAGTTAATACCTACTAAATACCTGTCTCGTAAAGAGTAGTTAGCTCTGCCAAAAAAGGATACCAGCGCATTCTCAGCAACCGTGTTGGAACCGGCATTTACTCTAACGGCACTACCTATGTACCGGAAGCGTTCGTCCGGGAAACCGAGTCCGGTAACAAATGCTGCCCTGAGTTTATTATGCTCATTAGATGCACCAATAACAGTAGAGATGTTATGCTCTTCGCCAAACAGCTTGTTGTAGGATAATGTAGTTTCGAGTAGGCGCTTAGTAATGGTACTGGTAGCATTGGTTGCAGAGCCTTCGGTAGCTGTTGCAAAAGAGCCCGGGTAGTTGGTGGCTGTAAATCGTCTTTCATCAATATTCAGCACATCCATACCGCCCTTTACCTGCCATTGCAAACCCTCTATAAATTCATAGTTTGCAAACAGGTTACCAATGGCCCTTAAGTTCTGCGTTTCGTCGTCGTTCTCGGTACCTTCTGCTACAGGGTTAGTATAAAAGTAGTTTGGCCTGGTATATTCGCCATCTTCATAATATACCGGGAAGATAGGGGAGGCAGCCAGTGCATTGGCAAATGGTCCGTAAAGCGTGTTATCGCTTACAATGCGGTTATTGTCGGAACGGCTTAGCTGTATACTTGTTCCCAGTGAGAGCCTGTCGTTAATGTCGTGGTCCAGGTTAAGGCGGGTGGAGTAGCGCTGGTATCGGCTGCCGATAACAATACCTTCCTGGTCAAAGTAGGAGCCGGAGAGATAGTAACGTGTTTTAGGATCACCGCCACTCAGCGATATTTCATAGTTCTGAATAGGAGCGGTACGGGTCACTTCATCTATCCAGTCTGTTTTTGTTTGTGTAAAGTCTATGCCTCCATAGTAGTAATCCAGAAAATCCTCGAAAGTACCATTGGGGTTAAATTCAAGAAGTTCGGCATCGTTTAAGTAAGCCTCCAGCATTATTTCGCTGTATTCATCTGCATTCAGAAAATTAGGTTCTTTCCACATTTTCTGGAAACCGGTATAGGCATTCAGGTTGATCTGTGTTTTGCGGGAGGTACCACGTTTGGTGGTGATCAAAACCACACCATTGGCAGCTCTGGAACCATAGATTGCGGCAGCAGAAGCATCTTTCAGGATATCTATAGATTCGATATCATTGGGGTTAAGGTCGGCGATGGCGTTAACAGACTGGCCGCCATAGCCAAGTTGCGAGTAGTCACCGGTTGTAAGCGGAACACCATCAACTACATAAAGCGGCTGGTTGCTTGCCGAGATAGAGGAAGAACCCCGCACACGCACACTTATACCCCCACCAGGCGTACCGGAGTTCTGTGAGATCTGCACCCCGGCTGCCCTGCCCTGCAAGGCCTGATCTACGCCAACTACAGGCAGGTTCTCCAGTTCTTCGGAGGTAACTTTAGAGGTAGCACCGGTTACCTCGCGGCGTTCCTGGGTACCATAACCTACTACTACTACCTCACCTAATTGCTGTTCATCAGTACGTAGTTGCACATTTATAGTAGAGCGGTTATTAACAGGTACTTCCTGCGTGGTCATGCCCACAAAGCGAAATTGCAATACTGCGTTACCGGGTACTGAAATACTAAAGTTACCGGAGTTGTCAGTTACAGTACCGTTGGAAGTTCCTTTTTCGAGGACTGTTACGCCCGGTAACGGAGTGCCATCAGAGGCTGAAGTAACCCTGCCTGTAACAACTACGGCCTGTGCCCAGGCATGGCCCGCAACCATGCAGACGCATAGCATCAATAAAAGTATAGTTTTTTTCATGGGTAATTTGATTAAGGTTGTTCATAGTAAATTGTCTTTCAGGGTGATGTAAACTGGAAGGTATGGGTATAGTAATCCTGCTATACGTATAAAACAGTATTATATCAATATAGTTTGAGTGTTTTTTTAAGATGTGATTTCGGCAGGGATGTACTCAAAAGCATTGACGCTCACGAAGGTGCTGCCTCCTTTTATAGTTTGCAGCCAGCCTAAGCGTTTGAGCTCTCTCCGGATAAAAAAATTAAGTAACCCATGCGCTACCAAAACGGCTATAGTTTCCTGGGTTGCTTCGTTGACTAGTTGCATGGCAGCGGCGCGGGCACGTTGGCGGGCTTGTTTAAATGTTTCGATACCACGACTATTAAACCCGAGAAACCAGAGGATGCGTGCACCTATCAACCATAGTTTTATAGGTAAGTGTATGAAAGGCAACGAAAATATCCTGCGCTCGAACTCCCGGAAGTTGGCATCTATAATTAGTTGTACTTCCTCTCCGAAAATAGCTTTGGCTGTAAGCTGTGAACGGACCAGTGTGCTGCAGTGTACCTTGCGTATATCTTTAAAAGGAATGGCCTCATGGGTAAGTACAAACTCTTCTACTTCGGCTGCGTCGTAATCCGAAATGTACTGGCGGGCATGGCTCGCACTAACAAATCCTTTGCTGCTTACTTGTGGCCTGGCATGCCTTATCAAAAAAATACGTCGTGGTTTCGGGGTGTCCAAAAGTATAGTTTATAGTTGCTGGTTTTTACAAACTATACGGATATCACTATGCTTGTGTACTGATACTACTAAGGTCTGCAAAAACAGTTGCTTTTAGGTTTGGCCACTCTGACTTTAAGATGCTGTAGTAAATGGTGTCGCGTCGGCGGCCATCCTGCATCAGGGTATGGCTGCGAAGAATGCCTTCTTCGGTGGCGCCAATTTTACGCATTGCCTGCCGCGAGCGCAGGTTCAGCACATCTGTTTTCAGCTCTACCCGCTCATAGTGCAGTATTTCAAACGCATACTGCAGCAGCAGGAATTTGCAATGCCTGTTCAGGCCTGTGCCCCTTGCTTCGTTACCTAACCAGGTCCAGCCAATTTCCAGACGCTGGTCAACTATAGAAATGTTTCCGTAAGCGGTGCTGCCAGCTAATTTCCCAGTGCTTTTATCGATGATAACAAAGGTGTAGCGCTGCTGTTTTTCGTGGTCACTAAAGGCTGTGTCGGCCCAACGTTGGAGGTCTTGTTGTGAGTTAACGCTTATAGTCACGTACCGCCAGATGTCCGGGTCTATAGCTATAATTTGTAAATGTTCCAGGTCCTGTGGTTTTAAAGGCCTTAACAAGGCATGGTCGTTTTCGAGGTGCAGGTCTCTTTCGAAGTTCATGAAGCTGAAATTATAGTTTAACAGGCTTAAAGCGGAGTAATGTTAAATCATAAAAGGTAGCAAAGCAGGCAGCAGGCATAAAATTATTTAAAAAGTAAGAAACTCACCAACTGAATGTTGGATGACTCCGTATTAGAACTCACCAAGAAAATAAACGTCGTAAAACCTGGCCGGCAGGGTACCGCAGTAAACGGCATACATAATTTTCCGGCATCAACCGGGTAACTCACGACACCTGAACAAAAAGCCAATACGGGCGCACCCTTATAGTTACATCAACCTAAAAACAGGTTAAAAGTATTAACCAGGGATACAAAAGCAACATAAAAGAAAGCAGCAACCGGCTATGGCTTTAGAGCATGCTTTACACTAAACTATAAAATACCAGCATTATCGCTTACTATTTACAGGAGATACTCATATGGAATCACATCATCACCCCTCAAAGATTTTAATGACAGCCGATACCATTGGCGGCGTATGGACCTATGTACTGGAACTTACCAGAGCCCTGGACCAAACAGGCACACAGGTTGCCGTAGCTACAATGGGTGGCCGCATGTCGGAAGAACAACGTGCCGAAGCTGCCGCTATAAATAACCTTACCGTTTACGAAAGCGACTATAAACTGGAATGGATGGACAGCCCCTGGCAGGACGTTGAGAAAGCCGGGGGATGGTTATTGCAACTGCGTGATGAAGTTCAACCTGATATCATACACCTGAATGGAGGTATGGCACACGCCGCGCTGGACTGGGGAAAACCTGTAATAGCAGTAGTGCACTCGTGTGTGCTGAGCTGGTGGAAAGCAGTGAATGCCGAGAATGCCCCAAAAGAATGGAATACCTATAAAGAGCTTGTTACAAAAGGATTGCAGGCTGCTGATGTAGTGGTGGCGCCAACACAGGCAATGTTGCACCAGGCCGAAGAACTATACGGGCCCTTCAAAAAAAGCAGCGTAATCTATAACGGTCGTGGCCAGCATAATTTCCAGTTCGGTCGCAAGGAGCCGTTTGTGTTTAGCCTGGGCCGTGTCTGGGACGAAGGTAAAAACATTTCGATGCTGGCGCACATTGCATCTGATCTGAAATGGCCTGTATATATTGCCGGAGACGACAAACACCCTGCTACCGGTAAGACTATAGACCTGGAGAACGTACATTTCTTGGGCAAGCTTACTAACAAAGAAGTATCAGACTGGTTGTCAAGAGCATCTGTTTACGCTCTGCCTGCCAAATACGAACCTTTCGGGTTGTCGATTCTGGAAGCTGCCATGTCGGGATGCGCGCTGGTAGTAGGCAAAACCGAAAGCCAGGCCGAGATCTGGGGTAATGCCGCCAAGTATGCTGATCCGAATAGTGCCGACGAGCTGCGCGATACGATAAACGACCTGATCGAGGATGAGTTCTGCCGCAATATAATGGCTTGCCGCGCTGTTAAACGCTCGCATGGCTACACCTCAGACCAGATGGCCCAGGACTATAACCACATTTACCGCCAGTTAGTAAATTCTGAAGTTGCTGTATAAGTTTTAGATACCTATAGTAGGGTCAGGGTAACGCCTGGCCCGGTTGATAGTTTAGGTTTTAACATAACTGCTTTCTTTTTTAATAACACAACATCTATAGCCGCGCCTACTGTTAAGTAAGTGTGGCTTTTTTACGCCGATTAACTATAAATTGCAACATGTCTGCCAATAAACATACCCCAAGCTCCAAACACTGGAAAGTACTGAAATCCGAACTCGTTTTTGATGAGAAATGGTATAAGCTGCGCCGTGATGAAGTAGAGTTACCCAACGGAAAGATAATGGACGACTATTATGTGAGCGTTCGCCCGGATGTGGTGCTTACTTTTCCGGTAACCGAGAAAGGCGACGTTATTTTTGTTCGACAATACAAGCATGCGGCTGCCAATGTGTTTATAGAACTACCGGGTGGTGTAATTGATGATCACGAAACTAACCCTGAAGAAGCGGCCAAGCGCGAAATGCTGGAAGAAACCGGTTACACTTCTGATGACGTGGAACTGGTAGCCGAAGTAATTGACAACCCCACCAAAGACACGAACAAAATCTATTTTTACCTCGCCCGCAACGCCTACAAAATAGCAGATCAGGACCTCGATGAATCTGAAAGTATTGAAGTGCTGCATGTTCCAATTCAGGAAGTAGAAAGTATGGTGCTCAGCGGACAGATTAATGTGTCTGGTTCTGTAGCGTTGTGTTTGCTGGCGCTGCGTAAGATGGGGGTGTAGTTAGTGATTGGGATTATAGGTGTAGCCGAAGGATCTTATGTGTCCATTTTCCTTACACTATTGTCATCCTGAGCATTCTTGAGGCGCGAGTCGAAGAGAGCCAGCGTAGCTGTGAAGGATCTTATGTGTCCTATAGTTGATATTCTTTCCAACTTGAACCGAGCTATAGTTTCAAACCACTTCTATTCCTGGGAGCTCTAATTATCTATAGTTTCAAGCCAGCTTTGGTGCTCTCGGGCCGAGCGGCCCCGTTTTCCTGTTCAGCGCTGTGTACATTTCCTTTTCTCGTACCTCGAAATGCCTGCGGCACCAGAAATCTACAAGGCGCCTCACAGAAAAACTGTGATCTTTCGCATAGCAACCGCCTAACTATAGTTTGAATCGGTAAGCTTCGAGTTTTATCGTGGTTGTATTTCTGTAGGGACAGGTCGCGACCTGTCCGCTCGACTGGCTGTAACTATAGAACAATAATGCTAACTATAGCAACAGCAGAAAGTCCCCCTTTGAAGGGGGCGAAGGGGGATGTTAAACTGTACCAGATCTCTCACGCTGTTCGAGATGACAAAATGAAGAGGAAAGACATAAAGCTCCCCGCCTTGGACTACCGAGTAGAGATTTCGAAGGTAGCGAGCGTAGCTCTGAGGGGTTGGGGGTGGTTGGATAACGCTAACTATAAAACCATACCCTAAACCCGACCCAACCTCAACTACCTAATTTCCCCGAATCCCATCCACTTAAAAAATACTTTCATAAAAATAAACTTTGTCTGTACATTAAATGTATATACATTAAATAATTTGTATCTTTGTACTCTGGATAAAAGAGCAACACCGAAAACATTTAAGATGACGAATACAGATAATAAGATCGAGATAAACGAACTGATAAAACAGCGTTGGAGTCCGAGAGCGTTTGACAGCAAACCGGTAGAGGAGGAAAAACTGGAAGCTTTGTTTGAAGCCGCACGTTGGGCAGCATCTGCCATGAACGAGCAACCATGGCGTTTTGTGTTCGCTACCAAAGATAACCCGGAAGCTTACGAAAAATTACTGAGCACATTAGTAGAAGCAAACCAGGTTTGGGCACAGGAAGCGCCAGTATTGATACTGAGCGTGGCAAAAACCAGCTACAGCAACTTTGATAGTCATAACCCTCATGCCTGGCACGACACCGGTTTAGCAACTGCAAACCTGGCACTACAGGCTACGGAGCTTGGCCTTAACCTGCATGTAATGGGGGGATTCAGTGTCGGCAAAGCACGAGAAGTGTTAGGCATTCCGGAAGGATATGAACCAGTAAGTGTAATTGCGTTGGGTTATCAGGGCGATGCCGATCAGTTACCGGAACCCCTGAAAGAACGCGAAACTGCCCCCCGTAGCCGCAAGCCGCTACAGGAAATAGTTTTTAACGGCACCTGGAATTAATTAAACCCAGCTAAACGATGAGCAGAAAAATAATTCATAAAGCGAACACGAGAGGCCGAGCTAACCATGGCTGGCTCGACTCGCACCATACTTTTAGTTTTGCCGGTTACCACAACCCCGAACGCATGAACTTTGGGTTACTGCGTGTGCTGAACGATGATATTGTTGCACCGGGCATGGGCTTTGGCGCGCACCCGCACGATAATATGGAGATCGTATCGATACCATTATCAGGAGAACTGGCGCACCAGGACAGCACCGGAAACAAAAAGGTAATCCAGACCAACGATGTACAGATCATGTCGGCAGGAAGGGGTTTAACGCACTCTGAGTTCAATAACTCTAAAACTGACCAGGTAAATTTTCTGCAGATCTGGATTTTCCCGAAAGAGCGGAACATAACCCCACGGTATGAGCAGAAAACCTTTAACCCAGCTGACCGGCAGAACAAACTACAGACAGTTGTATCGCCGGAAAAGGATGCAGCAAGTATCTGGATTAACCAGGATGCCTGGTTTACGCTTGGTACGTTAAAAGCTGGCTTTTCGGAAGATTATAAACTGCATAAAACAGGCCATGGCGTGTATGCTTTTGTGCTGGAAGGAGAAGTAGAAATAGACGGCGAAAAGCTGGTCAAACGTGATGGTATGGGCATTTCGGATATAGAAACTATAACTATAAAAGCTACTTCAGATGCCGAATTGCTGCTGATGGAAGTACCCCTGAACTAATAAATACCTTTGGCTAAAAGTGGAATCCCCGGTTATCCTATAGCCGGGGATTTTTTTTGAGTACGTGTGCCACCCTATAGTTTATATAAACCTGCCCACTATAGCAGCCGTTATTACAGAACCACACACACAAAATAGCTATGGAGCAGGAACAAACTACATTACTTAAAGATTACTCACAGCAGGAAAAAGGAGCCTATTTCGGGGCACTTGCTATTATGGCTTCCGCCGATGGTAAAACAACCGACGAAGAACTCAGCTTTTTACAGATGATGGCCGAAGCTGCCGAATTACCACAGAATGTACAGCAGGAGGTAGCCTTAATTGCCAAAAATCCTGATAAAATAAACCTGGAGAAATGCCTGGATGTGCTTAAAACAAGCCAGCTCCGTTTCTCTTTTGTAACCGATATCATCAGTTTTGCCAAAGCCGATGGCCAATACACACAAGACGAACAGCAACGCATTCAGGAAGTGGCCGATTACCTGGGCATAGATCATAAACAGTACAGCATTTTAGACCAGTTTGTAGATAAAGCCGACGAAGCAAAACAGCATGGAGAAGACCCTACCTCACAAGCTTATATGAGTAAAAGTGGTTTTGGAGATATGTTTAAGAACGCAGGCATCTCTCCGGGTATGGTAACTGGTATGCTAGGCATATTGGCTCCGATTGTACTATCCAGTATGATGCGTCGTCGTGGACGTGGTATGATGGGCGGCATGGGCGGAGGCTTGCTGGGAGGTTTATTAGGGGGCGCCATGGGTGGAGGTGGAATGGGCGGAATGCGTCGGGGTGGCGGACTCGGCTCTATCATATCCATACTCGGCGGCCTGAACGGGCGTAAAGGCTACGGCAACATGAACTCCGGCGGACTTGGTGGTTTACTGGGCGGCATTTTAGGAGGTGGCAAACGCAGAACTTCTGGTTGGTAGTTTTTATGATCAGTATTTACTGATTTATAGAAAAGGGAGATGATGTTGATAGGTCGTCTCCTTTTTGCTTTTGATGGTAAGCTGACTTCTGATTTTATAGTTCGGGTTATCCAACCCACCCCCAACCCCTCAGAGCTACGCTCTCTACCTTCGAAATCGCTTCTCGGTAGTCCAGGCGGGGAGCTTTTCTGCCTTTTACTTTGTCATCTCGAACAGCGTGAGAGATCTGGTACATTTAACCCACCCCTGCCCCTCCCAAGAGGGGAATTTCTGCTATAGTTATAGTTTGCTTTATATTCCTGTAGTTACAGTCTATCCACGGACAGGTCGCGACCTAGCCCTACAAAAGTAGATTGTAGAGACGTAATATTTTACGTTACAAACAACTTCAACTATAGAACGGTAGCTAGGCTCCTTCCACTGTTCTTAGGGGAAGGTTGGGAAGGGGTAAATTCTTCAACTATAGAACAATTAAGATTTTTCGTCTAGCGCTCGGGATGACAACGGCGAAACTATAAACGAATCTGATATAATTGTGAAAACAAAGCAAATCCACACATTCAAGTTGCACTACATTTTCTAAAACCCAAAATCCGGCAAATCCAGAATCTAACCGAAAACTCCATTGTACCATAACAGCATTTACTTGTAGTTTAAAAAGTAACTGTTGTCGTTTGCACCATTTTCAGGTGCTAATCTCTTAGTTATCAACAACTATTCTTTCCGAAATAAGTAAATAATCTACTCCCTTGTTGTGCCTCCTTTCAATTGCGAGACCCAAATAATACAACAAGACCTATTTTAGTATCAGACCTTTATGAAGAAAATAATAGAAGAGAAAGTTGTTCTGAACGGTAAAAAAGTGCCTGCAGCTGCTACCCCGCAAACACAGCAGGAAATTGCCAACGACTTTTATAAGCAGACCCTTACGCTCCTGAAAGATAGCCCTACACCTTACTTGCTTGGTGGCGGCTATGCCATGTTTGAGTATACCGGCATTGTGCGCGACATGAAAGACCTGGATATTTTCTGTAAGCCGAGCGAATACCAGTACCACCTGAAATACCTGAACGATAAAGGCTACCAAACCGAAATTACCGATGCGCGCTGGCTGGCTAAAGTGTTCCAGAATGGCTATTACATAGATATCATTTTTGATACTGTGAATAATATTTGTACTGTAGATGACTCGTGGTACGAACATGCTGTAAAAGGGAAAGTATTTGGGATACCGGTGAAATTCCTAGCGCCGGAAGAGCTGATCTGGTGTAAGATATATGTGCAAAACCGCGAACGTTACGACGGAGCAGATGTAAATCACCTGTTTTTACGTTATGGCAAAAAGCTCGACTGGAAACGACTTTTCCAGCGAATGGATCAGCATTGGCAGCTGCTTTTCAGCCAGATCATCAACTTCCAGTTCGTGTATCCCGCCGACCGCGACATTATCCCGCGCTGGTTATTTGATGAATTGATGCAACGAGCGCAACACCAGTATGAACTGCCGGCTTCGTTGGAGAAAGTGTGCCGTGGCCCGATCATCGACCAGACCCAATACAAAACCGACATTACGGAATGGGAGTACAAAGTGGTAACTATAAAAACCATTTAGGCTGATGGATAAAAAAAAGAAGAAAACACGCGTTGCGGCGATAGGTGATATACACGTGCGCGATACGGACAAAGGCAAATGGGTGGAGTTTTTTAAGGGGGCATCGGCAGATGCAGATGTACTGTTGATTTGCGGCGACCTGACCGACCACGGCCGTGCCAGCGAAGCCGAGATTCTGGCAGAAGAGTTGCGAGCTTGTTCTATACCTGTGGTGGCTGTGCTGGGTAACCATGATTACGACCACGATGAGCAGGACGAGATCAGGAAAGTACTGGCGCAAACCGGCGTAAATATGCTGGATGGCGATATGGTGGTGCTGGAGGGAGTTGGCTTTGCCGGGGTAAAAGGTTTTGGCGGTGGCTTTAACCGGTCTATGCTGGCTATGTTTGGAGAGCCTATGATGAAGCAATTTGTACAGGAAGCGGTTGATGAATCGCTGAAATTGGACGGAGCCCTCTCGCGACTGGAAACAGAACACCCGGAAGTAGAGAAAATTGCCGTTCTGCATTATGCGCCAATTGCAGCAACTATAGAAGGCGAACCCGAAGCAATTTATCCTTTCCTGGGGTCGTCGAGGTTAGCTGAGCCGTTGGAGCGACGGCAAGTGTTGGCAGCCTTTCATGGGCATGCACACGTAGGTACCTTGGAAGGGGCAACCGCTAAAGGCGTGAAAGTGTTTAACGTAGCAAAACCACTGCTGCAGAAACTTGAAAAGCCTATGCCATACTTTGTGCTGGAAGTATAAACTATAAAATAAAGAGAGCGGCCACTTGCAAAACAGGTGGCCGCTTTTGCTTTCATCATACTTGTCGTTATTTTTAGCAGACATTACCTCTACACTCATGAAATTCAGAAACCACCTCTACCTGCTTTTTATACTTGCACTTGTATCGTGCACCGAAAGGCAAACACCTGCCACTACAAACAGTGCTGAATCAGCAGCAACGAAAGTTTACTACCCCGGCAAAGACAATAACTGGCAGGAAAAGAAACCAGCCGAAGTGGGAATGGATGCGGCCTTGTTACAGCAGGCAGTGGAGTGGGCTAAAACACAGGAAACTACCCAGATCGAAAAAGACTTTTCTACACAAAGAGAGATCTTCGGAGAGCCGCTGGGGCCTTTGCCAGCGACTCGGGCTAACACAAACGGTATCATCATAAAAGACGGGTACATTGTAGCGGAGTGGGGCGATACAAAAGCCGTTGATCCGACTTATAGTGTGGCTAAAAGTTTCCTGTCAACTATACTTGGCTTAACTATAGATAGAGGGATGGTCCAAAGTATAAACGACCCTGTGGGCAAGTATGTAAAGGATGGTGGCTATGATTCGGAACATAACAGTAAAGTAACCTGGGAGCACCACGCCCGCCAGACCAGCGAGTGGCAAGGCGAAATGTGGGGCAAGAAAGATGATTTTATAGGTAAGGAAGCCTTTGGACGTGGAGAGCGCAAACCACGCGAGTTACAAGAGCCGGGCTCATACTATGAGTATAATGATACACGTATCAACCGTTTTGCCTTGTCGTTGTTGCGCTTGTGGGAGAAACCATTGCCAGAAGTGCTGGAAGATGAAATAATGGACCCGATTGATGCGTCTGAAACATGGAAGTGGGTGCCTTACCGCAATTCTATAGTTGAGATAAAAGGCAGGCAGATGCCATCGGTAAGTGGCGGCACACGCTGGGGCGGCGGCCTCTGGATAAACACACGCGACGAAGCACGTTTCGGTTACCTGTTTCTGCGCAACGGCCGCTGGAAAGACAAGCAACTGATATCGGAGAAGTGGGTAAAAGAAGCGACAACATCACGTGGCGCTGTCGGCCCTGACTACGGTTATTTATGGTGGCTGAATACCGAAGGCAAAGCCTGGCCCGATGCTCCCACTACCAGTTACGCAGCCCTGGGTGCCGGCCAGAATACCGTGTGGGTAGACCCGGAACACGACATCGTTATAGTCTGGCGCTGGCACAACGGTAATCCGAATGAGTTAATTAAGCGGGTGCTGGCAGCGGTGAAGGGATAGGGGCTGGTTGTTGATAGACTATAGCTAGGGAACATAATCTTAGCAAATAGGAGTCTGTCCCCTCAAGGGGACAGACTGCCTTTAAGTAGCTTAATCTAAAAGTTTCATATTCTCAGTTTACTCGCGCTATAGTATAATCAAAACCGCTTCAACTGACTTTTCTGAAAAGTCCATTCCGGGGTATAGAGCGGGCCTGTAAAAGTGGTGCTGTACCAGGGACTTAATTCCGGGTTCATCGGGTTTTTCAGGATCTGTATTTCCTGGGCGGGCATGTAGCTTTGTGCTAATAAGAAGAGCTTTTCACCGCTGTGCGCATTAACTGCCATGTCTACAACTATAACCGCATGACCGGGGCTTCCGCCTTTAATAAACACATCACCAATTTGTATTTCAGCTAAAGTCACAGGCTTCATTTCTTTTTCCAGGGAGAGCGTGCCTGCGTAGGTAAAAACAATTTTCAGGTAATCACGGAACGAACTATAGTTTGTAGCTGGCGCTGCTTTCTTCACCCAGTTTACTTCATTGCCTTTCACGTTTATTTTGTAGCCTTGCTGCCATTTGCTATAGTTTGCGGTAAAGCCGTTGGTAAAGTTAAAGTGAATGTCGTTGTAGCGTTTTTGCTCAAAAAAGTATTCAGCACGTAATCGCATCACGGCATCAGCGCATTGCTGCAGGTCATAGTTGCCGACATCAATATCCAGCACTGCATCATACACATCGTCGTTAGGCTTTACTTTGCCATTATAGTAATGTACATCTGCGCCATGGGGCTTCAGTTTGAAGTTCTGTAGATAAGCCGCAAAAGAATTATTAGCAGTTTTAACTCTTGAAAAGCCTGTTGGGGCAGGAAATCTCTCTGCTATAGTCTTACCTTCGGGATTAACCTTTACTTCTATCTCAGCTATAGTTTCGGAAGGCTTTTCCTTCACCTGTTCCGCATTGGAGTTGCAGGAAGTGAGTAGTAACAGAAGTACAGGAGTAAGGTAGCGCTTCATAGGTAGATCCTTTTAAGGAAGATAATATTTAATCATCTATATAGCAACGATTTTTAAAGACCTCGCAGTGTACGGAGCTCCTGCGAGCGTCTGGTTTAAGATAGGCTGTTGCTTCGTAGCATCAGACGCTCGCGGGTCATAAAAACGCCACGAGGTCTGTTAAAACAAAAGCGGCTACTCCGTATGGGGCAGCCGCTTTTTATGGTTCAAAATTTAAGCCTCTTAGTGACGGCAAGTGCAATGCTCACCGGCAATACCTTCGAAGCGAGTATCAGTGCCTTCGTGCCAGTCGAATGCGGTGGCGGTGCGGCTGTTTTCCCACCAGAACTTGCCCGGCTTGGTGTTATAGTTGCCTATCTCAGCCATCGTTGCGGCATCGTACAGGCGGCCATTCACCATTGTGTACTTCACATGCTCGGTGTTCTGGATGTTCTCCAGCGGGTTCTGGTCTAACACGATCAGGTCAGCTAGTTTGCCAGCTTCTAATGAGCCGATCTCTTTGCCCATGCCAATGTACTCAGCACCGTTCAGGGTAGCAGCACGAAGCGCTTCCAGGTTGGTCATTCCGCCTTGCTGCAGCATCCATAGTTCCCAGTGCGCGCCTAAGCCCTGCAACTGTCCATGGGCACCCAGGTTTACTTTTACACCCGACTGCGCCAGTTTTGTAGTTGCCTCTGACGTCAGAATATGGCCGTTGTCATACTCTTCGTCAGGCACCAAGGTAACACGACGCGAGCGGCCATCTATGACAGAACGTGGCGTAAATTTCAGGAGGCGCTCTTTATCCCAGGCGTTGGTTTTCTGGTACCAGTAGTACTCACCGGAGTTACCTCCATAGTTCACGATCAGGGTAGGCGTGTAACCGGTTTCAGAAGCTTTCCATACATCCACCACATCTTTATAAAGCGGTGCAACTGGTATATTGTGCTCAATACCAGAGTGGCCATCCAGGATCATGCTCATGTTATGGAAGAACGTAGAACCACCTTCCGGTACCACGGTCATGTCAAGTTCGCGAGCCGCCTGAATTACCTGCTGGCGCTGCTCGCGGCGTGGCTGGTTGTAACTCTTCACCGAGAAACCACCCACTGCTTTAATACGGCGCAGGTGCGAACGGGCATCATCCAGGCTGTTGATCACGGCTTTAAAGTTGCCATCGGCACCGTAAAGTATAGTTCCGGTAGAGTAAATACGCGGACCAACCATCGCACCAGCTTTTACAGCTTCAGATTGGCTGAACACCATTTCAGTAGTGGATGACGGGTCGTGCGTGGTAGTTACGCCGTAGGCCAGGTTTGTGTAGTAAGACCACTGCTTCTGCGGGCTCATGCCGTTACGGAAAGTGCCTAAGTGTGCATGCACATCAACCAAACCAGGCATAATCGTTTTACCGGCTGCGTCTATCACTTTAGCATCTTTAGGTACAGCTATTCCTTTTCCAACAGCAACTATACGGTTTCCTTCTACCACTATAGTTCCGCCTTCAATCACTTCGTCGC
Organism: Pontibacter populi; assembly: GCF_040278685.1. Taxonomy (NCBI): domain Bacteria; kingdom Pseudomonadati; phylum Bacteroidota; class Cytophagia; order Cytophagales; family Hymenobacteraceae; genus Pontibacter; species Pontibacter populi. The sequence goes on from NZ_JBEOKT010000004.1 coordinate 142,270, forward strand.
CTTTCATGGTAATGATGCGCGCATTCGTGAAAGCTACTTTACCTTCCGGGGTATCAGTTTTCAGCACCAGGCCGATCTTCGTACCAGTAGTGTCGATAGCAGGAAGTTTATCCGGAGCACCTTCTACAAAAGCGAAACGGTTCTTAATGTCGTTAGAGAAATACTCATCACCTAATACCCAGTTCACTTTCTTGCTGTCGCCTGACCAGTGGATGCTGGTACCGGCATCGCGTGTAAAGCGGGCTACCGGAACAGCTTTGGTCTCAGCGCTCAGCTCCATGCCTGTACCATTGGCAGTGAACGGTACCACATAGCCATTGAACAACTCCACAAATGCCAGCCATTTGTTGTCCGGGCTTGGGTAGAACTGGTCGGTATACTTGGATGTATAGTGTGTCTGCTCTTCTTTTCCGTTCAGGTCTACGCTCTTAAAAGCAGATTTACCACCTTCGTAACCTGTAAAGAAAATACGGTCAGATGTAGCATTGAACTGCGGCGAAGAACCGCTTTTCTGCACGAATGTCGGGTTCTTGCCTTCGGCCGTCATGTAGTAGATACCACGCTCGTTGCCGTGCGCGTAACCCATGTGGTTATTGCCGCCTTCTTTGTTGTATACTATAAACTTACCGTTTGGCGAGAACGATGCGTTAGTATAAAAACCTTTCTCAGATGTAAGCTTAGTTGGTTTAGCGTTCTTCTTGTGAATGTCCAGCTTCATCAAAGCACTATAGTTATCGTCGTTCCAGGTGGAGTAAACAATGTGCTTACCATCTGGTGAGAAGGCTGGATAGAACTCGAAATCAGCACCTTTGGTAATGCGCTCCGGCTTTCCGTTCGGTAGTTCTTTCTTGTAGATATGGCCGGCAGCGTTGAATACCAAAATCTTACCATCCGGAGAAGTTACCGCATGGCGGATAGCTTTGGCTGCAAACTCTTTTGGAGAAACCCCACCGTTCTTGCTGAAATCGTGGCGAACGGCATCAGCGATGTAATGCGTGGAAGTAGCCTCGAAAGGAATATTGGTTACTTTCTGGTTGGCTACATCAATCTTGTTGATCTTACCGTTGGCCCAGTAAACGATGCTTTTGTTATCAGGCGTCCAGGAGAAAGAAGGATATACGCCAAAGATCGCCCAGGATTCCTGCTGGTCTTTGCTCAGGTTATCGGTTAGCGGCCATTGCTCGCCGGTTTTCAGGTCCTGTACAAACAGCACCGACTTGGTACGCACACGACGCACAAACGCAATATGCTTGCCATCTCGGGAAATAGTCGGGCGAACCGAGCCACCGTTACCGGTAACTATATTTTCAATCTCACCTGTGTTACGATCTACTCTGCGGATAACATAGATCTGTCCGTTCGGGTCTTTGTTGTATTCAAAGGTAGAGCCGCCGCTCATGTCTTCAGAATAATAAACATACTTACCGTTTGGCGAAACAAAAGGCTCACCGGCATCCTGCTGGTCGTTTTTGCGCTTGGTCAGCTGCACGCCTGCACCACCACTTCTGTGGTACATCCACATTTCGCCTGCACCCAGCGAGCGGGTGTTGGTAAAGTGTTTACGCGCAATCAAATACTGGCCATCCGGTGTCCAGACAGCATTATTCAGTAGTCGGAAGCTCTCGGTAGTGATCTGTTTAGCATCAGAACCATCGCGCTTCATGATCCAGATATTGTCGCCGCCACCTGCATCCGAAGTAAAGGAAATGAACTTGCCATCCGGGCTGAAGCGTGGTTGTACTTCGTAAGGTCGGCCAGTGCGTAGCAACTTAGCTTTCCCACCTGAAATCGGCATGCTATAGATATCGCCGAGCATGTCGAACACGATCTCCTTGCCGTCCGGACTTACATCCAGGCTCATCCAGGTTCCTTCGTCGGTTGTTACGGTAATTTCTTTTTCGGTGCTGTGGGCAGCATCCACAGTCCACTTTTTGTCATCTTTTTTGTCCTGGGCCAGGGTGGTGCTTACAGGCAAAGCAAGCGCCGCTGCCAGAAACATACTCAGATAAGTACGTTTATTCATGGTAGGGTGAAATTGATTGGTTAGTTGTTACCCAAAGATAAGAATTATGCCCGGAAATGGGAATGGATGTACAGAGTTGATTTAGGTAACTATAGAATTATAGTTCAGAACCTTAGTCTGCCAATTCTATAGTAACGGATGCCCGAACCGATTACTATAAACTCGCTCCTGTTAATTTTGTAAGCCGATGTAGGTATAAGGTAGAACTGCTGGTGCCGCCCGGTGTGGGTATTGCGTAATGGTTTAACAGTTGACTTGCCATTGGGTGGTGCTATAGTTACAATTACGGGCTCTTTTAATACGGCTCTCGGACTAGCCATTATGATCTCGTTCTGCTCGTTATAGTTGTATTCAAAATCCAGGTAGAGCAACTTTACGGAGTCCTGCACTGTGGTAGCAATATAGGACCCAAGCCGCACTTGTCTGACCGAACCTGACTGGTGTTTATTGGCACTGGTTGTATAAATGGCACGTCCGTTTTCATCAAAAGCCACTACTAAAATGTCGTCGGTGTGGTGAGTCGGAATAGGCCTGTTGTTATCAATGGCGTACACTTCGCCGAGAAGCACCATTTTGTTGTTGGTAAGCGGAAGCAGGTGCTGTAACTGCATTCGGCGCAACCGTTGGCTATGGTCACCATCTGGTTTATAAGCTTTATAGTTGTGCAGAAAAAGACTGTCGATGGGGTCGTAACGGAGCTGGTAATTACGGAAACGGCCTTTCGGAAAGCGGTAATAAAAGGTGCCGGTTGGTTCTGGGAAAAGACTAGCGACAAACGGAGCCGGTGTTGTTACACCAGCAATAACAAGGTCGCCGTTTGTGGCGGCCATTTTAGCTTGTAACGGTCGCTGAGCCGTGCTGCCAATTGCCTGAACCGAAGTACGTCCATTACGCCCCCCGAAACGATACAGGTAAAAAGCTGACTCCGGGGAGTTAGTTGCCGGCAGTTTTGAAAGTATAAAAGTTGTGCCATTATCTTCCAGGTGCATTTCGGTTATTTCACCTTTTATAGGTAGCGTTACGGACCACTGAGATTTAAACGAACCGTAGTACGATGCAACTATAGTTTGCTGTGGCTCTGTTTGCTGCTGCAACACCAGTAGCAGCCGCGGGCCTTTTGCTTTGGTATGAACTATAGTTTGGGCAAGGGTAGTAGCCAGTTCGTGTATTGTTGGCATGTAATTGCCATTCGCATCTATCTGCTGGGCATAGATTATCTTTCTATATTTTTCAGTTACCGATGAGATGAGATAGACCTGGTTATTTAGTAAAACGAGTGCTTCGGTGTCGGCACGTTTCCCGTCGGGGCTAAGCGGGGCAATAGCAACAGCCCAGGTGCGTTGGTACTGCTGGTCGTAGCGCTCTAAGGTGAGCAGGTTGTTTTCGGTGTAAACGGTGTAAAGCGAATTGCCCGGACCTATGCCTAACACCTGCAACTGGTTCAGGTTGCGGGCGTCGTGCTGTATAGCCGGCCCCCATTTTATAGTTGGTTCTTGCGCCAGTAAAGGAAATGTGTAGAGGAGTATGACGAGTAAGAGTATCCGTTTCACCATGCTGCCTGCTTCAAAAATTCTTCTCCTATGTATCTGTACGATAGCTATCTATAAAAAGAACTAAGATTTTTAAGATTTGATGGATGACAGGATCAGGCTGATGCGGTTGAACTATAGTTTTAATACATCTTTAAATGATTGAATGACTGTTAATTATAAGCCCGAAAAAAAAGAGATGCAAAACAGTCTTGCATCTCTCTTGTGAAATCAATCCAGAAAAATCTCTTTATCCTGGTTTAGCCTAATCCTAAAATCCTTCGAATCTTAAAAGTTTAAAAAATCTTAGTTCCTTACTGTACCTGAGCTTTGTCCACCCTGGTTGGGGTTTGCTTGCCGAAAACGATGTCGTAAGAGCCAAGTGCTATGCCTTTTATCATGCTGGTCAGGTGAGCCATGTCCAGCATTTCGAACTCATCATTCACTGTGTGGTAGGTTTCGTCTTTGTCTATCTGTACGGATGAAATGGTATGTGCCGGAACGCCTAAACGGGCCAGAGTAGCATTATCGGAGCGGTAGAAAAGGTTCTGCTTAGGGTACGGATCCGGGTGAATACTATAAGCTGTACCTTGCAGTCGTTTTTGAATCAGTTCACCAAGGTTCGATTTTTCAAAGCCTGTCAGGTACGCGCTGTTCGGTCCGAATTGAGACGGTTTGCCAACCATTTCGATGTTGAACATGGCCACGATCTGATCCGGGTTGAACTGCTCTGAAAAGTGCCTGGAGCCATAGCCGCCGATCTCTTCAGCAGCAAAAGCTACAAAAAGTATGGTGCGCTCCGGCTTGCGTTGTTTCTTATAAAAATCGGCCAGCAACATCATGGCAGTTACCCCGGATGCATCGTCGTCAGCGCCATTGGCTATGGTATCGCCGTCTATCGGTTTGTGTGTGCCAATATGGTCGTAATGGCCCGAGAAAACAACGAACTCATCTTTACGCTTACCTTCTATCATGCCTGCCACATTGGTCAGTTGAAGCTCTTCTATCTTGTTCCCGATCTCAATATCATAGTTCTGCAAAGCTGCCTTATCCGTCAGAATAAATACTTTGCTGGCTCCTTTTCCGGTTTCCTGCACAATGCCGCCGCGCGTAAGGTAGCGCTTATAGCTGGCAAAGGTTTCGGCATGTTTTGGGTGCACCAGTACAATGGCATCTTCCTGCATCCGGTACACATGCATCATAGCATCGCGTGGGTTCTCGCTTTCAGTAATGGGTATAATTCTGCGTTCGTCGGTGTCGGCTTCCCATTCCAGTTCTTTATAGTTGGTGCTGGCAAATACGTTTTCAGCTTTTACTTTTTCACCTTCAAGTTTTACTTCCAGTTCCTGTGGCGTTACCCGGTACACCGTAAAAGTTTGCTTAAAACTGTCGGAACCGGGTAGTGGCTTCAGGTTCGATTTTTTAAACTCCGAAGCGATAAAGTCTGCCGCTTTTTCTCCGCCGGGCGTAAAAGAAGCACGGCCCTGCATGTCGTCGGCGCTCAGGGTTTTAACCAGGCGGGTAGCTTTTTCCTGGGTTATTGGTTTCAGGTTTTGTGCCAGTGCACCACCCGACAAACACAGCAGTACTACAGGTGCCAGAAACAGATTTTTCTTCATAGAAAAGGTTAGTTATTGTTTACTAAATAAAGGTTGCTAATTTGCTTGCAAGCTGAGGCTTTTTATAAAGCAGAACACCAATATACACTATTTATGGATACAGGCTCTAAAGTAAACTGGCTAAAATTGCTGCAGTATACGGTGTTGCTGGGCATTATCCTGTATGTGGGGCGTTCGTTGTTTGTGCCGCTCAGCTTTTCGCTGCTCATTAGTTTTGTATTGTACCCGATATGCCGCTGGCTCGAAAATAAAGGCATGCCACGCTGGGCTGCCATTGCTGTCTGCCTCTCGGTGCTGGTTCTGCTATTTGGCGGACTTGCCTGGCTGCTCATAAACCAACTGATGCGGCTGGTAGAAGAATGGCCAAACTTACAGTTTAAACTGACAGCTGCCATTCGGGATGTAAGCCTGCTGCTGGAACAAAACTTTGGGGTGAAAGTGGCGCGGCAAACCAACTGGCTCGAAAGCATGGGGAACAATGTAGCCGCCAATTTACTGAACATAGTAAAAGATGTGCTCTATACCTCGGTGGTGTCGGTGGTGTTGCTGGTGCTGATACCATTATATGTAGCGCTTATATTGTATAACCGCGAGCAACTGGCCAAAGCGCTTTATTCCCTGTTCTCCCGGAGCGAGCATCACAAGATCAAAACCATTCTGCACGAAACCATCACCACCTACTATAATTTTATAAAAGGCATGGCCATCGTTTACGCTATAGTTGGCACGCTGAACACCATCGGGTTGCTGATATTAGGTGTGCCGCATGCTTTGTTTTTCGGGGTGGTAGCTTCTATTCTTACATTTATACCTTATGTGGGCATAACTATAGGTGCTATTCTGCCAATGGCGGTGGCCTGGATAACCTACGACTCGTTCTGGTACCCGGCTGGGGTGGTATTAGTTTTTGCTGTGGTGCAGTACCTGGAGGCTAACCTGATATTTCCGTGGGCGGTGAGTTACCGTTTGCAGGTTAATATGCTTTTTACGTTGCTGGCTATAGTTGCCGGTGGCATACTCTGGGGAGCTTCCGGCATGATCCTGTTCATACCGTACCTGGCCATCTTAAAACTGATAGCCGACAAGCACGAAAGCATGCGATCGGTGTCGTTGTTTCTGAGTGTTAGCGATACCAAACTATAGGTTATCTTGCTTTTGCGCCAGCCACTCTTTTTTCAGCAGGCTGTATACTTCCAGGTCGTGGTAGTGGCCGTTCAGTAATTCGCCTTCACGCTCGGTGCCTTCCAGTGTAAAGCCAAGTTTAATGGGTATGTTGCGGCTTTTATAGTTCTTAGGTGCCACTTTCAGCTGGATGCGGTTCATGTTCAGTCCTTCAAAAGCGTATTGCAACAGCCTGATGCAGCTCCGGAACATTATACCTTTGCCTTGCTGGTGATCGCTCAGCCAATAGCCGATCTCCACTCTCCTGTTAAAATATTCTATTCCCTTAAACCCGATAAGCCCGCACACACAGTCTTCAAACACGATCACAAAAACCTTATCCGAAGTACTGTTAACTATACTTTGCAGGTAAAATGCGGTATCAGAAACCTGGCGGGTAAAATCTACAAAGGGCAGCCACTCGCGCAGGTAAGGGCGCTGTGAATTTATGATGTTGAATAAAGCCGGGGCATCGTCGGGTGTAGCCACACGCAGGTACAGGTCCGGGGCAATGGTCAGTATCGTTTCTGCTTTGTAAGAGATCATCGTTTACTAGGTACAGGTTTTTAGTGGTTTCGGTTGTAGAATGCTTGTAAACAGGTAATTATGTTTAAAAGTTATGCAATTGCGTATAGTTATAGTAGATCTGTTTTACATAAAACAACCAGCATCATGAAAAAAACTTTACTGATTTCAGGGATAATATTACTGACCATAGCCCCACTTACGCAAATGTTGGCACAGGATGATGATCAGCCAAACCTAAGGCTGGGTGCCAAAATTGGCGCAAACCTGTACAGCATTTCAGATGATCCCGGCCTGGTGGACGATGACACCGGGCTTGGCACTGAGTTCGGCATTTACGGACGCATCGGCGACAGATTTTATGTGCAGCCGGGCCTCGACTTTGTAAGCTATAAAGCACACGTTATCCGCACCGTACAGCCAAGGCCCGACGAGCGCGATGCATTTGTAGCGCGATACATGCGGGTGCCGGTGCTTATTGGTTACCGGAGTACGTATGATGGCAGCGTGTTGTCGCATATCCGGTATTTTGCCGGACCGTCGTTTGCGTTTAATGTAGGCGTAAAGGATAATAACCTGGCCCTCCGCCGGAAAGATGTACGCAATGCGCAGTTCGCGTTAAGCGGTGGCCTTGGGTTCGACGTGCGTTTCCTGGCTCTTGATGTGACCTATCATTATGGTATAAGCACAGTGCTGAACGATGATGACGCAGAAGGGAAAGGCCGGGCACTATCGCTAACGTTAGGGTTTGCTTTCTGATGTTGAACTATTTTAGTCGCTTTCTTCGAGAGTAAAGATATCTTCTACTTTCTGTTCAAACACCTTGGCAATTTTCAGGGCCAGCACAGTAGAGGGCACGTATTTGCTCAGTTCCATGGCATTTATAGTTTGTCTGCTCACGCCTATTTTTTTAGCCAGATCTTCCTGCGTCAGGTTATGGATTGCCCGTTGCACTTTTAGCGTATTCTTCATGCGTAAGAGGCGCTTTTGGTGCGGTACAATATAAAGTTAAATCTGATCAGGAAGATGAGCAGCAGCGTGAGTATGTTTAAGAGCAACACCTGGAAAAACGCAGTACCATAAATAAACACCACCGAAAATAACAGGAAGCCATAGTTGATGTATGTCGCCCAAAGCAACGACTCCAGCCTGATCTGCGAAATGTATTCGTCTTCGTCCTTCTCGCGGGAGAACGCAGCCAGCAAGCCACCAACTATAGCCGTAATGGCAACCAGTTCGTCTGCTATGTTATTTCGGGTGAGCATAAAAGCTTTGTCAGGTTCAAAAATACCGCTGTCGTACAGGGCAAAAACAGTGGCTTCCAGGTTAAACAGGTCCTGGTCAGAGAGTATCATAAGTATGCCAGCTACAAGCGATGGCACCAGCAATATCCAGCCCAGCATCTTATACCGGTTCGGGAAAAGGTAACGTGTTTTCATGGTTTTTATGAGTATATGTAAAGTATACTTTACAAAAGTAAAGTTTGTTTTACAAAAGTCAAGTTTATTTTACTTTTTGTTTGTGATATTTTACAATTTATTGAGTAGAAGCTTGCTATAGATGGGTAAACTATAGTTGCGGAAGAGTAAAATGCAGGCCTTAAGCAGATGTAAAAACTAATTAGCCGTATAGTTGTTGGAAGGAAAAACTATAGTTGGAAACACTCGACATACTTATAATTGGCGGAGGCCCCATTGGCTTAGCCTGCGGATTGGAAGCAAAAAATGCCGGCCTGAATTACCTGGTCGTGGAGAAAGGCTGCGTCGTGAATTCGCTGTTCAACTACCCGCTCAACATGACCTTTTTCTCTACTGCCGACAGGCTGGAAATAGGTGGGTATCCATTCCCGAGCATCCATCCAAAACCAAACCGATCCGAAGCGTTGGAATATTACCGCAAAGTAGCCGATACCGGTAACCTGAACCTGAATCTCTTTGAGGAAGTGCTCGCTGTAACTCCGGAAGCAAATGAACTATACCTGGTGAGTACGAGCAAAGCGAACTATAAAGCAAAGCATGTTATAGTTGCCACCGGCTTTTACGATATCCCGAACCTGTTGCAGATAAAAGGGGAGGAGCTACCTAAGGTGCGCCATTATTATTACGACCCTCATTATTACTATAAGCAGAAAGTGCTGGTAGTGGGTGCCAACAACTCAGCCGCCGACGTAGCCCTGGAAACTTACCGCAAAGGTGCCGAAGTAACGATAGTGGTGCGCGAACCGGAACTGGGCAGCATTAAATACTGGACAAAGCCCGACCTTGAAAACCGCATTGCCGAAGGTGCTGTGAAAGCGTACTTCAGTTCCAGGTTACTAGAGATACGGGAAGAGGAAGTGGATATTGAAACCCCCAATGGGGTTGTAACTATAGGTAACGACTTTGTAATGGCCATGACTGGCTACCAGCCAAACTTTACCTTCCTGAAAAAGCTGGGAATAGAGTTGAGCCACGATGCCCTGAAACACCCCACCCATAATCCCGAAACCATGGAGACCAACATGCCACGCATTTACCTGGCCGGTGTGGTATGCGGCGGCATGGATACCCGCGTCTGGTTCATCGAAAACTCCAGAATACATGCCGAGAAAATTGTGCAGCATATAACCGGTAATCTATAGTTAGCTTCCTCAAACACCTACTATCATCAACTTAAGCACAACTGTCATCTCGAGCGTAGCCGAGAGATCTTATATGTCCTACTGGTGTATAAGATTCCTCGACTAAACTCAGTTTGATACAATCAAACCAAAACCCTTAACTTGACGACATTGAATCTTTTTAGGACACTTCGAAAGACACCTTTAATAGATTTCTCACAAAGTTCGAAATAACAGTAATGGTGTGTATATTAGGAAACTTAAAACCAGTTAATTACTGAAAATCCTCTTTTGATTTGGAAGGTCTTGGTCGGCTGGAGTTCTGGCGACTATCGTAGTGGCGGCCGCCTTTGTTTTTAGGTTTTTGCTGGCTTTTAAAAGTGCTGCCGCCGGCTGTCAGGCTTATTACCGTAGCTATTTCTTCTGCTGTCAGTTCGCGGTACTCGCCGGGTTGCATGTCGCCTATAGTTAGCGGGCCAATACTAGGGCGTATAAGTCTTAAAGTCGGGTAACCCACAGCGGCTGTCATGCGGCGCACTTGCCGGTTCATGCCCTGCGATATCTTAATTTCAACCCAGGTGGCTGGTATCTCTTTCCGGAAACGAATAGGAGTGGAGCGCTCCCAAACCTGCGGCTCTTCCTGCAAAACGCTGGCTTTGGCTGGTGCCGTTTTTACGCCTTTTATAGTTACGCCGCGTCGCAGTTCTTCAAGGGCTTCTTCAGTTGGCAGGCCATCTACCTGTACCCAATACGTTTTCTCTATCTTAAATTTAGGGTCGGATAGACGATGCTGTAAGGCTTTATCATCTGTTAGCAACACCAATCCTTCGCTGTCATAATCCAGCCTGCCTACCGGGTATATGCCGGGTGTTTTTACGTAATCTTTCAGGGTAGCACGGCCAGTTTCGTCCGTAAACTGGGTTAGTACTTCGTAAGGTTTATTAAGGAGTATGTACTTCAAAGGAGTAAGTGAAATTAGAAACTATAAATTAGAGATTGTCTGCTTTTTTACTCCCCAGGAGCTGTTAAGTTGTTCGTATTCAGGTTGCAGCAGTGATAGCAGCAGTGAGTCCTCGTTTACGCCATCTACCACATAATGCCCGCGCGCATTGCCTTCTACGGTAAAGCCGTATCGTTTCAGGAGCTTAGCAGATGGGGTGTTATACTCGGCGATATAAGCCTCTATACGGTGTAGGTTTAGTTGCTCAAAGCCATAAGTCAGCACGGCTGCTAAAGCTTCTGTCATGTAGCCTTTACCCTTGTCCTGGTCAGCGTATAATTCATAGCCAATTTCAGCCCGGCGATGCGTAGGTGCCCAGGTATGATACCCGCATTTACCTATTACTCTGCCACTTTGCTTATCCAGTAAATGGAAACTGAGGAACGTGGAAAAATAGGTGACCATGCCCTGATTATACTTTTCGCGTTCCGTCTCAACTTCTTTGCTGGTGTTCAGCCCCAGATACTCAGCAATTTTAGAGCTATTGCATTCTGTGAAAAGGTATTTGTAAACCTCCGGACTCAGCTCGCGCAGGTAAAGCCGTTCTGTTTCAAGAAATGTTTGGGCTGGGATAACTGGTCTTTTCATAGTTGGCTGTTGTTGTGTGGCAGGTAAGCAAAGATACGATTATTAATAGCAACTATGGTGTGGTTTGTTTTTGGGGTAGGGTTTTAGAGTATAGGGAATACAAATGGTATCGTTTTACAGTTGGAGTTTTACCCTTACCAACCTTCCCCTAAAAACAGGGGAAGGAGTTTATCTGCTATTGCTCTTTATTTTGTCATCTGGAACAGCGTGAGAGATCTGGTACGTTTTAACCCACCCCTACCCCTCCCGAGAGGGGACTTTCTGCCTTTGCTATAGTTACCCTTTAAGTTCTATAGTTACAGCCTGTCGAGCGGACAGGTCGCGGCCTGTCCCTACGGAACTATGACCACGATAAATATCGAAGCTTATCAGTTCAAACTATAGACAAACTATAACTATGAGAAATATCACAGTCTTTGGGTTGAGCGCCTTGTGAATATCTGGTGCCGTAAGGCATTGCGAGTAAGCGAGCAAAAGAGATTCGCACAGCGCGATGCCCGAAGACGGGGCCTCCCGGCCGTGAGGGTACCAAAGCCAACTATAAAACGATAGGCAAGTAAAGCTCCCAGGATTGGAGTTGGTTTGAAAGGATAGCTTGATTAAAGTCGGAAGATAGTCAAACTATAGGACACATAAGATCCCTCGACTAATGCTTGGGATGGCAAAATACAGAGCAAGTAAAACAAAACAGGACTGCCATTACGGGCAGTCCTGTTCTTACAGTTTATCTGGAAACGCCGAGCGTTTCTAATCTTCTCGATTCTCCTTCCCGCATATTGCGGAGCCTTGTATTCTTGAGCAACTCGTTTGTTGAACTTGATTTCTGTTCGCATAAATTACCAGGTGCGCGGCTTTCGCATTCACATCCTGTTATCTGGCTACCCGAAAAAGTGAAGTAGCAGAAACTGCAGCCTGCCGTGGCACCACAAATAAATTTATCACTCTGAGAACTCAGGTACAAACTGTTGTCCGAAGCTACATCCAGTTTCAGGGCCATGGCGCGGTAAGATCCGTTCCGTATGCCCATGCCCACAAGGTAATAGCCCGCTTTGTCCTGCTTTGTTTCCTGCACCTTGCGTATCATCACTTTGTCTACCACAGTACCGTCGCCAAACTCCTTAATAAAGGGTTGCAGCAGGTCCTGGGTTGGTACAATGTAATCGATACTGTCAAACACCACTTGCGCCAGCAGTTGCCCGTCATAAGATGCCGAATCACTTTCTAAACCCTCTGCCATCTCTGAGGGTTCATCACTTTCCTCCGGGAAAGCTTCGCGGCGGGTACAGGCTCCGGCCATCAGGAGAACGATCGTGAATACAGCGATCATGCGGGCGCTAAAAGGCAAAGTATGCCAATGGCGCATAAGGGTGTTTTTCGACATAAGGGTTAGGTACGTTTAAAGGCTTCTATTTCCGATAATATTTTTTTGCCTCAGGTATAAATTTCTGCAGGTTGCTTAAACGTGTTCCGGCGCTCGGGTGAGTCGATAAAAACTCTGGCGGTGCCTGACCACCTGATTTTGCTTCCATACGCTCCCAGAACGGAATAGCTTGAGCCGGGTCATAACCCGCCATCGCCATAAAGATCAAACCTAAACGGTCGGCTTCAGTTTCCTGGGTACGGCCATACTTTAACAAGCCAAGTGTTGAACCAGCACCATAAACCGTCATGATCAGGTTTTGCGCTGTACCTGGCTGCGTTCCTGCCAGTGCCTGCAGTGTTACACCACCAAACTGTTGCGCCAACTGCTGGCTCATACGCTCGTTACCGTGTTTTGCAATAGCGTGAGCAATCTCATGCCCCATTACGACAGCAAGGCCGGTTTCGTTTTGTGCAACTGGTAAAATTCCGGTATAAACTACGGTTTTTCCGCCAGCCATGGCCCAGGCGTTCACCTGTTTGTCTTCTATCAGGTTAAATTCCCATTGAAAACCTTCAAGTTCGGCTGATAAACCATTTTGAGACATATACTGCTCCACGGCTCGCTGAATACGCTGGCCGGCACGTTTTACCATGGCCGTAGCCTGGGCATCTCTGGATAGTTTGTTCTCTTTTAAGAACTGATCGTAGGCATCGTAACTAAGCGACTGCATTTGCGCATCCGATACCAGGTTCAGCTGTCGGCGGCCGGTAATAGGTACCGTGGTACAGGCTACCATCATCACCACAGCTGCTGTAAAGGCAATTATTTTCTTATACATACTCTTAAAATTTTAGTGGCTATTAAACTGAAGTTCAAATTTTGAACCAAAAATAGAAATAGCCTGTGTAACCAACGTTATAAAAATAAGGAATTTGCTATATAGTACGGTAATACCTGTTACTTGTTCAGCATCAGGTACTCCTGTCAAAAGACAATTACCTGCCCATTTATACGTTCCGAGTACAGGCTATAGTTGTGCTATACTCTAGGGTGCATCTTGTGCCTGTTTTAAGCTTTACGGCTATAGTTTAGAAGTTTAAGATGAAACTGCTTTGCCGTTCACAATAAATTCATTACTTTTTTCTGTGCAATTCGTTAGAAACGTTATTTTTGGAATACAGAACCCTTTACATCAATTCCGCACTCCATGAAAATTTTAGCCATAGGGCGTAATTACGCCGACCACATTGCCGAACTAAAGAACGAAGTACCCGACGAACCTGTCATTTTTTTTAAGCCTGATACGGCCATACTTCGCAATAACGAACCATTTTATTACCCGGAGTACAGCAACGACATCCACCACGAAGCGGAACTGATCCTGCGCATCAGCCGGGAGGGTAAGAACATAGAGAAAAAGTTTGCCCACAAATACTATGATGCGATTGGCCTGGGTATAGACTTTACGGCCCGCGACCTGCAAAGCAAAGCCAAAGCAAAAGGACTGCCCTGGACGCTGGCCAAAGGCTTTAACGGCTCGGCCCCGGTTTCAGAGTTTATAACTTTAGACCAGTTTCCGGACCTGAAGAACATCAGCTTTAAGCTGGACGTGAACGGCGAGACAAAACAAAAAGGCAATTCCGCAATGATGATGAATGACTTTGATGACATCATTACTTATATCTCAAGGTTCATCACACTAAAAAAAGGCGACATTATATTTACAGGTACACCCGAAGGCATTGGCCCGGTTAAAATAGGCGACAGATTAGAAGGCTATGTTGAAGACAGAAAACTGCTTGATTTTGAAATTAAATAAGATATTACCGCTTTTTATAGTTGCCGTACTTTCCACCCTTAACCTGGCAGCTCAGTATAATCCGACGTACACGCCAACACCCGGCTATTTCCTGTTCCCGATTAAGCCTGGCGAACGTAATTACCTGTCGGGTAGCATGGGCGAGATACGCTCTAACCACTTCCATGGCGGCCTTGATATTAAGACCGACCAGCGCGAAGGCCTGAATGTGTATGCTGCTGCCGATGGCTATATTTCGAGAGTTAAGCAGTCTACGTATGGATATGGCAACATTATTTACATAACCCACCCAAACGGGCTGACCACTACCTATGCACACCTGCTGACTTTCGGCGACCCGCTGGGTAGCCATATCCTGAAAAAGCAGTACGAGAAGCAAACCTTTGAACTGGAGTTGTTCTTCGAGAAGGACGAGTTTCCGGTGAAGAAGGGTGATGTGATTGGTTTGTCAGGTAATACGGGTGGCTCAGGTGGTCCGCATCTGCATTTCGAGATCCGTGACGCACAGGACAGGCTGTACAACCCGCTTAAGTACCAGTTTAAAGAGATCATTGACACAACGCCTCCGGATATCTATAGTCTGGCAGTGCTGCCGCTTAACATCCATTCGCGTGTAAAAAATGAGTTTAATCGCGCCGAGTACGGACCTAAAAAAATAGGCACCAACTATAGTTTAAACGATACGGTTTTCGCCCACGGCCTGATAGGACTGGAACTACAGACCAACGACCGCCTGGACGGAGCTACCAACAAGAACGGTACGCAGGATGTAACGCTGTTCATTAACGGCAAGCAGATCTATAACCACCACATCGAACAGGTGCCTTTCGAGATCTCACGCCAGGTATCGCAGCATATTAACTATTACATGTACAAACGCCACGGCCGCACGTTCCAGAAAGCTTATGTAGACCACGGCAACGACCTGCCGCTTTATAATGCCAATGGCAGACAAGGCCGCTTTACAGTGCACCCAGACTCTACATACCAGGTAAAACTGGTGACCAAAGACTCTTATAATAACGCATCAACACTCAGTTTTATAGTAAAAGGGCAGAAGCCGACCTTTACCCAAACTATAGCAAAGTCTGTTAAAAAGCCGGTGATGGATTATGAGATAATTGGGAATGTGCTGAAAGTGAGCGCTACGGACACGAGCACGACCCCGCGCAACGTAGAGCTTTTTGTGAAAGGTAAGCGCTTCGACCTGGTGCCGAGCTATATGGATAATTCTGCTTCGGTGGCCTTGTACGACCTGCGTGCCGGCATCCCGGATTCTATTGGCTTCTGTGATGTGGGCAAGAACTTTGGTTACCAGAAAATGATACCGCCTGCCCAGGAAATAAACTATAAGACCAACTACCTGAACATCGACTTTGGCAAAGAATCGCTTTACGACACACTTTATCTGAATACAGCTAGAGATGGTGATGTGTACACGATAGGTGATTACTTTACACCGCTACACAAAGCCATAAAAGTAACGATGACGGTTGACACCACGGGCATAGATAAGAGCAAAGCGGCTGTTTACTTTTTAGGCTTAGGTCGCGGACGCGGTTACACAGGAGGTAAATGGGACGGCAATACCATTACTTTCTACACCAAAAACATGGGCAAGTTTAAAGTGATGCAGGATACCAAAGCGCCAACTATAAAACTGCTCGGCAAAAGCCCTACCCAGATCCGCTTCAAGATCGGCGATGATCTGTCCGGGATTCAATCGTTTAACGCGTGGGTAGATGGCAAGTGGATCCTGATGAAATATGAGCACAAACAAGCGCTGATTTACTCTGAAAAACTCGATAAAAGTGTACCTTTGTCTGGTGAAGTGATGTTAAAGGTGAAGGACATCGCCGGCAACGAAACTACTTTTACGACGAAGATTTAGAACTAAGATTTTTAAGATTGAATGGATTTCAGGATTAGGCTGGAGTTGATTCATCTGAAATAAATAACAACATCGTCTTCTATTCCCCCTCCTGTTTTTAGGAGGGGGTTAGGGGCAGGTAAAACCAACAACTATGAATCTGAACATCGGCGATAAGGCTCCGGAGTTTGAAGGCAAAGACCAGAACGGAAACACAGTAAAGCTGAGCGACTTCCGCGGTAAAAAAGTGATCCTGTACTTTTACCCGAAAGACGACACCAGCGGTTGTACTGCCCAGGCCTGCAACCTCCGCGACAACTATAGCGACCTGAAAAAAGATGGCTACGAAGTAATTGGCGTGAGCATCGACAGCGAGAAATCGCACCAGAAGTTTATAGGCAAGTACGAACTGCCCTTTACCCTGATAGCCGACACCGAAAAACAGATAGTAGAGCAATACGGCGTGTGGCAGGAGAAATCGATGTATGGCCGGAAGTATATGGGCACGATGCGCTATACATTCATCATCGACGAGAACGGGGTGATACAGGATATCATCACGAAAGTAAAGACCGCCGATCATACGGCTCAGATACTGAAATAAACATAACGGGCGCAGCTACTCTAAAAGTGGCTGCGCTTTTTGTATCTTTGACACTATAACCCGGCATCAAACTATAGTTTATAGTTTAACCGGAGATCAACAATAAATCAATTTAACAATCAACCATTAATACTGTGAATCCACACAACAAGAGCATTGAAGAGCTGAAAGACATTGCATCGCAGGTACGTCGCGACATCGTGCGTATGGTGCATGCGGTAAACTCGGGCCACCCGGGCGGTTCGCTTGGCTGTACTGACTATTTCGTATCGCTGTACTTCAAGATCATGAACTATAGCACCGACTTTAAAATGAACGGCGAAGGCGAAGACCTTTTCTTTTTGTCTAACGGTCACATTTCGCCGGTTTGGTATAGTACGCTTGCCCGCGCAGGTTTCTTTGATATAAAAGAGCTGGCAACTTTCCGTAAGCTTAACTCAAGATTACAGGGCCACCCAGCCACTGAAGAAGGTCTGGAAGGTATCCGTATTGCTTCAGGCTCGCTGGGCCAGGGCTTATCGGTAGCGGTTGGTGCTGCGCAGGTTAAAAAGCTGAACAAGGATAACAACCTGGTGTATGTGCTGATGGGTGACGGCGAGGTGGAAGAAGGCCAGGTATGGGAAGCTGCTATGTATGCCGCTCACCACAAGGTAGATAACATCATCGCAACTATAGATTTGAACGGCCAGCAAATTGATGGCTCTACAGAAGAAGTAATGGACCTGGGCGACCTGCGCAAAAAGTTCGAAGCCTTCGGATGGACAGTGCTGGAAACAAGCGGTAACAACTTCGAGACCCTGATTCCAGGACTGGAGCAGGCCAAAGCGGAGACTGGCAAAGGCAAACCAGTAATGCTGTTGATGCACACCGAAATGGGCTATGGTGTAGACTTTATGATGGGGTCGCACAAATGGCACGGCGTTGCACCTAACGATGAGCAGCTGGAGATTGCACTACAGCAGCTGATGGTAAAACACGCTTCGGATTACTAAACTATAGTTTCCTATGGCTTCAGGTAAAAGGGTATAGTTCGGGCATGGCAGCTTGGGTAAAAAAGGCCGCTATTGTTTTGTTGTTGCTGATTCTGGCAATGGCTGGCACTGCTATGGCCCAGGATAAAAAGCCGCAGCCCAAAACGCGAATCCTGTTTCTGCTGGATGCTTCGGGTAGTATGATGGCCAAATGGGAAAAAAGCGACCGCATGAATGTCGCCAAAGACCTGCTGGCCCACCTGGTAGATTCGCTGGAGCGGTTCGATAACGTGGAAGTAGCGCTTAGAGCTTACGGACACCAGCACGGCCGCGAACGCAACGACTGCAAGGATACCAAACTGGAAGTACCTTTTGGTGCTAAAAATGCGGCCAATGTCAAGAAAAAGCTCGGTGAGATCGTACCGCGCGGCAATACACCGATTACTTACTCCTTGGAGCAAACGGCAAAGGATTTTCCGGATGACCCGCGTGCCCGAAACGTTATCATCCTGATAACCGACGGTATTGAGTCGTGTAACGGAGACCCGTGTGCTGTGTCGCTGGCGTTGCAGAAGAAGCGTATCTTTTTGCGCCCTTTTGTGATCGGGATCGGGATAGATGCCGAGTACGAGAAACAGCTCAACTGTATTGGCCAGTATTTTAACGCTGCCGATGTACAGACCTTTGAGAATGTACTTACTGAGATCGTGACCCAGACTTTGAGCCAGACAACCGTAAGCGTGGAGCTGCTTGATGATCAGAACCGCCCGGTGGAAACAAACGTGAACATGACGTTTGTAAACGCGCTGACAGGTTCGCCGGAATATAACTTTGTGCATTACCTGAACGCCCAGGGCAAAACCGATATGCTGGATATTGATGCGCTGATGCCTTACAACCTGGTAATTAACACAACGCCGGCTGTTGTAGAGCGAAACGTAACTATAAAACCAGGCAGGCACAATGTCATCAAAGTTAAAGCGCCTCAGGGCATTTTAAACCTTCGCCAGGACGGGCCGTCGCCTTACGGGCAGCTACAAACTATAGTTAGGTTAAACAACGACCCGCGTACCCTGAATGTGCAGCCTTTTGGTAACAGCCACAAATACCTGGCCGGCACCTACGATCTGGAAGTGATGACCATGCCGCGCATTTACCTGAAAGATATAGAAGTAAAACAGGGCCAGACAAAAACGATAACTATACCAACGCCGGGGCAGCTTTCCATCTCGTCGCAGATGCAGGGTTACGGCAGTATTTATAGTACAGATGAAAACGGTTTGCAGCGCTGGCTCTATAACATACCTGAGAATAATAGTAAAGTGACGGTGCCATTGCAGCCCGGCAACTATAAACTGGTGTACCGCATGAAGACCGCTCAGTCAAGTAAGTTTACCGATGTGCAGGATTTTGAGATTCGGTCCGGGGCAACTACCACTGTCAGAATTTTTAACAGATAAAAAAAACCGGCAGACTATAGTTTGCCAACTATAAAAGATTTTTAAGAAAGAACCATACCATGAAAGACTTTCCGTTTACAGAGAAAAAAGATACCCGTTCCGGTTTTGGAGCCGGCCTGCTGGAACTTGGCCGCACCAACCCAAATGTAGTAGGCCTTTGTGCCGACCTTACCGGCTCGCTTAAAATGGACGCCTTCCAGAAAGAGTTTCCGGAGCGTTTCTTCCAGGTAGGTATTGCTGAAGCCAACATGATGGGCCTTGCCGCTGGTATGACCATTGGCGGTAAAATTCCATTTACAGGTACCTTTGCAAACTTCTCTACGGGCCGCGTGTACGACCAGATCCGTCAGTCTATTGCTTACTCTGGTAAAAACGTGAAAATATGCGCTTCGCACGCCGGCCTTACGCTGGGCGAAGACGGTGCCACGCACCAGATCCTGGAAGACCTTGGTATGATGCGCATGCTCCCACACATGACCGTTATCAACCCATGCGACTACAACCAGACCAAAGCGGCAACTATAGCTATAGCAGATCATGAAGGCCCGGTTTACCTGCGTTTTGGTCGCCCGGTAATTCCTAACTTCACACCAGCCGATCAGAAATTTGAGATTGGCAAAGCTTTGATACTGAACGAAGGTACAGATGTAAGTATTTTCGCGACAGGTCACCTGGTTTGGAAAGCTATCCTTGCCGGCCACATCCTGGCAGAAAAAGGAATCAACGCTGAGATCATTAACATCCACACTATAAAGCCACTTGATGCAGAAGCAATTCTGAAATCAGTAGCTAAAACAGGTTGCGCCGTTACTGCTGAAGAGCATAACCGTTTCGGTGGCTTGGGTGATGCCGTAGCGCAGGTATTGATTTCTAACACGCCAGTTCCGCAGGAGTACGTAGCTGTAAATGACACCTTCGGTGAGTCGGGTACGCCAGACCAGTTAATGGAAAAGTACGGCCTTACTGAGAACGATATTGTAGCCGCAGTAGAACGCGCCATCAGCAGAAAAAAATAAGTAGATTATACTTAATTGACTATATTTAACAGGCTGTACTATAAAGTGCAGCCTGTTTTGTTTTTTGTTTTTAAACCCCGTTGCTTTGACGCCATAGAAATGAAACAGTTATACTTTCTCATTTTAATAATAACTATAGTTGCTTGTGGCGGACAGCAGTCAGAACCTATCACAGATAAAACTCAGACTATCCAACCGAGTAGCCGTTCTTCATATTTCGTAGAGCAGATAAAATCAAACTCTATTAAAAGGCAGACACATTATAATATCGATTCTTTAGATGTTGAAAAGCTAAAGCCATTAGACTCAATTTTTTTCAAGACATATTTTGATGGTTTGGCCATTGATAATATAAAGGATGAGAAAGTTATTTTCGACAAATGGTCAAGGTATTACTTCTTCGATTACACTGAAGTGAATAACCTGTTGTTCTTCTCATTTATACATGATGATGAAGTTGGTTATGATAATGTCTACCATGTTACATTTGATATTAATTCTAATAAGATACTATCCACTGATCTTATAGCAGCAACTGGTGGGGATGGTGGACATGGCAACATCGATATTTTCAACTATAATATTAAAGGCGATTCTTTACTTCACAGAAGCCTATCTACTTTTGATACAGATATAGAAGAAGGTTATACCAGAGAATATGAAACAGTAGAATCCAAACATATTTTCGGTAATTTCAAATCAAAGTATATTGTAATAAACTCTGTAACAGGAGTTGACACTATATTTGCAAGTAATTAAAAACCGTAGCAAAACCTACACCCAATTACCGCCACACCGCACACGTGGAAGACAAAGAGATATTAGAGAAGTTCGCTAACCCTGACAGCCGAAACCTGGCTTTTAACCAGCTTGTAAGGAAGTACCAGCAGAAAATATACTGGCACATCCGCAAGATGGTGATCGACCATGAGGATTCAGATGACCTTACCCAGGAAGTATTCCTGAAGGTGTGGAAGAACCTGGAGAATTTCAGGCAGGATGCGCAGCTTTATACCTGGCTCTACCGTATTGCCACCAACGAGTGCCTTACTTTCCTGTCGAGCAAAAAGCGGAAGTTCTTTTTACCTATAAATGATGTGGCTGCTGAGCTGGCCGAGAAGATAGATTCATCAGTTAACATTTCGGGCGACGAGATACAGTTGAAACTACAGAAAGCCTTACTGAAACTACCCGACAAACAGCGCCTTGTATTTAACATGAAATACTACGATGAGCTGAAATACGAAGAGATATCGGAGATATTGGGAACGTCGGTGGGCGCTTTAAAGGCATCATATCACCTGGCCGTAAAAAAAATTGAAGAATTTCTGAAGCAGGATTAAACTATTGAAAGCAAACGCTATCTAACCCTTAGAAATGAACAACAAGCCTAAAAATATTACCCTTAGCGAGCTGCCAAAGCACAACGTATACCAGGTGCCAGAAGACTATTTCGATCGCCTTCCGACACGTATTATGGAGCGAACTGCCGCATCTCCAAAGCAAGACTGGTTACCAGCACAACTATGGCAAAACCTGCGTGTGGCCATGGCTCCGATAATACTACTGGCAATGTTTGTAGGAGTATTTTACTTTACATTAAATTCGCAACCAGATAAGCAAGCCATGAACATGGCAGTTGTTACGGATACTGAAATTGTTGATTACCTGACAGCCAACGCTACTCTGGAAAGTGCTGATTTTGCAGACCTTAACACCATACAACACCAGGAACTAACAGCTGATGTTTTGAACGTAAGTTCTTTAGCTGCGGAAGAAGAACTTGAATATTACCACTTAAGAGATACAGATTACTAATTCACCCCAAAGCATGAAGCGCATTATTTTGTTACTGTTTTTCTGTGCAACTACGCTTGCTACAACAGCAGCTTTTGCCCAGGACAGATCATCATCTTCTAATGAGCGACGCGAGCGCGTAGAAGCTGCTAAAATTGCTTTCCTGACTGACAAGATGGAGTTGACCTCTGAGCAGGCGCAAAAGTTCTGGCCCCTTTACAACGAATACGAGACCAAGCGCCGTGAGCTTTTAAAAGCTTACCGCAGCGGTTACCGCCAAGATGTGGAAGAGCTAACGGAGCAGGAAGCAAAGGCTCGTATAGATGGCATGTTTACCACCCGCGAAAAAGAGCTGGCTCTGGAGCAGGAATATGCAGCCCGATACATCCGCGTCATTTCTTACAAACAGCTTATAAAACTATACCGCGGCGAACGCGATTTCACAAAACTGTTACTAAAGCGCCTGGACGATAACCGCGCATCGAAATAAAGATTTTTGGCAAAGTTGAATGGCATTGGGCGTCGCTGTAATAGCGATGCCTTTTGTTTTTATAGAATCTCTTTTATCATTTTGAACAGGTAGTAAATCTGAATTCTATAATTAAGTTTAGAGTAATCCGAACCAAGCTATACTTCCATCGCTACCAGTTATCCTGGGAGCTTTACTCACCTATCGTTTTATAGTTTGCTTTGGTGCCCTCGTGGCCGGGAGGCCCCGTCTTCGGGCATCGCGCTGTGCGAATCTCTTTTGCTCCTTCGTCGTAATGCCCTACAGGCACCAGATATTCACAAGGCGCTCAACCCGAAGACTGATATGTTTCTCATATCAACCGCCTAACTATAGTTTGAACCGGTAAGCTTCGAGATTTATCGTGACCCAGTTCCGTAGGGACAGGTCGCGACCCGTCCTAATCTTGGACTGTAACTATAGAACTATAGTTTGAAAATTGTCAAAGGACAGAAAGTCCCCCTTTGAAGGGGGAAGGGGATGACAAGCGGCAACTATAAAGCTATAAAGCCAACTATAGCCAAGGCAGAAATTCCCCTCTTGGGAGGGGTAGGGGTGGTTTAACTCCTGCCCCTATTATTAGGGAAAGGTTGGGAATGGATAAAACAAAAAAGCCCTCCCGCCAACTAAATGACAGGAGAGCTTCCCAGCAAATCTTATCAAACTATAAACTTACGAAACGCTGCTCTGCATGCTACGCAGCCTGATGCGGGTCAATATCTTTTTTGTGTAAAGCGGGAAATCACCTTTCATCATCCAGTCGTAGTAAGTCGGTTCTTTTTGCAGTACTTCTTCAACTATAGCATTCTTGTGTTTACCGAAGTTAAATACTTCCTGACCGGCATTGTTATACACAATACGCCCGGCCAGGTCGGCTGTTTTCTGGAACGTGAACTTGTGCAGTTGCGCCATATCGTTCTGTACCGGGAACTCTTCAATACCTTCTGCAATTTCGATTGGCGTGTTTTGGTAACGATCCAGCTGGGCCATTAAAATATGGTAGGTAGCTACGGTGTCGGCTTCGGCGCTGTGGGCGTTTTCCAGGGTTTTATCGCAGTAATATTTGTATGCGGCAGATAGGGTGCGCTGCTCCATCATATGGAAAATACGGCAGGCATCCACCACATTTCGGTTATCCAGGTCAAAGTCGATATTGGCACGCAAAAACTCTTCGGCTAACAACGGAATGTCGAACCTGATCAGGTTATAGCCACCCAGGTCACAGCCTTTCATGAACTCGTCAAGGTTCTTAGCCACCTGAGTAAATGTAGGGCAGTCCTTCACATCCTCATCGTAAATCTTGTGTATCAGACTCGACTCCAGCGGTATCGGAATGGTCGGGTTGATCTTACGGGTTTTCAGGATCTCTTCGCCGTCAGGCATTACTTTCAGAACGCTTATCTCTACAATGCGGTCTTTGCTGATGTCGGTGCCTGTGGTTTCAAGGTCGAAGAATACGATGGGGCGCTTCAGGTTCAGTTTCATATAGTTATGCTTTCAGAACCGCCTTTGTCAGCGCCTCCATGTTAATGTTGTTATAGTTGCCCGAGC
The DNA here is from genome assembly GCF_040278685.1 of Pontibacter populi. Taxonomy (NCBI): domain Bacteria; kingdom Pseudomonadati; phylum Bacteroidota; class Cytophagia; order Cytophagales; family Hymenobacteraceae; genus Pontibacter; species Pontibacter populi. The sequence continues at coordinate 166,273 of NZ_JBEOKT010000004.1, forward strand.
TCATCAGCAGCAGGTTGGCATTCTGCCAGTTATAGTTCAGCAGGTGTTGTTGCAGCGCTTCAGAGTCAGTAAATACTTTCAGGTTAGGATTTTTGAAAGCCGCTTTCAGTTCATCTTCCGAAAGCATTTGCATACGCTTGTGCTCAATGGTTTTCGGGTTAAAGTAAACGATCGCTTCATCGGCTTTATCCAGCGCATGGGCATACTGCGGTATAAAATCCTTGTTCAGGCTACTGAAAGTGTGAAGCTCCAGGGCTGCTACCAGTTGCCGCTGCGGGTATTGTGCCTTAACGGCTTCGGTGGTAGCTTTTACTTTAGATGGGGCATGGGCAAAATCACGGAATATTACAGTCGTGTCTGTTTCACCCATTTTCTCCAGGCGCTTAGCTGCACCTTTAAAAGTTTTCAGAGCTTCGTAAAAATCATGCGCTTTCACACCTATCTTTTTACACACTTCCTTGGCTGCGTTAATGTTGCGCAGGTTGTGTTCCCCGAAAAGCTGTATCTCTATATCGCCGTCCTTTTTAGTGTGCAGTATCGTTTTGCCATTCTTAATAGTGTGGTCGTGCACGCCATACCCGATGTAGTTAATATCTGCCGGGTTGCGCGGTACGGCCACCAGTTGCACCTGCTCGTCATCTTTGGTGTAGATCAGGGTTCCGGCTTTTGGCGTCATCTCAGCAAAAATGCGGAACTGGTCGCGGTACATGTCCGGGTCCGGAAATACGTTGATATGATCCCAACTGATGCCGCTGATAACGGCGATGTGGTGATGGTATAAATGGAATTTTGGCACGCGTTTGATCGGGTCAGACAGGTATTCGTCGCCTTCTATAATGATGATCGGAGCGTCTTCAGTCAGTTTTACCATGCGGTTGAAACCTTCTATCTGTGCGCCAACGGCATAATCGAACTTGCGGCCCATAGTTTTGAGCACGTGCATGATGATAGAAGTGATGGACGTTTTGCCATGGCTGCCACCAATTACAATGCGCTGCTTGTCTTTGCTCTGCTCGTATATAAATTCCGGGAAAGAGTAGATCGGCAAACCCAGTTCCTGTGCTTTTAACAGTTCAGGGTTGTCAGGACGGGCATGCATTCCCAGAATAACAGCATCTATAGTTGCGTCCAGTTTGTCCGGAAACCAGCCTTCCTGAACAGGGAGTAAGCCAGCCGCAGCCAGCCTGCTTTTGGCAGGCTCAAATATTTCGTCATCTGATCCCGTGACGTTCAGGCCTTTATCGTGCAGCGCCAGCGCCAGGTTATGCATGATGCTTCCGCCGATCGCGATCAGGTGGATGCGTTGTAGTTCCTTCTTCTCCATTTCGAGCAAATAATGTTGCAATCAGACAAAGTTAGAAGACCTGAGCTAAATAAAAATAGCTATACTGTAATATGTTGATACTTTGTGGATATCTTGTGGATTATTAACAGGGTTATAAAGATTGCTTCTGCCTGTTAAATCTTAAATTTGTGGTTATGGAGGAAATGCAAATGAACACACGCCCGGCGGGTCAACGCAACGGATGGCAGAAGAAACCGACTGCCATTTCGGAGCTTGGCAAAAAACCACCGCAGGCGTTAGATCTGGAAGAGGCCGTGTTAGGCGCTCTGATGTTGGAAAAAGATGCCCTTACAACGGTAATTGATATTCTGCGCCCGCAGAGCTTTTACAAAGAGGCCCATCAACGCATATTTAAAGCAATACTAGCCCTTTTCGATAAGTCGGAGCCAATAGATATATTGACTGTTACGCATGAGCTGCGCGAGCTTGGCGAACTGGAACTGGCTGGAGGCGCGTATTATGTAACACAGCTTACCACCCGCGTAAACTCGGCGGCTAATATCGAGTACCACGCACGTATCATTACCGAAAACTCCATTAAGCGCGATCTGATCTCTATTTCTTCGGAAGTATTGTCATCAGCGTTTGAAGATACCACCGATGTTTTTGAGCTGCTGGATAAAACCGAAGCCAAACTATACGAAGTATCCGAATCAAACATCCGTAAGAACTTCGACGACATGCGCTCGTTGATGCACGCGGCTATTAAAGAACTCGAAGAAAAACGTAAGCAGGACGACGGCCTGACAGGTGTGCCAACCGGCTTAACTGCTTTGGACCGCGTAACATCTGGCTGGCAGAAATCTGACCTTATCATCCTGGCAGCTCGTCCGGCGATGGGTAAAACGGCATTCGTGCTTTCGTGTATGCGTAATGCGGCTGTTGATTTCAAAAAAGGAGTGGCCATTTTCTCACTCGAGATGTCGTCGCTGCAGCTGGTTAACCGTCTTATTTCTTCAGAGGCCGAACTTGATTCTGAAAAGATAAAGAAAGGTAGCCTGGAAGATTACGAGTGGGCACAGCTGAACCATAAAATTGCTAAACTAACTGAAGCACCGATCTTTATTGACGATACGCCGGGCCTTTCTATCCGTGAGCTACGTACCAAATGCCGTCGTCTGAAAGCCCAGTTCGATATCCAGATGATCATTATTGACTACCTGCAGCTGATGAGCGGAAATGCTGATGGCAAGGGTGGCGGTAACCGTGAACAGGAGATCGCGTCGATATCGAGAGCATTAAAGATGCTGGCCAAGGAACTTAACGTTCCGGTTATTGCGTTGTCGCAGCTCAGCCGTGCCGTAGAAACACGTGGTGGCGATAAGCGCCCGCAGCTATCCGACCTTCGTGAATCCGGGTCAATTGAGCAGGATGCCGACATGGTTTGCTTCCTGTACCGCCCGGAATATTACGGCATCACAGAGGACGAGATGGGTAACCCGACAGCCGGGGTGGGTGAGGTAATTATAGCCAAACATCGTAACGGTTCCCTGGAAAACGTGCAACTGAAGTTTATTGGTAAGTACACAAAGTTTACTAACTTAGATTCAGATTTTAGTGGCGATGGATTCAATACCTTTAATGCGTTACCAAACAGTACATTTGATGCAGAAACGCCAGGTTCTATCCGCTTAGGTAGCCGAATGAATGATGGAAGTAATGGTGGGGGAGGTTTCCCGGGTTCTAAGTTTGACGAAGAGCCGCCATTTTAAGTAAGACAATATACAACTGATGTTAGCGTTTAAGCTGCATTGGTTAAAGTATAAAAGTATAGCCAAAGGTAGATTAGCCGCTGTGCCAAAAGCCAGCGGCTTTTCGTTTTTATAGGTTTACCCTTTAATCATACTGAGCATTCTTGAGACGAGAGTCGAAGAGAGCCAGCGTAGCTGTGAAGGATCTTATATGTCCTGTAGTTACTCTTTTGTCATTTCGACGTCAGGAGAAATCTGAGTTCTATAGTTTGATTCTTTGCCTCTTAAACTTAGCTATCCTTTCAAATCACTTTCAATCCTGGGAGCTTTACTTACCCATCGTTTCAATCCAGCTTTGATGCCCTCACGGCCGGGAGGCCCCGTCTTTGCGCATCGCGCTGTGCGAATCTCTTTTGCTCGTTCCTCGCAATGCCTTACGGCACCAGATATTCACAAGGCGCTCAACCCAAAGACTGCGATCTTTCATATAGCACTGCCTATCCATAATTCGAACCGGTAAGCTTCGAGATTTATCGTGGTCGTATTTCCGTAGGGACAGGTCGCGACCTGTCCGCTCGTGGTCTGCAACTATAGAACTATAAAACCAACTATTGCAATGGCAGAAAGTCCCCCTTTGAAGGGGGAGAAGGGGGATGTTAAACTGGACCAGATCTCTCACGCTGTTCGGGATGACAAAGTGAAAAGCAGAAAGTTCCCCGCCTTAGACTTTCGAGAAGAGATTTCGAAGGTAGCGAGCGTAGCTCTGAGGGGTTAGGGGTGGTTGGATATTATTGACTATAAAACTATAGCCAAAGCTACTGCCATGCCTGTCCCTTCCGGGCCAGTTGAGTCGGGAGACTCAACACCATCAAAAGTCACGAGACTCGCGCCAGCTATTACCAGCTAATAATAGATCCTGTAAATCCTTCAATCCTATAAATCCTGGACCAGACACCACACTTTACATCCACTTCACTTTCTCACTCAACGGTGTAGTCCTTTTTCCTTCATGAGCAGAATTCTCAGCGTAACCCAAGTACAGGATTCCTAATACCTGGTCTTCTTCACGGAGCGTTAGCAATTCTTTCATAGCAGGGTGGTAAGCCATACCGCCGGAGCCCCAGTAACTGGCGATACCTAAGGCGGTAGCACCGAGCAACAGGTTTTGGATGGCACAGGATGTAGCGGCAATTTCTTCCAAGGCTGGAATCTTGGGTAAGTTGCCACGGCGCATGTAAGCAACTATAATATGCGAAGCTTTGTCGCCCATGTGCAGCAACTTCTCGTACTTTTCGGGCTGGTACTTTTCTTCTGGAGTTTCCTGCTGGTATAGTTCGGCGTGCTGCTGGCAGAACAGTGGGATTTTATCGCCGGCATAAACTATAAAACGCCACGGCTCGGTGTGGCCGTGTGTCGGTGCCCAGTCGGCAAGTTTCAGCAGTTGTTTTATTTGCTCATCCGGAATTTTTTGTCCGTTTAGTTTGGGTGGCTTGGTAGTGCGGCGGGTGCGGATAACCTGACTTATAGTTGAAAATAGATCGTTCATACTTTAAAAATAAAGAACAGTGTAAAAGGTTTTAAAAGTGTGTAAAATGCAAATGGCTGAACCGCTAAACTATAGTTTCAGCAATTCAGCCATTCAACAAGGTGCAATTAAGCCTACTTCAGCTTCAGATCAACCAGGATCTGCTCAATTTTTGCATTCAGTTTCTGCTCTACTGCATCGTAATCATTTTTAGAAGCCAGTGGCTCATTTACGCTGATGTAGAACTTGATCTTAGGTTCGGTACCTGACGGGCGCGCTGATATCTTGCTGCCATCCTCAGTCATGTATTGGAGCACGTTAGAGCTTTCTAAACCAAGCTGACTGATTTCGCCTGTAACCAGGTTTCTGCGGGCACTCAGTTTAAAGTCGCTGATCTCTACAACTGGGGAGCCGGCTATAGTTTGCGGCGGGTTAGCGCGCATGTCGGCCATCATCTGCTGAATCTCTTCGGCGCCGCGCTGTCCTTTTTTGGTGAACGATACCAGTTCTTCTTTATAGAAATTATACCTGGTATACATCTCTACCATCATCTCGAACAAGCTTTGGCCGTTATCTTTTGCCACCGCAGCCATTTCTGCTATCAGGGCGCAGGCCGAGATGCCGTCTTTGTCGCGTACAAAATCACCGATCATGTAGCCATAGCTTTCTTCACCGCCACCAATGTATACTTCCTTGCCTTCCAGTTCACGTATCTTTTCAGCGATGTACTTAAAGCCGGTCAGGGTTTCGTAATGGTTTACGCCGTAGCTTTTGGCAATGTCGATGATCAGATCGGTGGTAACTATCGTTTTAACGATAAACTCTTTGCCCGTCAGTTTGCCGGCTTTCTGCCAGGCCTGCAGCAGGTAGTTTATCAGCAGCGCGCCGGTCTGGTTACCGTTCAGCAACACAAACTCGCCTTTGTCATTTTTAACAGCTATACCCACGCGGTCAGAGTCCGGGTCGGTGGCCATTACAATGTCGGCGTCAATTTCACGGGCTTTGTTCAGGGCCAGGGTCATGGCTTCTTTTTCTTCCGGGTTCGGGTAAATTACAGTCGGGAAGTTGCCGTTTGGCTCAGCCTGTTCTTCCACTATAGTTACATTGGTAAATCCGAAGCGTTTCAGAACCTCCGGAACCAGCGTAATGCCCGTGCCGTGAATAGATGAGTACACAATTTTCAGGTCGTGCTGGCGCTTAATTGCCTCATGTGAAACCGACAAGCCCAGCACTTTCATGATGTAAGCTTCATCCATTTCCGGGCCCAGCAGGTGAATGTTGTTAGGCTTTGCCTCGAACTTAACTTCGTCGATGCTGGTGATCTTGTTTACTTCGGCAATAATGTTCTTGTCGTGGGGGGCTGTTACCTGTGCACCGTCGTTCCAGTACACTTTGTAGCCGTTGTACTCTTTCGGGTTATGCGATGCCGTAACTACCACGCCGCTCTGGCAACCTAAATGGCGGATAGCGAACGACAACTGCGGCGTAGGACGAAGCGCCTGGAAAAGGTATACTTCAATATCATTGGCAGAGAAAATATCAGCTGAAATGCGGGCAAACACATCAGAGTTATTGCGGCAGTCGTGGGCAATGGCCACTTTCACGCGCTCCCCCGGGAAGTTCTGCTTCAGGTAATTGCAAAGGCCCTGTGTGGCCATACCCAGCGTATAACGGTTCATGCGGTTGCTGCCTGCACCCATAATGCCGCGCAGTCCGCCGGTGCCAAATTCCAGGTCTTTATAAAAAGCATCTGATAGCGATTCGTGCTCGTTGCGCTCCAGTAATCCGTTTATTTCCGTTTTGGTGGCTTCGTCATAGTTTCCGCTAAGCCAGGCGTTTATTTTTTGTTGTATAGCTGGTTCGATCATAGTCTTACAGTATGGTATTGTAAAGTAATTTATAGTTTATAAGTATAATTCCCCTCTTGAGAGGGGTAGGGGTGTGTTAAAATTCAGACACGCATAGTCTGGGTCTCCGCCCCAGTTGGATTACAAATCCGACATTATAGTTAGACACGGGTTACAAACCCGCGCCAGCAAAAAAACACGCCACGAACTTCAAACACAAAAAATCACACCAGCCTTTGCGTGCCTGATGCACATCTGAAAGAACTGGTGTGATCTTATAGGTATGGCTAAAGTTTCATGCCCGAATATTCACGGGTTTCTATACTTTTATTCAGGCTTAAAGGTTACCGCGCAGCGCCTGCTCACGCTCGATGGCTTCGAACAGCGCTTTGAAGTTACCTTTACCGAATGATTTGGCTCCTTTGCGCTGGATGATCTCATAAAACACCGTTGGTCTGTCTTCAACTGGTTTTGTGAATATCTGCAGTAGATACCCTTCGTCGTCACGGTCAACCAGAATATTTAGCTTACGCAGGTCAGCCATGTCTTCATCAATATGGCCGATGCGCTCTATCAGGTCCTCGTAATAGGTTTCCGGCACGCGAAGAAACTCAACTCCCCGGCGTCGCAGCTCAGCTACAGTATGCAGAATGTCGTTGGTAGCTACGGCAATATGCTGCACACCTGGTCCGCGGTAAAACTCGAGGTACTCATCAATCTGCGACTTTTTCTTGCCTTCCGCCGGTTCGTTTATCGGGAATTTAATGTAGCCGTTACCATTCGATACTACTTTAGACATAAGGGCAGTATACTCGGTGCTGATGTCTTCGTCATCGAAGGTAAGCAGCAGTTTAAAGCCCATCACATCTTCGTAGAACTTCACCCACTCGTTCATGCGGCCCAACTCCACGTTGCCAACGCAGTGGTCTACATACTTCAGTCCTACGGGTTCTACCTGCAGCTCTGAGGTGCGCTCCACATAACCCGGCATAAACACCCCGTTATAGTTTTTGCGCTCTACAAAGGTGTGTATCGTATCGCCATAGGTATGGATAGAGGCTACTTTTACTTCGCCAAACTCATCGGTTATTGTTTTAGGCTCCATGGCTGGTTTGGCACCACGAGCTACCGTTCCTCTGAAAGATTCTTCGGCATCATCTACCCAAAGGGCAAGTACTTTTACGCCATCGCCGTGCAGGTGCACATGCTGGGCAATTTCAGAGTCCGGGTTAATGGCAGTCGTTAATACTAAACGTACTTTTTCCTGCTGAATAACGTATGAAGCACGGTCGCGGACACCTGTTTCGGGACCGGCATAAGCTACCAGCTTAAAACCGAAAGCGGTCTGGTAAAAATGAGCTGCCTGCTTGGCATTACCTACATAAAACTCAATATGGTCGGTACCATTTAACGGCAGAATATCTTTAGCTATAGTTTCGGATGTTAATGTGTTGGTAGTCATAGTTTGTAGTTTTAATAAGTAATAACGTAAAAATACAGCTTTTATAGTTTTAACAAAACCAGAAAGGCTGCCGTGCAAATTATCATCTATAAAGTTTGCAATTACTATATCATGTTTTCAACTTTGTAAAAATGAAATAAAGCTATGAACGCAGATACGCTGAACAAAGACCTGATTGCCATCTTAGAAAAGAAAAGTGAGCTGAACAAGCTTGACTATAACGACGCACGCTACGACGATATGGAAGAGGCGCTGCACGATATGGAAGATGACTTTAACGAAACGTACGGCGATTACCTGGAAGATGTGCTGGAAGATGTGCACGGGAAGATAAAGTCGGATGCCGACATACTGTTGCCAACGGCTTACATTGCCAGCTCCCTGGATGGGAAAGAACTGGAAGAAGGCGAAGAGAGCGAAGGTGTTTGGGTAGAATCGGATAAGTTTCCGGGGGTGGAGATGCGTTTGGTGCTGGTAGCTAACCCACCACGCGTACTGCTGATACTCTCTGACCAGGAGCGCGTACTCTGGACTGCTGAATAGAACTATAAACTATAGATTTTATAGTTGCCGCACTTGCCAAGGCTTTATGCTAAGGTGGGTGCGGCAATTTTTTTATAGTTGGTTGGTGGTGGATATTTGGTATATTGTATTTAGTTAATATCTAAAGGCTTATAGTTAAGTAACTAAGGTCTGTTAAGAAACTAATGTAAGGCAAACTATGAAGTCAAGCTTTAAACTGATTATTACACTTCTGACTTTTTCGCTATTTCTTTCATGCGATAATCAAAGCGCTGCACTCAAAGAAAAGGTAAATGATCTCGAACTTGCTACCACCGATGACCTGTTGGCAAAAGGAACATTTAGCTATAAGCTCGATGAAATAAAAATTTATGATGCTACAGGCAAAGAAATAAATGCAAATGAGTTTTCCAGTATAGTTCAAAGCCAGATGTATAAACAGGATTTTTACCTTGATGAAAAAGGGAATGTAGGTGCAATAGTAATGGTTCCTTTAAATGAAAAAGAACGTAACTGGAATGCGAAAAAGGATGAAGGAAAAGAGCTTGCCGGAACTATAAGCCCGGATTTTGAAGTAACAGATACTGACGGGAAGAAATATGATCTTGCAAGCTTAAAAGGGAAGGTAGTTGTAATTAATGCCTGGTTTATAGAATGTAAACCTTGTATAAAAGAAATACCTGAGCTTAATAAACTAGTTAAGGATTTCGAAAATGATGAAGTGGTTTTCTTAGGTTTTGCAAAAAATAATAAAAGTGAACTGCATAAGTTTTTAACCAAACGCAACTTTGCCTATAACCAAGTAGTGGCTGATTCTGATTTATTATCAAAGTTTAGTGTGAATGTTTACCCTACCAATATCATACTGGATAAAAACGCTAAGATCACATTTTACGAGACTGCTCTCCAGGAGAATATTTATCATATAATGAAGGCTCACATTACTAAATCGCTGGATAAATAATTTATGAATTCTGGCATTATGAAAAACACACTTGGTCTTTTGCTTACAGTGTTGCTCTTAGGTTGTCAAACCGATTCTACGCTTGCGCCATCAAAATTTAAAACCATTATGATCAAGTCTGTTGGTGAAGTGGAAACGCTTCCTGACGTTGCAACTTTCCAGATCAATCTAAATTGCCTGCAAAAGTCTGTAAAAGTTTCAAAACAGTGCCTTGTTGATAAATCCAACGAACTAAACAGTAAGCTTCTTTCCTTCGGCATTAAGCAAGACGACATCCTGACTACTTCTGTAAATATGAATAAGAGCTATACCTGGAGAAATAACTCACAGGTATTTGAAGGCTACAACAGCTCAATTACTATATACATTACACTCCGGGATATAAACAAACTGGACCAAATCTACACAGAGCTGTTAGAGAACAGAAATCTTGAGTTGAGTAGTTTAGCTTACACGCATTCCAAACTCGACAGTTTAAAAAATGAAGCCTATGTTGATGCTTTAAAAAAAGCGAATACCCTGACTGATAAACTTTTAACCGAATTGCCAGCATCTGAAAAGGAGATTCTGAAAATAGGCAATGTCGAGATTTCAGCTTCTATGCCCGAATCTAAAGAACAGCTGGAGCAGGACGGATATGCAGTAGCCGAAGTAGCAGCCCAAAACAGATCTATTGCCATAAGCAAAGGCACTGTACTTATAAAGGCTACTTTATTTGTAGAATATCAGATAAAGTAAAACAGGAAATGCAGCCAACTATAAGAGTATAGATTTTAGTATTTACCAACTTTGCTTCAGTGATGGCTGGAGATAGTTAAATAAGATTTTACCGTCCATTTGCAGTGCCAGCGTTGTTGGTATTACTATTAACTTAATGAGTTAGAAAAAAATAAAAAAGTATTTGAATGACATTACAAATAAAAACACTGGCTCTTTTTTTGGTTGTTTTGATGCCTACTTATTGCTTAGGTCAAAGCTTGATATTAGTGCGAGATACCGTTAATAATTTTGAAATTGGAGTGCCTGAAGGTTGGCAGTATGGCGTACCTCAAAATAAAAGCGTTGACTTTATAGCAATCAGACAGAAAGTAGACGTCTTAGATGTCCCAAGAGAGAACTATAATATTTTTCTGCTTGATAAAGATGTAAAAGATTTAAACGAATCTTATAAACTGTTTTTAGAAAGTTTGAGTGTTAATGGAGCTTCTTTTAAAGTTATAGAGGATGGCGACATAACTTTAAATAATAGGAATTATAAATGGCTGATTGAAACGCATAAAAATAAACATAGCGGTGAGAGTATGCACAATTATGTTCTGTTCACTAATAATGAAGGCAGGATATTGATTTTAACGTTTGCCACTATATCTGACAATTTTGAAAACTATAAATCCTTGTTTACTAAAATAGCAGCAAGTTTAAAATACTAAACAACCATTTACCCTTTCCAACTATACCCTTGAAACAACTTTTACTTTTAGCCTTAACCTTTCTTATATCCTTCACCACATTTGCCCAGATCAATCTGGAAGATTCTACGATGCAGGTGATAGGCTATTGGGACAAGAATGAAACCCAAACCTACATCATCACTAACGAGAAATACCGGATATCTGGCACAGACACTACGCAACGCGAATTTGTGACCTACGAAGTTGATGTAACTATAAAAGACTCCACAGCTAACTCCTATACGATAGAATGGCTTTATCGCAACATCGATCCGGGTACTGATAACCCATTTGCGCGAAAGTTAGCTGGCATTTCAGATAACATGAAAGTCATCATCAAAACAGATGAGATGGGTTCATTTCAGGAAGTTGTAAACTGGAAAGAAATACGCGACGAGATAAAAAAAGCGACTGCACTGCTTCGCAAAGAGTTTAAGCATATACCACAGATAGACGAAGTGACAGCTAAAGTAGAAAGCATGTTCTCTACAAAAGAAGCAATACAAGCGCAGGCCATAAAAGATGTTCAGCAATTTTATACCTACCACGGTGCTAAATATACCTTAGGCGAAGAAGTAACTGGAAATCTGCCCATCACCAACTTGCTGGGCGGCAAACCCTTTAATTCTGAAGTTACTATTCTGTTGGATGAGATAAACTCAGAAGATGATAATGCCATACTCAGGATGTGGCAAACACTAGACTCTAAAGAACTAACGGATGCGACCTATGCTTACCTAAAGCAGAAAGCGGATAAAACCGGTACAGCTTTCCCTTCTCGTGACAAATTTCCGGTGCTGCAAAACGAAACAAGAACATCAGCCCGTATTCACGGTTCAGGGTGGGTAATTTTCAGCAGAGAGACCAAAGAAGTAACTACAGAAGGAGCTTTAGCTTTCGAAGAACGAATTATTGAGATCAAATAAGTGTTAGGAGAGTATGCTGTTGATTCAGTGTATCTTATCCGTAATAATCCGTATATTGTTTTCAGGTTTGGTATACGTTAAACTATAAGCAGATAAAATACGAACTAACTTATTCCGCACAACAAAAGAAATTAATATGAAGATAACATCGCAGATAGCAGTGGCAGCTTTATTTTTTGGATTGATGAGTTGCTCTGATTCCGCTAAAACGGAAAATACTACCGCTTCGTCGCCAGCAGCCCCAGCTACAACAGCTCCTGCTACAAGTGCTCCAAACCAGGCAGCAACACCAGCTACTACAGTAGGTTTAAATCCGCCCCACGGCGAGCCAAACCACCGCTGCGATATCGAAGTAGGTGCTCCGCTGGATTCGCCACCAAAACCAAACCTGAGTGCGCCATCTCCGGTACCTGCGTTCACGCCATCAACAAGCACACAAACCGTAGCGCCGGGCACTAACCCTCCTCACGGTCAGCCGGGCCACGATTGCGGTATACCTGTAGGTGCACCTCTAACCCAGAAATAAGCTTGCCGGCAACTATAAGCCAGCAACAAACTATAAAAGCAAAACGGGCAGCTGAGATCTTCAGCTGCCCGTTTTTTTATGAATTAAACTATAGTTTAGTAACCTAACTTCTGGCGAACCCGCTGCAATACCGGCGCTGCAATGGCCTTAGCTTTATCAGCACCTTCCTTTAGCTTCTTGTCGAGTTCGGGCAGGTTATTCATGTAGTAGTTAAACAGTTCGCGCTCTTTGCTATACTTACTGATAATGGTTTCGTAAAGCGCCTGCTTGGCATGGCCATAACCGTAACCACCAGCCAGGTAATTCTGCCGCATAGTTTCTACTTCTTCAGGCGTTGCCAGTAAACGGTATAAAGCAAAAGTTGTATCGTCTTCCGGGTTCTTTGGCTCTTCCAGTGGCGTGCTGTCTGTTACAATGCTCATCACAGTTTTTCGCAACGGTTTATCGGCCTCAAAAATGTCGATGATGTTGCCATACGACTTACTCATTTTCTCACCGTTTACGCCTGGTATCGTCATAATGGCATCATCTGTCTTAGCTTCCGGTAATACAAAGGTTTCGCCGTAAATATGGTTGAATGAGCTGGCAATGTCGCGGGTAATTTCCAGATGCTGTATCTGGTCTTTCCCTACAGGTACAAAGTTGGCATCGTACATCAAAATATCAGCAGCCATCAGCACCGGGTAAGTAAACAAACCTGCATTTACATCAGCTAGCCCACGTCGGCTCGATTTATCTTTAAACGAGTGCGCATTGGCCAGCATCGGGAACGGAGCAAAGCAGTTCAGGTACCAGGCAAGTTCTGTAACAAAAGGGACATCGGACTGGCGGTAGAGTACATGTCTGTCGGTATCTAAGCCCATGGCCAGCCATGCAGCAGCTACAGAATAAGTGTTGTGTTTTAAAACTTCTGCATCGCGGATAGTGGTAAGCGAGTGCAGGTCGGCTATAAAGTATAAGGCTTCCTGGTCTGATGTTTTGGAGAACTCAATAGCAGGGCAAATAGCGCCCAGCAAATTGCCAAGGTGTGGTCGGCCGGTGCTTTGTATGCCGGTAAGGTATCGTGCCATAACAGAGAATTGCGTTAAAGTTGCAAATTAATCTAAATAGCCGAAAATGCCCATTAAAATTGCAGGTCGCAACTATAGTTTAACTCATAAAACTATAGTTGTAAACTATAGTTAGGCTGTTACCAATTGTGGTGTCTTCCTCTTTTTCCCGCGAAGCGAGTTTATATTTGACAGTACTATAGCTGCAAGAATAAGCAACACGCCAAACCACTGTACCGCAATTACCTGCTCCTGTAATACAATGCTGGACATCAAAACAGCAACCGGAAGCTCAGCAGAGCTCAGAATAGCACTTAAGCCCAGGCCAATGCGTGGAATGCCATACGAAAAGAAAAGCGGAGGCAGCACTGTGCCAAAAACAGCCAGTATAATTCCCCACTTAAACAGGCCGTTTAGTAATGCACCATTTACCAGGAAAACCGGGGGGAAGATAGAAAAGACAAGAATACAGGCACCCGTTAACAGCAAGGCACTTTTGGTTGAAGGGTGTAATGCATTACCTGCAGCGCCATTTACCATTAAAAAGAATGTATAGCTAAGGGCAGCCAGCAAGCCAAACCCGATGCCTGATAAACTTATATCCTGGAAAGAGCCTGAGAAAAGATTGCCGGCAAAGCAAGTGCCTAAAAGTACCAGAAACACTGTGCCAATTTGCAGTAAAGTAGGAAACTGGCGTTTTACGATGGAGTCAAGTAGTAAGCTCATCCAGGTAAACTGCATAAGCAGGAGAATAGCGATGGAAGCCGGTACCGTTTGCACGCATTTGTAGTAAAAGATACTAACCAAACCGGTGCTGGTGCCCATGGCAATAAGTTGGAGTGCTTCCTTAAGCGATGCACTGTTGCCTTGGCCATCAAAAAGCCGGCGCAACAGCACGATCACCCAAAGAATAATCAACCCAAAAAATACCTGAGTGCCAGTTACATCACCCAAGGTAAAGCCTTCGTTATATGCTAATTTTACGAACGTCGAAAGTATACCGAAGCTGCACGCTCCGCAAAGCACAAAAGCGATTCCTCTGAACATGGGAGGGCCTTTAAAAAAGTAAACAAAAATTTTAAATAGAGATAGGGCAGGAGTGCCCCAAAGCGGGTAAGCCGGGTACTCTTACAGGTCGTGCAGAACGTATCCTGTGATAAAAATTTGTGTATGTGCTAAGTGTGCAGTCATTATTTTAATCGGGGTGCAAACATAGGCTAAGATTTTTAAGATTCAAAAGATTTTAGACTATTATTTTTTATCCTGTGTTATAAATTACTGTTCACTTTCAATGGCAGCAGTTTCAATTAACGTCTCAGCATTTCTGTGTCCTAAATAGCCATCTATCAGGTAATGAGCCAGGTATAGGACAGGAGTTAAGAGAATAGCGATGCTGAATTTATAGATATAGTTGATAGCTGCTACAGATAAAACTAATTCCATCGACCAGTTGCCGAACAGGTAAAAAGCTACGAACAGCACAACTAAACTATCCACCAGCTGCGAAACCAACGTGGAGCCTGTAGCGCGCAGCCAGATCCTTTTACTGCCGGTATAGTTGCGCAGCCAATGAAAAACAGTAGCATCCAGTAACTGCGAAATTAGAAAAGCTATCACCGAGCCAATAATAATACCTAAGCCCTGCCGGTATATAGAGTTAAAAGCAAAATCAATGTTAAATGGGTTGCCTTGCGGGTCTTTGCTGTTGAGGTCTACCCAGAACTGTGCCGGAGGCAAACCGGTAACTATAGTTATTACCAGGAAAGCATAAAGGATCAGGATTACCGTCAGGATGCTTACTTTCTTAACACCTTGCTTGCCAAAATATTCATTTATGATATCGGTCGTTACAAACACGACGGGCCAGATAATCACACCGGCTGTCAGGTTAAAATCGAGTTTGCTACCCAGGATACCCAGTTGTGCACCAGGCAGACCAAACAGTGCCTCCCCCGAAAATATCTTGACACCAATAAGCTCGGCCAGTAAGGCGTTTGCCAGAAAAATACCACTCAGCACCATAAACAGGTTGGTTTTTTTCTTTTGCAGGGTAGTAGTAGCAGCGCTATGCATAGGTCGGGTCTGTAGTTGGTGCAGGTTGGTCAGTAAATTTAATTTTAACAGCAGCTTTAACAAACCAGCAAATTTAATGTTGCCGAATTGTGTTGGATATTAACTATAGTTTAGCCGAGGTCAGTGATTTGCTCCTGCACACTGTAAATACTTCCTTCTGTGGCCAGGTCGGTATTAGGGAACACTTCCTGTGCTTCGGTCAGCAGGGGTGTAAGGTCTTTGTAACGCACCGAAAAGTGCCCTATCAGTAATTGTTTCACTTCAGCAGCTGCAGCCATCTGGGCGGCTTGTCTGGCAGTACTATGGAACGTATGGTTTGCGCGCTCCTCCATATCACTCAGGAAAGTTGCTTCGTGGTAAAGCAGGTCGATGTGGTGCAGGTAGGGTAGCAGACCTGGTTTGTAACGGCTATCAGAACAATAAGCATAGCTACGGCTGTGCTTTGGTTCCATGGTCACGTCTTTGTTGGCCAGCAACAGGTTACCTTGCTCGTCCTTAATATCTTCACCCCACTTCAGGCGCACCAGTTGCGGTGGTGTAAGGTAGGGCGGCAGCTTTTCTTTTATAAGCGGACGCGGCTTTGGCTTCTCCCTGAAAATAAAACCACAGGTAGGTACACGGTGCTCCATAGGTATGGTATGCACGGTTAGCTGTTTGTCTTCAAATATTTTTTTGTAGCAGGTAGTATCCAGCTCATTAAAAATAAGCTTATAGTTAAGGTTGGTGCCCGAATAACGGAACTGCAGACTTAAGATCTCGGAAAGGCCGGGAGGGCCGAAAATGTGTAGAGGTTTTTGCCTGCCCTGCAAATGCATGGTTGATAACAGACCGGCAAGCCCAAAATAATGGTCGCCGTGCAGGTGGCTTATGTAGATATTGCAAATGCGCTGATGCTTTATTTTGTATTGCATCAGCTGCATTTGCGTACCTTCACCGCAGTCTATCAGGTGTAATTGGTTACCAATGGTAAGTACCTGTGCGGTATGATGTCTGTTTGCCGAAGGTGTGGCCGACGAACTACCCAATATTCTGAGTTCGAAATCCACTAGCGGCGGTAATACTTAGTCTTCCTTGTTTGTCAGGTCCTGCTCAATCTCGTGCAGAAAAACACGGTCAATTGCTTCTTCTACGGTAGGCAGAATGTTTAAAACCGACTCCAGTTTAGAGATAGAGATCAGCTTCATTACGTGGTCCTGCAGGCTTGTAAGAATAAGCAAACCGTTTGATGAGTTGCAAAGTCTGTTTGCGATCAGGATAGAGCTCAGTCCGGATGAATCAGTGTATTTTACGTTGTTCAGGTCTAGAATCAGGTTGGTGATCCCTTCAGCGTTCAGCTTCACAAACTCAGACTTAAGGTCCGGAGCTATTGAAGTATCCAGCTTCTTCTCATCTATTGTGATTATAGTATAGTTCTCTTTCTTATCAATCGTGTACTTCATAGATCTACCAATAAGGATTTAAATGCGAATGTACCAAAATATACATTAAAAAATCTAATGTTTTAAGCTAAAAATGTTTTGTTCAACACTCAGCGCAATGCGTTGCAGTGCGTCTTTATAATCACTTTTCACAAACGAATGGCCCGTAAATACTTCAAATAGCTCTATATAGCGCTTCGAGATATTAGTTACCACTTCGTCGGTCATTTCCGGAATTTTTTGTCCGTCCTGCCCCTGAAATCCATTTTCTATGAGCCACTGTCGCACAAACTCTTTCGAGAGCTGCTTCTGTGGTTCTCCGTTCTTTTGGCGCTCACTATAGCCTTCGCTGTAGAAATAACGCGACGAGTCCGGCGTATGAATTTCATCAATAAGAAATATCTGGCCGTTTTGTTTACCAAATTCATACTTGGTATCAACCAGTATCAGTCCCCGCTGGGCTGCAATTTCGGTACCACGTGCAAAAAGAGCGCGTGTATGCTTTTCTAAATTTAAGTAATCTTCCTCACTTACAATACCTTTCGCCAAAATTTCTTCCCGCGATATATCCTCGTCATGGCCTTCGTCGGCTTTGGTGGTAGGTGTTATTATCGGTTCAGGAAGTTTGTCGTTTTCGCGAAGGCCTTCCGGTAACGCTACTCCACAAAGCATGCGCTTTCCAGCTTTATACTCGCGCCACGCATGGCCTGCCAGGTAACCGCGTATCACCATCTCTACCTTAAAGGGTTCGCAGCTTACACCTATAGTTACATTAGGGTCCGGCGACGATATAACCCAGTTCGGAACAATATCAGAAGTGGCTTTCAGGTTGATGCTGGCGATCTGGTTCAGTACCTGCCCTTTATAAGGGATGGCACGTGGCAAAACCACATCAAAAGCGGAGATACGGTCGGTGGCAACTATAGCCAGCCTGTCGTTAAAATAATAAACATCGCGAACTTTACCCCTGTAAAAACCGGTTTGCCCGGCAAAGGAGAAGTTAGTTTCTTTAATGGCCTCCATTAGTGCGTTTGGTTTATCGGAGAGCAAAGTTAGCGTTATTTTCAGAGGGCAAAAATTTTTATAGCTGTACTTCTAAAGGAGTGGCAGCGGGCTTTAGTATTATAGGTTAAAATAACCATGGGCTAGTATACTCACAGATATAGTCAAAGTTTTATATTTTAAAACCTATAGTTTGTATTATTCGATGTATTTGAAACTTTTTATACTTTAGCATGAGGCAACGTTGCCGGCCTATGATGTGCAATGTTACTGGCCATGCCCCTGAAAATGATGAAATGGAAAGGCAGCATCGCAAACCAGTAAAGTCTGCCCAGCAAACCATCAGGTCTAAAAGCGGCCAGTTGCTCCAGGTATGCGCCATCCGGCTTGTCAATTATCCTGAACTGCAGCCAGGCTTCGCCAGGTACTTTCATTTCGGCATACAGCAGCAGGCGCTGCTTTTCGCGGTCTGCTACCAGCACACGCCAGAAATCTATGGATTCGCCGGCCGTAATTTCGGAAGCATGCCGACGTCCTCTTTTTAGCCCGACCCCACCAGCCAGTTTATCCAGCAGGCCACGTATCTCCCACAAGAAATCAGTTTTATACCAACCCTGCTTGCCACCAATACGCCAGATGTTTTCCAGAACTATTGCTGGGTCCTGTTCAATTTTAATAAGCTGTTTATCAGTGAGTAAACCGTGCTCGGGTATTTGTACAAAATCCATATAGTTAAGCCGCATGGTGCCACTCACCAGGGCATCCTTCCAGCTCGATATCACCATGTTCTGCTCTATTTTAGCATAGGCCAGTCTTAGCGCTTCCTCGTAGTTTAAATTCTGGTGCGGAATAAGTTGTTTGATGCGATTATCCTGAACTATAGTATCGTTGCGGAGGCTCTCTACTAAACTGCGGGAAATAGAAAAGCTGGTGCTGGTAACAAAGTAAAGCCAGTAAGAAGATAGCTTCGGTGTGAGGACCGGAACTGTAAAAATAAAACGTTTCAGGTGGCGCACCTTTGCCAGTTTTTCGAGCATTTGCTTGTAGGTAAGCACATCGGGTCCGCCTATTTCCAGTCGTTGTTCATAACAGGCGGGGTTTGAGAGCACGGCAGTAAGGTAAAATATCACATCCCGTATGGCTATGGGCTGGCAGCGGGAGTTGAGCCAGCGCGGTGTTATCATCACAGGCAATTTCTCTACCAAGTCACGGATTATCTCGAAAGAAGCGCTGCCGGAACCAATAATAATAGAGGCCCGAAGTACTGTTAAAAAAGCTTTTGCCTGATCCAGGATATCCTCTACATGTCGCCTTGAGGATAAATGCTTTGACAGCTGTGTGGTATTGGAAAGTCCGCTCAGGTAGATGATCTGTTTAGCTGTAGTGCTATTAAGGTAGGCGACAAAATTTTCGGCAGAGGTATGTTCGGCTTTTTCAAAATCGTTGCCGTGGCCGCCCATGGAATGCACCAGGTAGTAAGCGGCATCTATGTCTTTGGGTAGGGCGGTAAGTGTTTCGGATTGCAACAGGTCGCCTTTAATAATTTGTACTTTATCCTTAAGCGTGTCCTGTAGTTCGAAGCGGCGCGGGTCGCGCACCATACACACGACCTCATGCTGTTGCTCCACGAGAACAGGTAATAGCCGCCTGCCGATATAGCCGTTTGCTCCGGTTAAAAGAATCTTCATGTAAGCATGTTTAGGTAGTATGTTCTGCCATAGCAACAACTAACTAAGCCTGATGTTCAGGAATTATAAAGCTACATTTTTAACGTGTATTTTTCAGGTGCAGGCTGAATTCAGACTCGTTTTTATAGTTGTAAAACATTGAATTACAGGTGTTAAATTGGGTATTTGAAAAAATATTTAATAAAATATTCATCCGGCATTTTGTTTTTAGAGTAAATGTAGTCTAAGTTTGCATCATCAAGTCAATGATCCCTGGCGGTTATTGATTTATAAAGAAGCGTGGAGAGACAGGCTCTGAGAAGCGCTAGCAACCTAACCCCTATGGTAAAGGTGCTAATTCCTGAATCCGGAAGTTCGGATGACTATAAATTGATAAGAACATGAAAAAGGGAATTAAGCCAACACTCGAACGTTTTGTATTTTATCCGGTAGCCCAACTACTTGGAGTATCTTATTTATTTGCTTTCAGGTACATGCGAATGCAAACCTGTTGTTGCTGTCGCTAATCCTTTAGCTTCCTGAACCATTGTGCCCCGCAGCCCCCTGCAGGTTTATACCTGTAGTCCCGCTGCTGTATCCGCACACTCATTTCTCTTTTCGCAATTCAACTTATTTCATACTTTTTAATCAGAAAAATCATGTCTACCACACATCATTTTGAAACGCTACAACTACATGCAGGCCAGGAAATAGATCCAACTACCCGTTCCCGCGCTGTGCCCATCTACCAGACAAGTTCTTATGCTTTTAAAGATGCGGCCCATGGTGCCAACCTGTTCGCCCTGAAGGAATTCGGCAATATTTACACTCGCATCCAGAACCCGACGACCGATGTTTTTGAAAAACGCATTGCTGCCCTGGAAGGCGGCGTGGCGGCTGTTGCGGTAGCCTCAGGGCAAGCGGCACAATTCATTGCACTTACCAACATACTGCAGGCCGGAGACAATTTTGTGAGTACCAGTTTTTTGTATGGCGGCAGTTATAACCAGTTCAAGGTTTCTTTTAAACGCCTGGGTATAGAGGCCCGCTTTGCCGACAGTGATGACGTGGAGAGCTTCGGGAAACTGATCGACGAAAACACCAAAGCCATTTACCTGGAAACGATCGGTAACCCTCGCTTCAATATTCCGGACTTCGAAACTATAGCTGCACTGGCTCGCAAGCATGACCTGCCATTGGTCGTGGATAACACCTTTGGCGCAGGTGGTTACCTGTTCAGGCCGCTGGAGCATGGTGCAAATGTGGTGGTGGAGTCGGCTACCAAATGGATAGGCGGGCACGGCACCAGCATTGGCGGCGTAATTGTAGATGGCGGAAACTTTAACTGGGGCAACGGCAAATTCCCGCAATTTTCCGAACCATCAGAAGGCTACCACGGACTTAATTTCTGGGAAGTATTCGGGACAGATGGGCCATTTGGCAATATCGCTTTCGCGATAAGAGCCAGGGTAGAAGGTTTGCGTGACTTTGGTCCTGCCATCTCTCCATTCAACTCTTTCCTGCTGCTGCAAGGTTTGGAAACATTATCGCTGCGCGTGGAAAGAACGGTGCAAAATGCACTAGCACTGGCGAAGTGGCTGGAAAAACATGAGCTCGTAGAAAGCGTGAACTACCCGGGGCTGGAATCAAGTAATTACCATGAACTGGCGAAGAAATACCTGAAGCGCGGCTTTGGCGGGGTGCTATCTTTTAAACTGAAAGGCGATAGAGAACAGGCGGAGACTTTTGTGAATAATTTAAAACTGGTAAGCCACCTGGCTAATGTTGGCGACGCTAAAACACTGATCATTCACCCGGCATCTACCACACACCAGCAACTGTCAGATGCAGAACAACTGGGCGCCGGGGTAGAGCCGACTTTACTTCGCGTATCGCTTGGCATCGAGCACATTGATGATATAAAAGCAGATTTCGAACTGGCTTTTGCGGCTGTTAAAAATGCAGTAGCAGAACCTGTGCTAAACTAAACTGTAGTAAAACCCACCCCTAACCCCTCCGAGGAGGGGAATAGGATACTCCCAAAAGTCTCTCTTCGAAAAGGACAGATGGAATTCAACGCTAACTATAGAACTATAAATTCAACTATAGCAACAGCAGAAAATCCCCTCTCGGGAGGGGTAGGGGTGGGTTAACTCTAATGTAGAAAGACAACTTCCATGTCCACAGAACAACATACTTTTCATTATCAGCAGGAGTTTAAGCTGGAATCGGGGATCTCGTTGCCCGGCTTCCAGCTTGCTTATACCACCTACGGTACACTAAACCCGCAACGCGACAACGTGGTGTGGGTGTGCCATGCCCTTACCGGCAGTTCAGATTTTACCGACTGGTGGAGCGGCCTGTTTGGAGATGGCAAACTATACGACCCCGAAGACTGGTTTATAGTTTGCGCCAATACACCGGGTGGCTGCTATGGTTCTACTGGTCCGCTTTCGGTTAACCCCAATACGCTGCAGCCTTATTACCATAGTTTTCCGCAGCTTACCAACCGCGATATTGTGGCGGCCTTTGACCTAATGCGGCAGGAGCTGGAGCTGGAAAAGGTGCACACGCTGATCGGAGGGTCGTTGGGTGGACAACAGGCATTGGAATGGGCGCTACAGAAGCCGGACGTGTTTGAAAGATTGGTCCATGTGGCTTCTAATGCGCGTCATTCTGCCTGGGGAATTGCTTTTAACGAGAGCCAGCGCATGGCCATCCGCCAGGACCCGACCTGGGCCGATTATAGTGAACCAGCAGGCCAGGAAGGGTTGAAAACGGCAAGGGCCATCGCTATGCTTTCGTATCGCCACTATACCAGTTATGAGCTTAACCAACAGGAACCCGGCAATAGCATCACAGACAACTATAGAGCTGCCAGCTACCAGGTTTACCAGGGCGAAAAGCTGGCAAAACGCTTTAATGCTTATACCTACTGGTTACTCTCCAAAGCCATGGACTCGCATAACATCGGCCGCAACAGGGGAGGAGTAGAAAACGCACTACATCATTTAAAAGCTAAAACACTTTTTGTAGGTGTAGATACCGATCTTCTTTTCCCGGTAGAGGAACAACGGTTCTTACATGAGCAGGTGCCAGGTTCTGCATTTGCTTTACTGCATTCTGATTACGGCCACGATGGCTTTTTAGTGGAAACTGAGCAACTGATTCAAGCAGTCCGCAATTTCTATCAAACTGAAACTATAAATGAACGATACTATGAAAAACAAACCGTCTAACATCAG
This sequence comes from Pontibacter populi, assembly GCF_040278685.1. Lineage (NCBI taxonomy): Bacteria > Pseudomonadati > Bacteroidota > Cytophagia > Cytophagales > Hymenobacteraceae > Pontibacter > Pontibacter populi. Next base: position 188,986 of record NZ_JBEOKT010000004.1, read on the forward strand.
GCTCGGCATATTCGGGTTTGGGTGCGTAGGGCAGGGGCTATACGATGTGCTGCAAACTATAGAGCAGGCAGGCATTGAGGTGGCTCCGATCTGTGTAAAAGATAAGGAAAAGCCACGCAGCTTACCGGCATCAGCATTTACTTACAACCCGCAGGACCTGTTACAGGACGAAAGCATTACTCTGTTTGCGGAACTGATAAGTGATGCAGACGAAGCCTATAGTATTGTAAAGCAGGCGCTGGTTGCAGGTAAAACTATAGTATCGGCTAACAAGAAAATGCTGGCGACTCACCTTCCCGAGCTGATAAAACTACAGCAAAACTATAACGGAACGCTTCTGTACGAAGCAGCAGTTGGCGGCAGCATCCCCATCATCCGGACGCTGGAAAGTTACTATAGTTCAGAAACCTTGCAGCGGGTAAGTGGCATTTTGAATGGCTCTTCAAACTATATCCTGTCTAAAATGGAGTCGGAGGGATTAAGCTATAGTCTGGCGCTGCAGCAGGCGCAGAAACTTGGTTTTGCAGAGGCAGACCCTACCTTAGATGTTGGTGGTTTTGATACGGTAAATAAGCTAAGCCTGATAGCGGCACATGCTTTTGGAGTAACTGTTAAGCCGGAACTAATTCTGCGTTTCGGGATAGATGTAGTGGGTGAAGAAGACCTGGAGGCTGCTGCAACTATAGAGGCACGCATCAGGTTAGTAGCTTTTGCAGAAGTAAACCCATTTAATGAATTAAACCTGCACGTACTACCCACATTTGTGCCGGCACAAAGGGAACTATACCATGTTGTAAACGAAACGAATGGTGTAACGATAGATCCGGTTTTTGCCGGTGAGCAGTTTATAAAAGGGCGAGGAGCCGGAAGCCACCCGACCGGATCGGCAGTGTGGGCCGATGTTTCGGCAGCCATTTCAGGGTACCGATATGCTTACCGTAAAACCAAGATTAAAACTATAGTATTAAATCAGGATAAAAAAATAACTATATACCTGCGTTGCCCGGGTGGTGCCTCGTTGCCGGAAGCCGCGTGGGAAAACCTTGTAAAGATTCAGGAAACAGGTGAGGCAACTTCTTTTACAGCTGATATTTCAGTTAAAGAGTTACAAAGCATACAGACCGACCTGGCAGCCAACCACATATTTATAGCCCAGATAGCAGCAGAGCAAGCTGTAAATATTGCACTAAAATTAAAGCAGAAAGCAGAGGTTGCTTATAGTTGATTTGTAAGGTTTCCGGGATAGTGGCATTTAAAAATAAGGGCAAGATTGGTTTATTGTACTATATAAAGGCTTGTAGTTTAGAAAAGTATTCAAAATAGTAGTAAAGGAGCATAGCTGTAACTTGTAACTATACGTACAACAAGTATTTACGAGAACTTTATAAGCGATTACTATGAAGACTATTCTACCCTTGTTTATAATTATATTAACGGTTTTCGGGCTTGCCAGCTGCAGGCAGGAAAACGTTTCTCCTATACGGAATGTACGGTTTGATCCAAAACTGCTGAACCCCATGAAGGTTGCTGACCCCTGTAAGAACTATAGCTACACGGCAGGTGCTGAACTTAAAAGCCTTGGAACTATAAATACAAGCCAGGTTATAGTTGCATTCGACGATAAACTAACCGATGCACAACGCGGCGAGGTAATCAGCAAATACGGATTTGTAACCGGTATACTTAACCAGCGTGCCAGCCAGTCCGGGATGATGTTTACACTGAACCTGACCGACGGACTGAACTGTGCTCAGGCTGAACAGGCCATCCACGAACTGAAAAAAGACAACGCTATTAAGTATGCTGGTCCTTCTTTCATAGTTGATGGGGAACAGGCGATCGGGTTGAGCAACGAGGTAATGGTTAAAACAGATGCCAGCGGAGTAACTGCTTTAAAAGAAATGGCAGCCAACTATAATGCCGAACTGATCGGGCCGGTGGGAGCGGATTCGTACATACTGCGCGTAACCAAAAACTCAAAAGGAGATGCACTTGAGTTAGCCAACTCCCTGAAAGGCCAGAAAGGTATAACACATGCCACACCTGATTTTATTCTTGCCTTGTAGTTACTGTTCCATCTAAAGTAAAAGTCCGCTCCCAAACTATAGGAGCGGACTTTTTTATAAACTATAGTGTAGCTGTAAACTATAGATAAATAGCATTTGCTTTTTCGCGCAGGTTGTAGCCAGATGCCATTACTTCGCCATAAGCCCCTGCCGTCCGGATAGCTACTAAGTCACCGCGGTTGGTTTCAGGTAACATCACCGCTTTTCCAAAGCAGTCGCTCGACTCGCAGATCGGGCCAACAACATCGTAACGTTCTTCAGCTTTCTCGCTTGTCAGGTTCTCTATTTTGTGGTACGACTGGTACAACGCTGGGCGGATCAGTTCGGTCATGCCGGCATCGAGTATAGCAAAATTGGTCGTAATGCCTTTTTTGATGTACAGCACTTTCGAGATCAGTGTTCCGCATTGTGCTACCAGCGACCGGCCCAACTCAAAATGCACTTCCTGTCCCGGGCGTACTTCTAAAAACTGGTTAAACAGCCCAAAGTAAGCTTCAAAATCAGGTATCAGGTTTGCATCCGGGTTATAGTAGTCTACACCAAGTCCGCCGCCCACGTTAATATGCTGCAGGGTGATATTGCGCGATACAAACCACTCCTGGAACTCGTTAACTCTCGTGCAAAGATTCTTGAAAACAGTAAGGTCCGTTATTTGCGAACCAATGTGAAAGTGGATGCCGATCAGCTCTATATTTGGCAACGTTTTCAGCAGATTCAGTACGCTTTCCAGTTCCCAGGCATTTATCCCGAATTTGTTTTCTTCGAGGCCGGTTGTAATGTACTTATGCGTGTTAGCGTTTACATTCGGGTTTATGCGCAGTGCTATTCGGGCCGTTTTACCTTTGGCAGCCGCCAGTTCGTTCAATATCTCCAGCTCGTGCTTCGACTCGCAGTTAAAACAGAAAATATCCTGCTCCAGGGCATAATTTATCTCGGCATCAGACTTCCCGACACCGGCAAAAACTACATTCTCTGGTTTAAAACCATTCTCGATCGCACGTTTCACTTCATTTCCACTCACGCAGTCGGCCCCAAAACCTGCATGCAGCATTTCGGCAAGTATAGGTTCGTTGGCGTTTGCTTTTAAAGCATAATGTACGTGGTAGTTATATTTGGCTGCTTCGGTGCTGGCACTTTTCAGTGTCTGGCGAAGTAGCTCTAAATTATAGGCGTATAAAGGAGTATCGTGCTGCTGCAGCTCCTGTAAATGTTGTTTCAGCATGTTCACGGTTCTTAAAAAATCCCCTCGTTCAGTTTGGTGAGTGCTTCTACTTTATCAGATGTATTGATCAGAAGGCTTATATTATTTTTGCTGCCACCGTAAGAGATCATGCGCATCGGTATGTTTTTCAGCGATTCAAAAACCTTCAGGCTGGTACCGCTTTTTTCAGCAATAAAATCGCCCACCACACAGATTATAGTCTGGTTCTCGTCTACTTCTACCTGGCCGACTTCTTTCAACTCTGCTACAATCTCATTCAGAAACTTGTTGTTATCTATAGTTATAGAAACAGCCACTTCTGACGTCGTGATCATGTCGATCGGGGTTTTGTAGCGCTCAAACACTTCGAACACAGAGCGCAGGAAACCATAGGCCAATAACATTCGGCCCGACTTTATTTTGATTGCCGTAATGTCATCCTTAGCCGCTACAGCCTTTATGCCGCCACCCGAAGTTTCAGACTGAATGATAGTACCTTTGGCCTCAGGCTGCATGGTGTTTAGCAGGCGAACCGGAATGTTTTTCTGTTTGGCCGGCAACACGCTGCTCGGGTGCAGAATTTTAGCACCAAAGTAAGCTAGCTCAGCCGCTTCATCAAAAGATAGTTCCGCAATAGGGTAGGTGTTCTTTACTATGCGCGGGTCGTTGTTGTGCATGCCGTCAATGTCGGTCCAGATCTGGATCTCAGAAGCATCTACGGCAGCGCCTATCAGCGATGCAGAATAATCGGAGCCACCACGTTTCAGGTTGTCGATCTCGCCAAATGCATTGCGGCAAATGTAACCCTGCGTAATGAACAGCTTTGTGTCCGGATATTTTTCCAATTCCGTTTTGATGTTCTTGGCAATGTAAGCGGCGTCCGGCTCTTCGTTCTCATCTATCTTCATGAAGTTAAGTGCCGGCAACAGTACAGACGGAATGCCTTGCTCTTCCAGAAAAAACTGGAATAATGCCGTAGAGAGCAACTCACCCTGTGCCAGAATAGCGCGCTCCTCGTGTATAGTGAACAGATCCTGGGTAAAAGCTCTTATGTAATCGAAATGATTGGTGAGCAGTTCGTTTGCCTGCTGTTTCTTTTCCGGGGTGGTGTAGAGCGATTCTACAACCTGTTTATAGTTATCGTGTAGCGCATCTATCAGCGCATTCGCGTCTTCGTTCTTGTTCTGGTACAGCGTTTCAGCTATTTGCACCAGCTTGTTTGTAGTGCCCGACATAGCAGACAGCACCACAATTTTAGGTTCGCCGTTATGGATCAGGTCCGCAACGTTCTTCATTCTTTCAGCAGACCCCACAGAAGTGCCACCGAACTTTAATACTTTCATTTAAAAGCTTAAGTGTAAAATTGTATTTTAAGGTAGCTGCAAAATTAAGAAAAACTATGCAGGATTTAAGTATAGGCAGCAGTACAATTATGCAAAAAGGCCAGCTTTATAGGCCGGCCTTTCTATAGTTGTTCAGTTGCTTATGTCTACTTCTTCAGCACTTTAACAGAAACGTCTGAATTGTTACCTGTTATCCTGATGATGTAGATGCCTCTCGCGAGTTGCTGCGTATCCAGGTCGTAGTTGTTCATGCCTCGCTCCAGGGTAGTTTTTATTGTTTGTAACTGGCGCCCCTGCAGGTTATATAAGGTGAGTGTAGCTTCTTCAGTTGCCGGTGCAGTTATAGTTACAAACAGTTTTTCAGAGAACGGGTTAGGGTACGCCTCCAGAATAGTGTTGGCTGTAAGTGTTTTGTTTTTAACATTAATGGTCTTGCTGTATTTGTGCGTGCCATCAAAATCCACCTGCTTTAACCTATAATAGCTAACTTCCGGAAGTGGTTTGGTATCTGTAAAGCTGTACTTTATTTTGCGGTTGCTCGTACCATTCCCTGCTACGGTGCCTATCATACTGAACACTTTTCCGTCTTCGCTGCGCTCTATCTCAAACCTGTCGTTATCCAGTTCCGAAGCCGTTACCCAGTTTAATAGTACACCTTTTAAGTCGGTAGTAGCAGTAAAAGATATAAGCTCTACCGGGAGGGGGGTGATATCAGGTGGGCGGATGCTCGCGCTATAAAATCTCAGAGTCAGCGGCAGGTCCGTTGTTTTTCCTGCATTATCTGTTATCCTGATCATCATTGGATAATTACCTGACGCCAGATTATACCTATTTGATACTCTGATTGTGCCTGTACTTGGCAACAGTTCGGCGCCGCTTGGCCACGTTCCAGAAATAAATTGTGCCGAAGCAATTCCATCCGGGTCAGTTACAGTGGCAAGCTCTTCAAAGTCAGCATAGTCTGTTACCAGTTTATTACTTCTTACACTGTATTCAGCAGGGCAGTTTACGGTAATTTTAACAGAACTTGTAGTAGTAACATCATTACAACTGGATTTAACAGCCCATTGGAAAGTATACTCCCCGGAAACAAGATTTGAAACAGTAGAATTATAAAGTGTATTGTTTGAAAACACAGGATTAGCAGAAGCAGGTTTTGAAACTATAGTCCAGAGGCCAGTGCCCGGGGTAGGATTGCTGCCTGCCAACGTGTAGGTGCTTCCGCAGGATGTTGTATTTGGCCCCGCTGATACTGTGCCGCCTGTGCCATCTGTAGCAGTTATACTTACCGATTGGCTCATTCTTAAATCTGTACAGGAGCCACCACTCACTGTAACATAAAATTCTTTAGTACCAGTAGTTGTAAACAAGTTGTTGTTCAGGGCAGCAGGTATTGTGTTACCGTTACCTGCAATATTACTTCCGATCTGGATTGCTGTGGTTGGGCTAGTTTGTTGGAAAATCTTGTAAGTATAAGCGTTTTCGGTAGCAATACTAATTGTTACGTTTGGAGAAGCGCCTGCACAAACTATTGTTTGATTAGCTGTTACGGCCCTGTTTACATCCGGCCCGCCAGTTATAGTTATGGTTTTAAGGATCGTATTCTCAGCTACGCAACCTGACGTTGTTCCTGTAATTACAACTCCATAGGTAGTTGTTGTTGATACAGTAACCGGCGGAAACGAAATGTTGCCGTTTGCAGTCGGAATAATTGGTGCTCCGATCTTGTCTTTGGTGCTGTTGTTAATGATAAGCTGATAAGAATAACCTGTTTCTGCAGCCTGAACCGTTATAGTAGAGGCAACATTAGCGCAACTGGAAGTTTCAGGAGTAGCAGTAACCGTAAAATTCTTTGGAACAGCCGGGTATAAGGTTACTGTTAATGGACTACCTACAGCACTCTGGCAACTAGCACCAACTTTAATAGTTTGTACCTGCAACTTAGTACCGCTGGTAACAACCGGGTCTGATTGTAACGTTACAGCTCTGCCAGTACCAAGTACCGAAGGACCAAACTGTGTGTAAGTGGATCCATCAACCTTGTATATATTGTAAATTATTCCTGCCTCTGTAGTAGAAAGATTTATATAAGCCGGAGTGTTCGGACAAATGGTGCTGGACACAAGCGTAGCGTTGGAAGTCGATGTAACAGGATTACAGGCTACAGTAGATGTTGCAGTTACGCTGGTCTGTGCGCTTTCACAGGTTGAATTGGTAGATCCTTTTACTGTTACTGTCAGTTTTGCCCCAGCATATAATTCAAATGGAGATATGTTTGAGAATGTAAAGGTACTACCCGAAACGGTAGCATATATTATATCCCCGTTGCTATTAACATAAGCTTGCCCGTTAATGTAAAGTGTAATTACAGACCCATTAGCAGCATTATAATTACCCGTAACAGAAGTGCTGCCTTCGTAAATAGTAGTACCTATTGAGGTGCCGGTTATAGCTAAACCTGTATTACTAGGTACAGCGTTTATAGTTATGCCTGCAGATGGCGCACTAACTGATTTGTTTGGAGCAGTTGCGGTAGCAGTAAGTGTTCCGGAAGATTGGCTGGTTATAGTTGCTGACCAGGCGCCATAAGCGTTTACTGTGGTTGTACCAATCTGTGTAGTGCCAACATACACTTTAACCGTAGTACCTGCAGCTTCAGTGGATGTACCTGTTACTAATGTAGTAGCGCCGCAGTAAGTTCCGGTTATAGTTGGGGCAGATGATGTTACTGAAGCAAAGAATGAAGTCGTTTTTGATGTTAATGTTGTACACGGACTCGTGACAAGATTTCTAGCATAAAATTCATCTCCGTTTATTATTGGCTGATTTGCAGGTATGGTATAAGTATATGACCAATTGTAACGGGTATTGGTTGCTATGTTAGATGTATTGGTTCGACCAACCTCAATGCCATTTTTATATATGATAATAACTGAGTTTGGGTAGGCGCCGTTACCACTTAAGCTTAAAGTAGTGCTAGTCAGGGTGCTTGATGATAAGGTTGGCTTTATAGGCTCAGAAGTAGATCCGTTGCCAGTACCACCCGATGCACATATTTGATTGGATGCTACTGATTCGCAGTTTCCTGCTGCAGATGGAGTAAATGTAGCATAATAGGTTCCTGCTGTAATGGAGTTACCAGATTTATCAAATTCTAAATTCCAATTAACAGGTTCTGTAAATGTGCCTGATGCGATTAAAGTAGGAGGGTTAGGTGAGTTGTCTCTGAATACTTTTATTATTCCGGCTTCAGTTGTAGTGCCTTTAAATCCTTTATTAGCATTTGCTAAAGACATTTCAGGGGCGGCAGTATTACACTGAACTTGATTTATTACCATTACCGTAGTAGAAAATGCAGATTCATTTTCCATACTGGGTTTCACTTTTGCAGTGATAGCATCGTTCAGTGCCAGGGTAATACCAGATGTAGAAAAAGACCAGGACCCATTTGTTCCTACGGTAGTTGTGCCTATACTGATACCATTCCTGAAAACGGTAATAACAGACCCAGCCGTTTCAATTGATGAGCCAGTAATAGCTGTGCTATTTGTATAGATAGGACTGTTTACGGTTGGAGCTGCTGCTGTAACTGCTGTAAAGCCAGTATCCTTAATATCAGTAGGGGTAGAGAGGGGAGTATTCGTGATAATTGATTTCCAGATATCAGCTGAAGAGCTGCCTGAATAAAGGTTATCATCTACACCACCAAAATCGGATGCTGTACCAAATATCCCGCTTTTTGCGCTGGTAATGGTTACACCCGTCATGCGGAGCTGAGTTGTAGGGGTTATGGCATTTCCAAATGCCGTCATCGGCACATAAAAGTCGTAGAAATAGTCTGCATCGCCGCCACCCGTTGAGCCTGCAATCGCTTTCTGAGAATACTGATCCACAGACCCACTGAAAATCTGGACTCCGCTTGGGTTGCTGGTATAATCGTAAACCCGCACGTCAAAATTAGTAGCTAACAGTACTTCAAACTCGAAGCCGGGGTTAGTTCCTGTTCCAGTTAGAGTGTTGTTTGTATCAATAAGAATACTATAGCCTTTTGATGCAGTAGATTGACCAGCCAGCCTTACACGAAAAAGGAAATTCTTGCCATCATAGTAGGAGGCCATCGGGGAGCCGACCAACTGGCCATTGGCATATACTTTGGGAGCAAAGTCGGTGTGGCCGTAGCTGCCACCTGTCTTCAGGTCAGCCAGAGGCTCGTCCATAAAAACAGGAAACGGACGATAAGGAATTTCGCTGTATTCTGGTCCTTCATCTAATCTGTTTCCACCAACAAGTTGAAAACCAAGATTAGTTTTTGAAACATAACCATTTCCATCAGGGTCCAGGACCTTATTACCACCATTCGTCGCGATCTTATAAATAAGACCGGGCGTTTGGGCATTAACATTTGAGGTAATAAACAAAAAGCAAAGCAGAAACAGACTGCTTAACGAAGCGTCGCGTAAAGTTTTATTCATTTTTGGCTAAAAGGAATTGAAAACTAAAGTTTTCACAGTCTTATTTGTAGGAGGGAGCGAGGTAAGCGTAAGCAAGAATAAGAGATACAATAAGAAGGTAATTGCATCAATTTTATAAAATCATTGTGCTGGTAATGGTCTTAGTTATACGGTATTATTGATATCATCCTAAATGGAGGTGCAAATATGGGCAAAAAATATCCGACTATAAAAGAGGAACTATATATTTGGTAATAAATAATTGGTTGTTATAACCTTGGTTGTAGATATTTATAGGAGAATAATTATACCAGTGCTATATAGCTAAATCAGTCTTAGGATAATTGATGCAGCATTTCCGCCGAACCCAGCTGCATTTATGAGCAAACGATTGTAGTTGTAAGGAGAAGTTGGAGATGTAATAATTGTGAGATAGGGGAAAGATGCAAACTTCTGATTATTTAAAATAAACATGGCATACTGCAGACTTAGCGCACCGGAGGCGCCCAGGGTGTGGCCAAGAAGAAACTTGTTAGTAGTGATGGCCGGTATAGTTTCGCTGAAAACTGTCTGAATGGCCTTTAGCTCCGCTGCATCACCAACTATAGTTCCGGGAGAGTGAGTAATGACCAGATCTATAGTTTGATCCGCTTCTGGTAACTGGCTCAGCGCGTGTCGCATACTTTTCTGGAAGTTCAGGCCTTCAGCAGAAATACCGGTTTTGCTTTTGATCGGCTCAAATCCGAGTCCGATTGCTTCCACAACTATAGCTCTCGGTTTTAAATCAGATTCAGAGACTAACTCTAACGCGAATACGCCGGCGCCTTCGCCTAATACAAAGGTGTTCTGTTTAGTGATAGCATACGGCTGGCAGGGGTATGGCTGGTCGTATAGTTTGGAGTAGATGCCGACCGCCTTCATCTGGGCGATGGTAAAATCGGTGAGAGGTGCTTCGGTGCCGCCAGCTAAAAAGCGTTTGGCCATGCCTGCGCGTAACCAGGCTGCTGCGTTAGCCACTGCCATTAAAGCTGTGCTGCAGGTAATAGAGTGGCTTATTTGCGCGCCACCTGCATTAACGGCATGTGCCACCCAACTGGACAGGTTACCTAAGGTAGTCGTAGGAGAGGAGCCTGAAGAAAGTTTATTTTGCTGAAATGCATCCAGGTGATGTTCGAATAAGCCGGTTGCTCCGCGCGAGGAACCAATATTTACACCGAGGTCGTGGTCTGTAAAATCCTGCTGCAACCAACCAGCCTGCTCTGCGGCCTGCCGCGCCGCATATACCGCCATCAGAACCGAGCGGTCCAGATGTTTATAGTTCGGATTACTTTGCAGGAGCTGCTGTAGTTGGTTTTCGGCTGCTTCGGGTAAAGCTGCAATTGGTGTGGGTGTGCCCTTATGAACTATAGTTTTAAAGGCAGGCAACCCTGAACTATAACTTTGCGCTATAGATTCCTCATCGTGGCCCAACGGCGATATCGCCCCGCAGCCTTTGATGACGATATGTAGCCTCTCTGCTTTCAAACTGATGCAAAAGTAGTGTGTCTGAACTAAGATTTATAGGATTAGGCGGATTTTAAGCTTTTTGTCTGAACCCGGATTTAAGGATGGATAGGATTTCAAATCCGGTGATTCAGTAAATCCTGCTTTAACAATTAACCAATAGCTGCTGCATGCCTTTTATGGTTTGGTATACCTTATCAAGCTGCTCGTCGGTGATGCAGTAAGGAGGGATGATATAGATGATGTTGCCTAGCGGACGAAGGATAACGCCCTGCTCCATCGCATAGTTGTAAAGCGTGTCGCGCAGGTTACTGAAGTAGGAGGTGCTTTCATCGGCAAACTCTATGGCTAGTATTGTTCCCTGCTGTCTGATCTCTTGTATACCTGAAAGTTGTTTTAACGTTGCTGCAAAAGCCTTGTGTTTAGCGGCAATGCGTTCCAGGTTCTGTTGTGTTTCTGGGCTTGTAGTTAGCTCTAAGCTGGCAACGCCGGCAGCGCAGGCAACAGGGTTTGCGGTGTAACTATGACCATGAAATAATGTCTTGCTCTTGTCGTCTGCCAAAAAAGCATCGTAAATTTTATCGTTGCAGGTAGTTACGCCCAATGCCATTGTTCCGCCCGTTAAGCCTTTCGACAGGCAGACCATATCGGGTTTGTGCTGCAGATAGTGGCTTGCGAAAAGTTTGCCGGTGCGGCCAAAGCCCGTCATCACTTCGTCGGCTATAGTTAGGATCTCGTGCTGCTGGCAGATCTGCATCAGGTTGTCCAACACTTCGGGCGTGTACATCACCATGCCAGCCGTGCCTAACACCAGCGGCTCATAAATAAAAGCGGCTACATCGCCGGTTAGGGCAATGGCTTCCAGTTGGTTTATAGTTTCCTGTTCGTTGCCGGGTGTAGGTACATCTATAAAAGTCACATCAAATAAATACGACCAGAACGGAGCCGTGAAAGCACTACGACTGCTCACAGCCATGGCCCCAAACGTATCCCCGTGGTAAGAGTCCCGGAAAGCGATGATCTTCTTTTTAGGTATGCCTGTATTTGCCCAGTACTGTATCGCCATCTTCAGCGCCACTTCCACCGCCGTAGAGCCGTTATCAGAATAGAATACCTTGCGCTGGCCTTCGGGTAAAATCTTCAGTAAGCCTTCAGCTAACTCTACGGCAGGCTGGTGCGTGAACCCGGCGAAGATAACATGCTCTAAAGTCTGTAGTTGCGCGGCAACTTTTTCGGCAATGTAAGGGTGTGCGTGCCCGTGCAGGTTTACCCACCACGACGCTACCGCGTCAATATATTCCTTACCATCTTCAGCAAACAGCAACGCGCCTTCGCCCCGGACTATAGCAACAGGCAGGTCGGCGGTTTTCATCTGCGTGTAAGGGTGCCAGATGATGTTTTGGTCGCGTTGGGCTAGGGTCAATGTTGAATGTGTGATTTAGTGAATGAGTGAAAACGTTTTAAAGTAAAGTTCTAACTATAGGCAATTCTTTGTGGTTAAAGATAAGGCACAAATTCCTTGGCATACGAAGCAATAGTTTCCGGGCAGAAATCGGCTTCCTGACGGATAGATGGCAGGCGGCGCAGGCCTGTGTACTTTATGATAAAGTCTTCGGTAGAGCTGTTTTCTTCGCCGTTAAAAATGATACCGGCCACAGGCACTTTGCGGTAACGCAGCACTTCGGCGGTCAGCAAAGTGTGGTTGATGCTACCCAGGTAATTGCGCGATACCAGCACCACTTCCAGACCAAGTTGCTGTACCAGGTCGAGTATCAGGTAGCGTTTATTCAGTGGCACCATCAGTCCGCCGGCGCCTTCCACTATCAGGTTGTTGCTGGTTTCAGGTAGCGTGATGCCTTGTACGTTAATCTCACGACCTTCGGCGGCAGCGGCTTTGTGCGGCGAAGCGGCCATTTTTAAGCGGTAAGCTTCCGGGTGAAAAACAGAAACAGGGTTAGAAACCAGACTGTGCACCGTGTCTGTATCTGTAAAGTCAAGTCCGCCGGCTTGTACTGGTTTCCAGTAGTCGGCTTGCAGGGCTTCGGTTAAAATTGCGGCGGCGACGGTTTTCCCTACTTCCGTACCGATGCCTGTCACAAAATAGCGTTTCATAAGTTGTTGGTTATGGCCTGCACGAGGCCCACAATTTCTTCTTCAGTATTATAAGCGTGTACTATAACCCGCAGTCGTTCTTTGCCTATCGGTACGGTGGGCGACAAAACGGGTCGTACATCAAAACCTTGTTGTTGCAATGCCAAAGCCAGCGGCTTAAGTTGAACGGCATCATCCACAAAAACAGAAAGTATTACACTATCTGCGGGCGTGCAACGGATGCCTTTTATCGTATTTAACTGCCCGTATAGTTGTGCTGCCAGTTTTTTTACCCGCTCGCGTTCAGGCTGTAGCTGCGGCAGCAAACTATAGGCGCATTTTAAAGCCAGCAGCGCGTGTTTTGGCAAACCGGTGGTATAAATAAAAGCCCGGCTATAGTTTACAAGGTAATCGCGTAGCACGTTTGGGCCAACTATAGCGGCACCATGGTTGCCCATGGCTTTTCCGTAAGTAATAACCTGCGCGAAGACCTTATCCTGTAAACCTAAAGCAACGGTTAATCCTTGACCATTCGGGCCGTATAAGCCCACGGCATGGGCCTCGTCAACTATAAGGGCGGCGTTGTGTTCTTCGCAAACTATAGCCAGTTCCTGCAAAGGGGCTTTATCGCCATCCATAGAGTAAACGGCCTCTACCACTACAAATATCTGTCCGGTAGCGTGCTTCAGTTTCTGTTGCAGATCGGTGACATCGTTGTGCCTGAAACTATAGCTTTTCGCAAAGCTCAGGCGCAGACCGTCTTTCATGGAAGCATGGCTGGCTTCGTCGTAAAAAACAGTGTCGCCGCGCTGTGGTAGTGCTGAAAGCAAACCCACATTAGCCATGTAACCGGAGTTAAAAAGCAATGCCGACTCGCCTTTGTGGTACCCTGCAACTATAGTTTCCAGTTCTTCAAAAAGCGGGTGATTGCCTGATAAAAGCCGGGAACCGGTTGCCCCCAATGGTAAATGGTTAAAGTTGGCTTCTTCCCGCCGTATCAGTTGCTGCAACTTTTCCGAACGGGCAAGGCCGAGGTAATCGTTTGAGCAAAAGTCTGTTAGGCCGGAGGTGGTTTTAAGCACACGTAAATTGCCCTGTGCTGCCCGTTCCGCCAGTTTTTGCTGTAATCTTTCTGACAAAGGACTGGTTGACAAAGGACAAAGGATTTAAAAGTGAATTAATGTCTTATGCCTGGTTTGAAGAATCTCTTAGCGTGTGTCATCCCCTGCCCCCTTCAAAGGGGGACATTCAGCAATGCGTAATTCTACAACTATAGTTTTACGTCAGGAGAAAAAAGTCCCCCTTTGAAGGGGGCAGGGGGATGACCACTGTCCACGAAGAAACTTCAGTTCAAAAGTCTTTTGTCAAAGGACTAGCAAACGTTCTGTGTCTCTTCTTTAAATGATTTTCTTGGATTTAAACCCAGCAGCTCGAACATGGCTTTGTCTGCGTCGAAATCCGGGTTTGGTGTGGTTAACAGTTTCTCGCCCGTGAAGATCGAGTTTGCACCTGCCAGGAAGCAAAGCGCCTGCTCGGTTACGCTCATGCGCTCACGGCCAGCCGACAAACGAACCATGGTTTTTGGCATCAGGATACGGGCCGTGGCAATCATGCGTACCATTTCCCAAACAGTTACCAATGGCTGATTTTCGAGTGGCGTACCTTTAACCGGAACCAGTGCATTTACAGGAACTGACTCGGGGTGCTGCACCATTGTAGATAAGGTATGCAACATGCCGATGCGATCTTCGTCGGTTTCGCCTAAGCCGATAATGCCGCCCGAACAAACAGAGATCCCAGCCTTACGCACATTATCGATCGTGTCTAAACGGTCGTCGTAGGTACGGGTGGTAATGATGTTACTATAGTTCTCTTCTGAAGTATCTAAGTTATGGTTGTAGGCATATAAACCGGCTTCTTTCAGCTTTTCGGCCTGGTATTCGTTTACCATACCCAGGGTACAGCAAACTTCAAGACCCATATCGTTAACGCCTTTCACCATGTCCAGTACCTTGTCGAAGTCGCGGTTATCGCGCACTTCGCGCCAGGCAGCACCCATGCAAAAACGGGTTGAACCCCCATCTTTTGCACGTTGCGCAGCGGTTAATACCTGCTCCTGGCTCAGCAGTTTGTGCACATCCACATCTGTATGGAAACGGGCTGCCTGCGGGCAATACGAGCAATCTTCAGGGCAGCCGCCGGTTTTAACTGAAAGCAAAGTACAAACCTGTACCTCACCGGTTGCCTGATGTATTTTATGAATATTCGCCGCTTCTACGATCAGTTCGAGAACCGGTTTATAGTATATCGCTTTTATTTCGTCCAGTGTCCAGTCAGTTCGGATGGCTGTGTTAGTATCTGTCTGCATCATAATTCGCGGTGTTTAGACTGCTAAGGTAATCCGTAGAATCAGGAATAAAAAATTAAAATATAGGGTAATTTTAGTGGAAAAATAGCTAATAGACTCAGCTGTTGCGCCATCTGTGTGGAAAAATTACTTTGTTAATTTGTTGAGAAAGTGTGCACGACCGACTGAGATCAGAATGTGAGAGTGGAACAACGGCAACTTAAGCCCTACCAGCAAACTATAGTTTAAACTATTGTTTTTTTCGTTCGGCGCGGTTTTTCTGAACAACTAAAATGAGAGTGGAGGCGATAACGGCTCCTAAAAAAGCGGCAAAGGTATCTTTCTGTGCATCCCAGATATCGCCTTGCGTACCCAGATAAGCCTGCCCCTGCTCCGTGAAAAAGATATCAGCAACAGCCCACTCAATTATCTCATACAAAGCGCTTACAGACAGGGTAGTTTGCACGGGGTAAAACCAGGCCAGTTTGCGGGGGTAGCCCAGCCAGTTCACGAACATCTCGCGCATAGGATAAGCCAGTATCAGCCCGAATCCGAAGTGTATCAGGCGGTCGTAATGGTTGCGCTCCAGGTCCAGCAGGTCTTTGAGCCAGAAGCCAAAAGGGTTTTCGGCGTAGGTGTATTTGGAACCATACACGTGCAGGCACAGAAAAATACTGATCAGCACATAGCTCAGGTTACTGAAGGTGTAGCGCTTGTAGGTAACTATAAGGAAGAGCAGCGCGAGAAAGACCAACGCATTTTCGAGCAGCCAGTTGTTCATGTCGTTGGTACCGACGAAGGTGCTGACCCAAACAATAACGAACCCAACTATAGCTGCCAGTAACCAGGTATTTTGAAGCAATGGTCTGCGGGTTCGGGGGATGGTGTGGTGCATAGCTTGCCTGCTTATAGTTGCAGATTTAGCTACGGTAACTATAGTTTAGCGGTTGAATAAGCTTGTAAAACTATAGAAAGTATGTGGTTAAGATCTGGTAAGCGGATGCCTGAACGTAACGACACCAAACAACACGGCAAACACAAGGTAAAGGGCCGCCGCAACCCATAAAACTGCAGCCCCCTGGCTGGAATACGCTGCTTTTAACAAAGCCATACCGCTAACTATAAAACGCATCAGGTTACCTATAGCAACTGGCCTGCTGTAAATACCACCAATCAGGTTGCCTCTGGCCATCCAGTTAAGCGCCGCAAAACCCAGGTATGTGGCACCCAGTAGTTGCAGCATGATCGTAAAGTTGGACAGTGCGCCTGCCCCGGTATAAGACAGCAACTCTTCGGGCACAAAAGACAGCACCAAACCAAATGCTCCCAGCACAAGGGCGCTTGCCGACATCAGTAATTTCGTGTTCATGGGTGTGAGCTTTAATTCAAATATAATGATATTCTCTAAAGTAAATATTCAGGTAGCAAATTGCTCACAGAACCAACTACTAAGGGTACAACTCCGCTGTATAAAATATTAACAAAATAGTGCTCTCTTATTTGAACTATAGTAAGATGGTGTAAGTTAAACTGAAAATTCTAAAACCAGATTCTGTCTTCCGGGAAAGGATAAAAGCTTTAAATATAGGTTATATGGTAAAACGTTTTACCCGAGTTGCGAATGTTTTATTGAGCTGCCTGTTTTTGTCAGTAGCATTTTCTGAGGATGCTGCTGCACAGATCAGTATTAACCCTTTCACCAAAAGTTACACACAGGATTTTAATGCACTTCCGGCCTCAGGTACAGGCACCTGGGAGCATGGGAAGCAGTATTTTCCTGGTTGGTACCTGTTTCGCACGGCACCGGTAACAACCACTCTTACTGCCGGAACAGGTTCTCATAATGCAGGTGGGTTGTATAGTTTTGGCTTATCCGGAAGTACAGACCGTGCGTTAGGTTCAATTGCATCTGCTACCAGTACGGTCGGAGAATTCTCTTGGGGTCTACTAATTCAGAATAATACGGGACAAACTATCACGTCTTTAAATATCAGTTATACAGGTGAGCAGTGGAGAAGTGCCAGAGCAGCCACGCCGCAACATTTGTTGTCTTTCTGGTATGCCACTGGTGCTGATCCGACTGCTTTTAACCTTTCTCCCAAATCAGATGTAGGCTGGACAAACGTAAAAGAACTTGATTTTATAGGGCCTGTTTTTTATGCCGCAGGTGGCGCTTTAAATGGAAATGACCCAGCAAATAAACGCTACCTTACTACTTCTATTCCGGTTACAATTCCTGATAAAGGGTATGTAATGCTGCGCTGGAAAGATTTAGATGAATTTGAAAACGACCATGGCCTGGCGATAGATGATTTTAGTTTAACGTGGAGTACGCAAGTAAGTGGCGGACCAACTATACTTCCGGTTGAACTTGTTAGTTTCAAGGCATTAGCATCGAATAATGCTGTGCAGTTAAGCTGGGCAACTGCTTCGGAAAAAGATAACAGTCACTTTATAGTTGAGCGTAGCCTGGACGGCAAAGCATTTACAACAATAGCAACTATCACAGGAAAAGGAACCAGTTCTATACGTTCTAACTATATTTTTACAGATGAAGATCCACTGCCAAGCATATCGTATTATAGGTTAAAGCAAGTCGATTTTGATGGCACTTTCGAGTATTCTAAAGTGGTAAGCGTAAAGATGCAAGTCATCAGGAAGGCTGTACTTTACCCAACTATAACTTCAGATGTGTTACAACTAGACCTACCTGAGACTACAGCATACGCTTTAAATATAGTTGACCTGGCTGGGAAAGAAGTCTATAGTCCGACGTTGCAAAATGGCAGAAGGCATTATGCAATTGAAGTTGGAAAGCTCAGAGCAGGAACTTATAGTTTGATTGTAACAAATGAAGCAGGATTCCGGCAGGTACTACGGTTTGTGAAGCGGTAACTACAGCCAACTATAAAACAGAAAAGGAGCAGCTCAACAGCTGCTCCTTTTTTTATGACTTCCGTTTCAAGGTGATGAAACTATAGCTATACTTGTTTTTCTCGTCCGGCTCATGCTTTTCCTCTGATGTCGTTTCCCAATCAGCTTCATTAATCTCCTGGAAAAAAGTATCGCCATCAAAAGTATGATGCACGCGTGTCAGGTAAATGGTGTCTGTTTTAGCTAAAGCCTGTTTATATATCTCTGCTCCACCAATAATGTAAACACCCTGATCCACTTTGTGGGCTTCTTCAATGGCTTCGTCAATAGAATTCACAACTATACAACCCGGTGCTTCAAAATCGTGCTGGCGTGTGATGATAACTGTAGTGCGACCTGGTAACGGCTTGCCAATAGACTCATACGTTTTGCGGCCCATTAAAATAGGATGGCCCATGGTCAGGTTTTTGAAATAGCGCAGGTCGGCGGGCAGGTGCCAGATAAGCTGGTTATCTTTCCCGATCACGTTGTTTTCGGAAACGGCTACAACTATAGCGATCATATCTTATAAATTAAAAGTATAGCCACGTAACAAATCAGCGAGCGGCATGCGTTTTTTACCTTCCATTTGCAGGTCAAGTATAGCTACGGCACTATCGGTGGATTTTACATGCACAAAGGTTTTATTGTCTGTATAAACCGTCCCGGGTGCCCCATCATAACCTGCGTTTTCCAGTACCTGTACTTTAAATATCTTGAAGGTTTTATCCCCTAAGCGGGTCCAGGCAGTTGGGTAAGGGGAGAGGCCGCGAACAAAATTACGCACCTGTTCTGCCGGCTGGTTCCAGTTTATCTCGCAGGTTTCCTTAAAGATCTTTGGGGCATGTTTCAGTTCTCCAAATTCCGGCTGTGGCATCGGTTTTACATTGTCCTGCTGTATTGCCTGAACCGTTTGCAATGCCAGTTTTGCCCCTTCATACTTCAGCTTTTCGTACATCGAGCCAAAGTCATCTTCCTCAAGTATAGGTACACGCGTTTGCAGTAATAAGTTTCCGGTATCGATCTCATGCTTCAGGAAGAAAGATGTAACACCTGTTTCTTTTTCGCCATTAATGATAGCCCAGTTTATGGGCGCAGCGCCACGGTACTGTGGCAACAACGACCCATGGATGTTAAACGAACCCAGCGGAGGCATATCCCAAACCACTTCCGGCAACATCCTGAATGCAACTATGATCTGCAGGTCTGCTTTGTAGCTGCGCAGTTCTTCCAGGAAAGCTTCCGACTTCAGGTTGGTAGGCTGCAGCACCGGAATATTCTGCGATACAGCATACTCTTTAACCGGCGACTGCTGAATTTTCTGTCCGCGGCCTGCTGGTTTATCAGGAGCGGTAACTATAGCAGCTACGTTATAGTTGTTCTCAACTAATATCTGTAAGGTAGGTACCGCAAAATCTGGAGTACCCATAAAAATGATGCGAAGGTCTTTTGGCATAGTGTTATTCTGCTTCAGGGTAGAGCAGGTATTTTTTGCGAATCGTTTTATAGTTTGATAAAGCAGGTTCCCAGCTGGCACGAATCTTGGCTTCGGTTTTACCGGCTATGATCTGTTTTCTAAGCTCTGATGTTCCGGCCAGTTTCTCGAAAAAGTTGTTGAAGAATTTATCCTGCTCTGTTGAGTTCTTGTAAAAGTCGATAAGGTAAGCCAGTGTGAAAGGTTGAGCCGTTGACGGATCTGTTAAGTTTTTGCCATAGCAGACCTGGTTTTTGTAAGGTGGCTCGGTGGCGCCAGGCGTGCTAACCGGTGTAAAAGAAAACTCCTTAAACTTATAGTATGGGCTGCCAATAACCTGGAAAGGCGTAGGCGTGCCACGACCAACACTCACATTCGTGCCTTCAAACAAGCAAAGCGATGGATATAAAATAATGGCTTGCTGATTAGGTAAGTTAGGTGATGGCTTTACCGGTAAAGTATAAGGTGTGCTGTGCGTATAGTTGGCAACCGGAATAACCGTGATCTTTGCCTGTTGCTGACCATCCAGCCACTTCTCGCCATTGATCATGTTTGCCAACTCGCCAACAGTAAGTCCGTGAACGATCGGTATCGGGTGCATGCCTACAAACGATTTATGTTCGGGCTCTAACACAGGGCCATCTACATAATTTCCGTTCGGATTTGGCCTGTCAAGTATAAGTATTTCTTTGCCATTTTCCGCTGCCGCTTCCATTACATAATGCATCGTGCTTATGTAAGTGTAAAAACGTGCACCTACATCCTGGATATCGAAAATCAATACATCTATACCTGCCAATTGCTCTGCAGATGGCTTTTTGTTTTTACCATACAGCGAAACTATAGACAGACCAGTTTTGGTGTCTTTGGCATCTTTTACATAAGCGCCGGCGTCAGCATCTCCACGGAAACCATGCTCTGGGGCAAATATAGTTGTGATCTTTACACCACGACTCAAAAGGGTATCTACTAAATGGCTCTCTCCAACTATAGAAGTTTGATTAACGACCATGCCCACACGTTTACCCTGCAATTTTGATAAGTAAAGCTCCATTTGCTCGGCACCTGTTTGAAGTGGTTTTGCTACCGGGGCGGGTGTAGCTATAGTTGGTTTCTGAACTACTTCAGGTGTTTGTTTCGGAGCGCAACTGCCTATAGCCAGCAGCAACGAAGTATAAAGTATAAACAGTGGCTGTATCATAATTGGGAAGAAGTCAAATTTCATACCTATCTTTAAGGCAGTTTATCCTGTTTTAACGCGTGAACATATCCAAGTACATATCCGAAAAGATCTCAGGAGTTAAATCCGGTTCGTTTACGGCGTCGGTTACAAAAATAGCAATTATAAGTATAGCTGCCGGCATTGCCATCATGATTGTGTCGTTCGCAATTCTGGAAGGCTTCCGTAACGAGATCCGCGACAAGATATTCAGCTTCGGGGCGCACCTGCAAGTTAACAAATACGATACCAACAACTCTTACGAAGGTGCCCCTATCAGCAATGCCATTGGCCTTTCGGAAGCAGATTCAATACCTGGTATAAAGCAGATCCAAGCGTTTGCCCGCAAAACTGCTATCGTAAAATCGGAAGAAGAAGTGCTGGGTGTGGTGCTGAAAGGTGTCGGCAAAGACTACGATCTGAGCTCGATGCAGAAGAACCTGGATGCTGGTGAACTGCTTGCCTATAACGATACCGCATCATCGAAAGAAGTAATGCTAAGCCGCCGGGTAGCTGAAAAACTGCGCCTGAAAGTGGGCGACGAAGCCATCTTCTACTTTATCCAGAACCCGCCACGCGCCCGCAAACTGAAAGTATCCGGCATTTTTAATACTGGCCTGGAAGAGTTTGACGAAGTGTTTGTGATCGGGGATATAAAGCTGATCCGTGAACTGAACAACTGGCCTGATTCTATTTCGGGTGGGATGGAGATCATGATCACAAACTTCGACCAGATAGACCAGGTGGCTGACCGCGTGTTCGAGAAAATGAACTATGACCTGCAACTCGAAAAAATAACCGACCGCCACGCACAGCTTTTCGACTGGCTTCAACTGCTTCGCAAAAACGTGATCATCTTCCTGGTGCTTATCATCTTTGTGGCTACTTTCAACATGGTCTCAACGGTATTTATCATGATCATCGAACGAATAAACATGATAGGTGTGCTGAAAGCGGTGGGGGCTACAGATGCTCAAATTCGGAAGGTATTTTATTTCCGGGGATTGAACCTAACCCTGAAAGGAATGCTCTGGGGTAACATTATAGGTTTAGGTTTCTGTGCGATGCAGTACTACTTCAAGATCATCCCACTAGACCCGGAAAACTACTACATGGAAACAGTGCCTATCAGCTGGAACTTCGGAATTATAGTAGTGCTGAATGTGATTACTTTAGGGATGACGATGTTGGCGATACTTATACCTGCCGCCATGGTAGCCCGCATTAAGCCTGTAAAAGCTATTAAGTTTGATTAAAGTATAGATGATGCTTCTGATTTTAGAAGTATGAAGAAGATTTTATTTATAATCATAGTTATAGTATTAGGGGTTTTAATCAGATTATGGTTTGGCATTTATCATCATGATGAATATGCAGAAACTCATTTGTTTTTCAAATATAGACCAACATGGAAGTGGACTTTCTATTCACCAATTGGTATGAGTAGTTTAGAACTTGAAGATCTTAATGAAGAAGAAAGAATGGAGCAAATTCTTTTTGAAGAATTTGTTAGCAGTAAGGGGATGAGTAAATAAGAAATAATTGCTATCAACAACTATAAAACAGAAAAGCCATACTCGCAAGTATGGCTTTTCTGTTTTATAGTTACTTACATCGGAAGCAATGGACACTGAAGTATAAGATTCGGGTTCGGACAGATCTGTTCAAAATGCGCTCTGTCTGATGCTGCAGCTACGCCCGGAAAATCTCCTGAACGGCCTTCCATAGATGCCATTACCTGAAAATGCAGGTGTGGTGGCCAATCCCCATTCTCCGGGTAGTTGCCAAGCCAGGCAATTCTGTCGCCTTTCTTAAACACTTTGCCAACTTCCAGTCCTTCTAACGATTTGCGACTCAGGTGGCCGTACAAAGTATAAAAAGTAACGCCTTCCAGTTCGTGCTGCAGAATTATAGTCGGGCCGTAATCTCCGAAATTATTATTGTCATGGAAACTATGAACTGTAGCATCGAGCGGTGTATAAACCGGCGTTTCAGCTTCCATCCAGATATCGATACCTAAATGCAGGTTGCGGCTTTCGGCGGCAACATCGAAGTGCTCGCTGCGACGGTAAATAAACCTGTCTTCAAAATAACCCCCAACGCCTATAGTTGCATTTTGCTCTGCCAATAGCTGGTTTACAGCTCTGTTAAAAGCTTCGGTATCTCTTAAATCTGTTTGCTGCAGCAGGGTATTGGCAGCCGTAAAATCAAGACGGCACACTACATTGCTTTGCAGGTCGGCGTCGATAACCCGGGCAAAGGCAGTAGTGTGCCGTCTCAGCAGTTCGCTAAGTTCAGTTGTTGTTTTCATTCACTCTGTAGTACAGCGGTTTTGGCTGCAGGCGCAAGTATAAGAAGTTAATTTACTTCTTCCACAAACTTAGAGAGTGTTTTTAAACTTTTAGTTTTACCAAACAGCTCTTCCGATTTCCTACTGTAGGCCATGGCGGCTTCCTGCAGGGTCTCGAAAGTACCAAGGTTGATACGCTGCTTGTTATGGTGGATGATAGCTCTGTACTTCTGGGCTTCTTTATGCACGCCACGAACGCCAAGCTTGTTCTCGGTTTTGGTGGTGTTGCGCACAATTTTGCAAAGCGGTGCCCACTCCAGGTTCTCGCGGCGGCAGTCAAGTTTGTTGCCGTTTTTGAAGTGCACGTACAGCTTAATGTTGCTTTCCTGCTTTTCCAGGAGCTGTTCGCCAATAAGTTTATGCAGGTAAATCGTTTCGTTGCGGTACTTGCCATTCTTTAGCGGCCAGTTCTTCTGGAAGAAGGCATAGCCGTTAGAGTGTATGCGCAGGTGCTTCAGGAATTCGATCTGCTGCAGATATGCATTTTTTTGAATGTACTCGTATGTGTGGTCATCTACCACTACGGTTTTTTCACAGTTTTTGAGCGTGAGTTTATAAAGCATCACAGTTTTATTGTAGTAAGGTGTTAGAACGGTAATTGAGCTGGGGTCTATTACCCATTTTGTTTCTGAAACAGCTCAACAGCACAAAGTTGCAGTTTTTTTCCCAATCTTTATACAGCCTGTTTTCAGTTTTGGTCTTGTACGTATACTTTATACAAAAGCGTTGTGTTTTAGTAAAAACTTTCTGACAACAATTAAGTTTATTGTAACTTTCCAGTTGTAAACAGGCTCTAAAGCTCAATTCATCATAATAAACTATAAACTAAAATGAGTAACTCCTACCACACACTGAAAATTGCGGACATCACCCGCGAAACTTCAGATGCTGTTACCCTTCATTTTGAACAACCTCAGAATCAAACTATAAACTATAAGCCAGGCCAGTTTCTTACCCTAATTATTCCTTTTGAAGGTAAAAAAGAACGCCGCTCTTACTCGCTCAGCAGTACACCCCACGAGAATACCTTATCGGTAACTATAAAGCGTGTGCCGGGCGGTAAAGTGTCTAACTATTTGCTGGATAATGCCGCAATAGGGCAGGAGATTGAAGTGATGGAACCGCTTGGTAATTTCTGTATTACCTGCGATGCTGCCGAAACCCGCAACGTTATACTTTTAGGTGCTGGCAGTGGCATAACGCCACTTATGTCTATACTTAAAGGCGTGCTGCGCGAAGAGCCAAATAGTAAAGTAACATTGCTCTACGGTAACCGCGACGAGAACTCCGTGATCTTTAAAGACCAGTTGGAGCAACTGCTTGCCGAGAACCCCGACCGTTTGCAAATATCCTATATCTATAGTCAGCCAAATCAGAATTGCGAGTACCGCGGCCGCATGAACCAGAGCCTGATCATTAAAATTCTGGAGCGCCTGCAGTTATCTAAGATCAGCAATGGGTTATACTTTATGTGTGGCCCTGAAGGCATGATGGATGAAGTGAAGAAAGCCCTGCATGTGCTGCATGTGCCGACAGAGCGCGTTTTCAGAGAAAGCTTTGTGAGTAGCAAACTAACCGGCGAACCTGATTCGGATCAGCATGGTAATGTGAGCGCTACCGACGAAGACGAGATTACAACCCAAACTGTAACTATAATTTACGAAGGCTCAGAATACAGCGTAACCGTAAACCCGGACCAAACTATACTGGAAGCTGCTCTGGACCAGGATGTGGACCTGCCATACTCTTGCCAGGCGGGTTTATGTACCGCCTGCCGTGGCAAATGCCTGAGCGGAAAAGTGCATCTGGACGAGCGCGAAGGCTTGTCGGATGCGGAGCTGGATGAAGGCTATGTACTGAACTGTGTAGGTCACCCGCTTACAAGCGATGTAGTTATTGAGATCGGATAATTCTATTTCACGTATAAAATAAGGGCCATATCTTTTGTAGATATGGCTTTTTTTGTACTTTCAACGGAAGTGCTTATATTACACTTTTAGAATATATGTTAGCATTATGACCAACGTATCAGCAAACTTAATCATACCCAAGCGCAAGCAACGCACCTATATTCCCGAAGATTTTAAAGTAGAAACCTGGGAAGCACTACAGCCATCCTTCGAAGAACTTAAAAGCAGACATATTGCTAATGTTCAGGAACTTGAAAAATGGATGACCGACCGTAGCGAACTGGAAAGTATGCTTTCAGAGGATATGGGCTGGCGCTACATACGCATGACCTGCGACACGCAGAATGAAGAAAGTACGAAAGCTTTCCAATATTTTGTGTCGGAGATTGACCCCAAGATTGCGCCTTACGACCACGAGCTGAATAAAAAGCTGATGCACTCGCCGTACGTGAATGCACTGGATAAAGACAAGTATAGAATTTACCTGCGTGGCGTAGAGCGTGCTTTGGAGATTTTCAGGGAAGAGAACATTCCGCTTAATACCGAGATCAGCACCAAGCAGCAACAGTACGCAGCTATAACCGGCGCCATGACCGTAACGCTGGATGGCGAAGAAATGACACTGCAACGCGCTGCCGACCGCATGAAGCAGAACGACCGGGCCGTGCGCGAAACTGCCTGGAGAACGATACAGGAACGCCGCATTCAGGACAAAGACAAACTGGATGAACTGTTCAGCGAACTGCTGAAACTACGCACCCAGGTAGCTAAAAATGCCGATTTTGAGAACTTCCGGGATTATATGTTTGCCGCACTTGGCCGCTTTGATTATACCCCACAGGATTGCTTCGATTTCCATACTTCTATCAAAGAAACTATAGTTCCGTTGCTTACAACTATAGACCAGGAGCGCAAACAGAAACTGGGAGTAGACGAATTAAAGCCCTGGGACCTGGATGTGGACCCATCAGGCAGAAAGCCGCTGGAGCCATTCACATCCGGAGAAGAACTGCTGGAAAAAACGGTTCAGGTTTTCTATAAACTGGATACGTATTTAGGCGATTGCCTTGCTACGATGCGCGCCATGGGCCACCTGGATCTGGAATCGAGAAAAGGGAAAGCGCCTGGTGGTTATAACTATCCGTTAGATGAGATCGGGGTTCCGTTCATTTTTATGAATGCGACTTCCAGCTTGCGCGATGTGATCACGATGCTGCACGAAGGCGGCCACGCTGTTCACTCTTTCCTGACACGCGAACTGACACTTAACTCCTTCAAGCATCCACCTTCAGAAGTGGCTGAACTGGCGTCTATGTCGATGGAACTTATCTCGATGGATTACTGGGATACGTTCTTTGATGACGAAGACGAATTGCGCAGAGCCAAGAAGACGCACCTCGAGAGTGTTCTGGAGACGTTCCCATGGGTAGCTACAGTTGATAAGTTCCAGCATTGGATCTATGAGCACCCGGAGCAAACTACCGAAGAACGCAAGCAGGAATGGGTGAACATCTTCGACCAGTTTAACCACCAGTTAGTTGACTGGACCGGGCTGGAGCAGTACAAGCCTTATATGTGGCAAAAGCAGCTTCATATTTTCGAAGTACCTTTCTACTATGTAGAGTATGCCATGGCACAATTAGGTGCAATTGCTGTCTGGAAGAACTATAAGGAGAATCCTGCAGAAGGTTTGGCAGCTTACAAACGTGCATTGAGCTTAGGTTATACCGTATCGATCGGTGAAGTATATGAAGCGGCTGGGATCAAATTCGATTTTAGTACGGCGTATATCAAGAGCCTGGTTGATTTTGTGCAGCACGAAATGGAGCAACTATAAACTACAAAAATTGCCTAATTTTGAGCCCTGCTATCGGTAGCAGGGCTTTTTATTTTAAGTATAAGATCGGCGTAAATTTTAGGTCGTAAAGTAAAAGTATGAGAAGTAGGTTTTGGGCGTTTCTGGTGTTAGTAGCTATAGTTTCAGGTTGTACAACAAGTGAGCTTTCGACGGAGCCTTTGGATGTAGCAGCTGGAGAAAGCAGGTTACCAGGTAGTGTGGTGGGAGTATGGCGTGGCGTAATACCATGTGCCGACTGCCCGGGCATAAACTATAGCCTGGGCCTGAACGATGACAATACTTTTGAAGAAATCATGATCTACCAGGAGCGTGACGTAGACCCTTATACACGCATCGGAACTTGGCAAATAGCGAATGGCATTCTTCAACTTCACGGTAATGACTCTACTTCAACCCAGTTTGATATGTCTATTGGTGGGGAATTGCATATGCTTGATCAGGAGGGCAAGAGAATAAATTCAAACCTGGCTGATAAGTATAAGCTAAGAAAAGATACTGACTTAACGGAAGACAACCCTGAACTATGGAATGAGAAACGTAGGCAGGGAGTTGATTTTATAGCCACAGGAAACGAACCTGGCTGGGCTTTGGAGATCGATCAGGAGAAAGGTATGTACTTTAAAACGCTGCCTTCTAAAACTATAACCTTGCAAACTGCAATGCCAGAGGTTACAAATAATGGAAAAATAATCACTTACAAAGCTACTTCCGAAACCGGTGACCTTATAGTTGAATTAACTGCCCAACCATGCGAAGATACCATGTCGGGTAAAATGTCTACACACACGGTTCGGGTTAAAGCTAAAGGCATAGAGTTTAATGGCTGCGGAATGTTTCTTAACACAAAGATGGAAGAAAAATAGTCTATACTTATAAAACAGAAAAGCCAGCTATAGTTTAGCTGGCTTTTCTGTTTTATGTTGGTCTGCTTAAAGTGGCTTAAACTGCTCAAACATCTGCTTGCAGTTGTTACAGTAATGCATCGAGCGGCAAAGTGTCGGGCCGAAAGGTGTTCTCATATCTGTGTTTTCGCTGTCGCAGTACGGGCACTTTACATGTTCCAGAATATCCAGATCAAGTATAAGATCATACTTTGGCGGCGGTGCCAGGCCAAACTCTTTCAGGTGCTGACGTCCCTTTTCGCTTAGCTTGTTGCTATCCCAGGGCTTATCAAAGGTCATATTAACCTTATAGTTGGTGATGCCATGTTTCTCCAGCGTGCGTTCTACATCTTTCTTCATGTAGTCCATGGCAGGGCAACCGGCAAAGGTAGGTGTCATGTTCACAGTCACGTGGTCATCTTCCGATATCTCCACACCCGTGATCACACCCAGATCCACCAGCGACAACACCGGTATTTCAGGGTCTTTTACTTCCTCCAGCAGGGTTAATATGTTTTCCTTGGTCAGTTTCATGGTTTTAAATTTAGACATAAGACTATTTGACAAAGGACAAAAGAGATGCATTATTTAATGAATGGAGTCATTTGTCTTTTGTCAAAAAAATCCTTTGTCAAAAAAGAACTACCACTCAGCAGTTGGGTCGATCTTAAATACCTCGGCCATTTCGTCCAGCAGCGGCTGCAGGTGCTCTGTGTGCTCGCCGTAACGTCCGCCAAACTTTGGTTCTATAGTTGCCAGGTCAGGTAATTTCAGGTCGGTTTTCTCTATCACTGCTGTTATACGTTTCAGCCATTCAGCTTTCACAGCTTCTTCTCCGGCATAAACCCCCGCATCGATCAGCTCTTGTTCATACTTTGACTTCTCGAACATAGCCAGCGCGTAAGGCATCGCTTCATTCAAAGAAGTCTGCAAACGAAGTATAGCTTCTACTGTAGATGAGCCCAGGTTTTTGATCCAGGTGTTAGCGTGTAGCACGTGGTATTTTACTTCACCTTTCAGTTTCGTAGCAACCTTGGCAATAGGCTCGTAGCTCGACTGCGAAAGCATTTCAAAACGGATGATCTCCGCATTATCATACAGGAAATGGCGGATCAAACTGAAGTCATACTCGCCGTTTGGGAGCTCAACCAACTGGCTGTTATGGAATTGGTTGGCGTTGCGGGTAAAAGCAACGGTGTCCGGTTCAGCTTCGCCAAGCTCCTGCAGCAAGGTATAAAATGCTAAACTATGGCCGATCTTATCCTGCGCCATCGACGAGAAAGCAATGTCCTCTTCCAGTATCGGGCCGAAACCGGTCCACTCAGAGTTGCGGTGGCCAAGTATAAGCTGGTCGTCTGCCAGTTTGTATAACAGGTCTTTTATCGCTAGCTCGTTCATTATTGCGCAGTTGTAGGTTTGTTCTCTTCTTTATACTTCGTGATCTTATCCATCACTTTATAGGCAATGGCTTCGCGGTACTTTTTCTCTGGAATAGTGGTCCACATATCCTTGTCTTCTTCCGCAGACTGCAACACATCTTTCGATCTTACCACCCACACATTTACGATAGGGCCTTTCTCACCAAAAGCGTTTTTTGCTTCAGCTAATGCTTCCGGGTAAGATGTTGCCATTACACGGCCGGCATGTGCATGCGCTTTTCCACGCTTCTTCAGATGGAATATCTCGTAAGGTTCCGGCTGTTCGCTGCGCTGGGCTGGCTCGTCAAACTGAATAGTGTCGTACACATTCTCGTTATCATTGCCATAAGGAGTTACCTGTATATTTTCGGTACGTGCTATCCAAAGGCCAGTGCAGGCAAAACGACGGCTATACTGCTCCTTTGCAAACAGGAAAGCTACGTCTTCGTTCGGTGCGTGAACCGGTCCAACATAGGTATAGGCGGCACCTTCTTTCTTCTGATGGAAGGCTTCGTATGTTTCAAACTGATCCAACTCTGGCTTTGGCTCCATAGCAGGAACTTCACCTTCCGGCAGGTTCAATCGGGTTACTCTCGGGTCTAGTGACTTTAAGCTCATTCTTTTTTAGAATTATGAATGATGAATTATAAATTATGAATTGGGTAACATTAAGAACGATCTCACCTTACGCCCATTCATAATTCATAATTAATAATTTATAACTACCATTGGCTATGCCAATGGGCGAACATATTTTGCTTTAGGATTAAGCAGGGCTCTGCGCACCCAGGCACCACGCTCTTCGGCGGTACGGCGAACGGCAAGGCGCTCGGCGTTACAAGGGCCATCGCCATTGATCACGCGCTTAAACTCATCCCAATCCGGCTCGGTGTATTCCCACTGGCCGGTTTCCATGTTCTTTTTCAGTTTCGGATCCGGAACAGTCAATCCAAGTTCCCAGATCTTAGGCACATACATATCCAGGAATTGCTGACGGCACTCGTCGTTAGAAGCCATCTTCACTTTCCAGCGCATCAGCGTTTCGGTATGCGTACTCATTTTATCTGACGGTCCGAAGAACGTCATGATCGGTGGCCACCAGCGGTTAAGCGCAGCCTGTATCATTTCGCGCTGCTTTGGTGTACCTGTTGCCATGTGTACCACGGCATCGTGGCCATACTTCAGGTGGAAAGCTTCTTCAGCACAGATTCGCTCTAAAGCACGTGAGTAGGGACCGTAGCTACCTTTGGCATTTGCCATCTGGTTTACAATAGCGCCTGCATCAATCAGCCAGGAAATAATATTAGAATCTGCCCAGGTAAAGGCAGGGTAGTTGAATACGTTGGAATATTTCGACTTGCCGTTAATCAGGTCCGTCAGCATTTGCTCGCGCGATTTGCCCAGTGTTTCAGCGGCAGAGTATAGCAGCTGGGCGTGGCCAACTTCGTCCTGCACCTTTGCCATCTGCGCCATCTTACGACGGAAACCAGGAGCTCGTGTGATCCAGGTACCTTCTGGCAGGGCACCAATGATTTCAGAGTGCGCATGCTGCTCGATCATTCTAATCAGCTGCTTACGGTATAGTTCGGGCATCCAATCGGTTGGTTCGATCTTCTCGCCACGGGCAATGCGTGCTTCAAATTCTTCTAATTTTGCAGGATCTTCAGTCTGCACATCATCGAATTTTGTCGCTTCAAAAACGTTTCCTCCTCCGTACATAATATTTATAGTTTAAAGGTTCAGTAAAAGTGCCGGGCCGTAGGTGGCGACCCGGCGATTAGTTAGTTTGTGTTTGGCGTGTATTAAGTTTGTTTTAGTCCGTTTAGTAGCATAGTTGCCAGGTTAGCGGCAATTTCTTCAGCATTCATTTTTCCTTCGGGCTTGTACCAGGTATGTATCCAGTTCAGTGCCGAAAGTATAGTTAAAACTGCAAATTTCTCATCAGGTACTTTAAACTCGCCGGCCTTAATGCCTGCACGAATTATTTCTCTAAAATGCTCTTCATAGCGGTAGCGTAATGCTAAGAACTCAGCATGGTGCGGCTCGCTCAGGTGGCGCCACTCATGCAGGAACACTGCTGATGCCTCTGTGTTTTTGGTCAGCACCTTTACGTGCGCTGTAATGGCAGCCTGTAATCGCTGAGAAGCAGAAGCATCTCGTACATCAGCCTGGTCAATAGCTTCAAAAAACTCATTAGCCATCCTAAAACATACGCGCTGCAGAATCTCTTCTTTAGACTTTATATGGGAGTAAATACTAGCAGCTTCGATACCCAGTTGGTTTGCCAAGTCGCGCATAGACGTAGCCGAAAAGCCTCTTTTTTTGAAGAGTGCTGTTGCGGTATGTTCAATTTGTTCTTTTCTGCTCAAAGTTACTTCCATATATAGCTAACAAATGTAAGCAACCTAACGTTCGTTAGCAAACTTTTTAACGTGGATTTATAGTTGCTGGTTTAAGATTTTGATTTATACTTTTTCTTTGTGTGACTGAGCATTGGATGAACTCTTACGTATATTTGAACTCCAGCCTGAATTAACTGCTAACTATAAAAAACACCGCCATGAATGATACTGTTACATCTGCTCATAAACTGAAAATGGACTTCGTGTATTATGAAGTGCAGGACCGTGTTGGCTACATTACCCTTGCCAGAGCAGAAAAAAGAAACGCCCTGAATTACGAAGTGGTATCTGAACTGAAGCGGGCTTTTGTTGCCGCCGAAGAAGATGAAACTTGCAAAGTGATAGTGTTGCGAGCCGAAGGAAAAGTGTTCTGTGCCGGCGCCGACCTGGAATATATTCAGAAACTACAGGAAAATGATTACCACGAAAACCTGTTGGACTCTACACACCTGATGGAGCTTTTCCGCCTTATTTACACCCTGAAGAAAGTAGTGATTGCCCAGATTCACGGTCATGCCATTGCAGGCGGTTGCGGATTGGCCGCTATCTGCGATTTCGGGTTTACAGTGCCGGAAGCGAAGTTTGGTTACACCGAAGTAAAGATCGGGTTTATACCTGCTATAGTTAAGGTGTTCCTGCTACGCAAAATAGGGGAGGCTAGGGCCAAGCAATTGTTGTTAACCGGTGATCTTATTTCCGCTGCCGAAGCTGAGCAATATGGTTTGGTAAACTATGTGGTGCCCACCGTAGAACTGGAGCAGCGTGTTTTTGCCTTTGCTCAGAAACTATGTAACGAGAACTCTAAGCAGAGCATGGAGGTAACAAAGGAGATGATCGCGCGGGTACAGGAAATGACGCTGGAAGGTGGCTTGCAATATGCTGCCGAGATGAATGCTGTTGCCCGTAGTTCCGAAGATTGCCAGCGCGGTATTGCAGCTTTCCTTAATAAAGAGCCTATCAATTGGTAAATTCTGTTTAACTTTTAAAACTATTTCTTAAACTTGCTGTTCATTGGGTATGCTGACAGGATTAGGAATCATGCTGTTAACCTTTGTAGTAATGGAAGTGGTGGCCTGGGCCATGCACAAATATGTACTTCATGGTTTTTTATGGTTCCTGCATAAGTCGCACCACACCCGGCACAAGCACACATTTGAATTAAACGACCTGTTTTTTGCCTATTATGGCCTATTGGCGATGCTGTTTTTTATTTTCGGCACCGATCCTATAGATTATAGGTTCTGGATAGGAGCGGGCATTACCTTGTATGGGGTGGCTTATTTCCTGATCCACGATGTGTTCATTCACAGGCGCATAAAAGCATTCGGCAAAACGTCTAATGTTTATCTGAAAGCGTTAAACATGGCGCACAAAGTGCATCATAAAGTAGCTGCTAAAGATGGGTCGGAATCGTTTGGGATGTTGTGGGTAGCGCCGAGGTATTTTAAGGCAGCAAGTGAAATAGTTAATAAAAAGGATAAACGTGGCGCAGTACACCATTAAAGAACTGGAACATCTTTCGGGCATCAAAGCCCATACTATCCGGATTTGGGAACAGCGGTATAATATCCTGTGCCCCAAACGCACCGAAACCAACATCAGGTATTACGACGACAAGGACCTTAAAACGTTGCTGAATGTATCGTTGCTAAACGAGAAAGGATTTAAGATATCCAAAATAGCTCAGATGCAGCCAGACCAGGTGATTGAAAAAGTGCAGCAGCTATGCGATGTGCCCGGCGAGTGCTCGCAGCACATTAACAACATGATGTCGGCGATGCTGGACCTGGATGAAGAAGCGTTTGATAAAGCCATCTCAACTGTAACGCTGCAGGTAGGTTTTGCTGAAGCAATGAACCGACTGGTTTATCCTTTCCTTCATAAAATCGGGATCTTCTGGCAAACCGGTAAAATTACTCCTGCTCACGAGCACTTTGTCAGTAACCTTATCCGCCAGAAACTTATAGTTGCGATTGATGGGCAAGTGGTTCGTCGGAATCCTGAATCTCCTTCTTACTTACTGTATTTGCCTGAAGGTGAGTTGCATGAGCTGGCTTTGCTTTATATGAACTATGTGATCCGGGTAAAAAACCTGCACGTAATTTATATGGGGCAGAATTTACCTTTCAGCGATCTGGAATTAACCTACGCACTTACCAAACCACAATATATCTGTACTGTGCTCACCTCGGTTCCTGACCGTGACCAGGTGCAGAAATACCTTGATAAATTAGCAGAGACGTTTTCTGAAGCAACCATTTACATTTATGGCATGCAGGTACAACACGAACATTTAGTATTTCCGGGTAATGTAAAACGACTTACCTGTATGCGCGAATTTACAAAGCTCTTTAGCTAGCAGCAAGACTATATAATATCTGAAGCCTGCCTATACCGTTATGTGTATAGGCAGGCTTTCTTTTTTTAGTTCTTTAACCCTCTCATTTTTATAGTATTACTGAATAAAAATACCTTGTTATAACTTTGTTTAACACATTTTGTAAAATAATTAAACAAACTTATTTACTTTTTCAGAAACTTACGTATATTTGTTTATAGTTTTAGATAAAAGTATAAACAAAAGTATGACAGCAATAGAATTTAGCAACGTAATACAGCGTGTTGCTCAGACATTGCGGCCTGTGGCTTTTAACCTCACCCGCGATACTGACGATGCCAAAGACCTGGTACAGGAAACGGTACTAAAGGCTCTGATGAACCGCGAGAAGTTTAAAGCAGGAACAAACCTGAAAGCCTGGCTTTACACGATCATGCGCAATACCTTCATCAACAACTATAACAAAATAACCAAGCGTAGTAGTAACATCGATAGCTCAGAGTACCTGCAGTACCTGAACACCGATGAAAACTATATAACGCAAAACAAAGGCACGGCAACTTTCGTCATGAACGATATTAACAAAGCCATTGCCGGCCTCAGCGAAGAACATCGTACCCCTTTTATGATGTACTATGTAGGCTATAAGTATACCGAAATAGCTGAAAAACTGGAGATTCCGATCGGGACAGTAAAAAACAGGATACACATAGCTCGTAAAGAATTAAAACAAAACCTGAAAGTTTACAAGCAGGACGCTTAACTGATAACGCGTGGCGCGGGCTCTAAATCTTACTTTATGACTGGTAAAAATGTAATAGTAATTGGGTCTGGGTTTTCTGGCATCTCGGCTGCAACAAGCCTGGCAGATAAAGGATATAAGGTAACTGTGTTGGAAAAGAACAGCACACCCGGAGGTCGCGCCCGCAGCTTTACAGAACAAGGTTTTACATTTGATATGGGTCCCAGTTGGTACTGGATGCCCGATGTGTTCGAGTCTTACTTTCAGAAGTTTGGCAAAAGCACCGCTGATTACTACAACCTGGTAAGGCTTGATCCTTCTTATACAGTTATTTTCGGGGAAGACGATTTTGTAGATGTGCCGGCATCGTTAGATGAACTCAAGGCACTTTTTGAGAAGTGGGAGCCGGGCAGCGCGCACCAGTTAGACCGGTTCCTGGAACAAGCTGCTTATAAATACGAAGTTGGGATAAACCAGCTTGTGTATAAGCCAGGCCGCTCCGTTACCGAGTTCATGAACCTGCGTTTGCTGCTGGATGTGCTGCGGATGGATGTTTTTCAGTCGTTTCACAAACATATCCGTCGTTTCTTCTCACATCCGAAGATCATCAAACTGATGGAGTTCCCAATCCTTTTCCTGGGAGCGCTGCCTGAAAACACACCTGCCCTTTATAGTTTAATGAACTATGCCGATATAAGCCTGGGTACCTGGTACCCGATGGGTGGTATGCATAAGATCATTGAAGGAATGGTGCAGCTTGCTGAAGAGAAGGGGGTTGTGTTTAACTATAACCAGGATGTGCAGGAAATTAAAGTAGAGCAGGGTAACGCCAAAACTATAGTTACTACTTCAGATATTTATGAAGCCGACGTTATAGTTGCAAGTGCCGATTACCATCATGTAGAGAAAAACCTGTTGGCTGCGCAATATCAAAGCTATTCAGAAGAATACTGGGATACGCGGGTAATGGCGCCATCGTCTCTGATCTTTTATTTAGGTATAAACAAACGCCTGCAGAACCTGCGTCACCATAACCTGTTTTTTGATGAGGATTTTGGCCCGCATGCAAACGAGATCTATACAAACCCAAAATGGCCGGCCAAGCCTTTGTTTTACGTATCGGCACCGTCTGTTACAGACCCAAGTGTAGCACCAGATGGCTGTGAGAACCTGTTTATACTGATTCCGGTTGCGCCCGGGCTTAATGATACCGATGAAGTGCGTGAGCAATACTATGACCTGGTAATGGAAAGGTTGGAGAAGCTGACAAACCAGGAGATACGCCCGTTCGTAACTTATAAGCGCAGCTACGCACACAACGATTTTATACACGATTACAATGCTTTTAAAGGAAATGCGTATGGTTTGGCTAACACCCTGCTACAAACCGCGCTGCTAAAGCCAAGTCTGAAAAGCAAAAAAGTACATAACTTATTTTATACCGGGCAGCTCACCGTGCCCGGGCCAGGTGTGCCGCCATCCCTGATATCGGGGCAGGTGGTAGCAACGGAAGTGGAGAAGGAATTCAGGTCACCTGTTTTAGTATAACCGTATTTTAAGCACGCCTATGGATTTATTTAAACAGACCTGCATGAAGTGCAGCAAAGTAATTACCGAAGCTTACAGCACATCATTTACGTTGGGAATTAAAACACTGCACCAGAAGTTCCATTTCCCGATCTATGCCATTTATGGTTTTGTGCGTTGCGCCGACGAGATCGTGGATACTTTTCATGAGCACAATAAAAAGGAATTGCTGCAGGAATTTAAGGAACACACCTATAAAGCTATCGAAACTGGTATCAGTTTAAATCCGGTGCTGCATGCCTTTCAGTGCGTGGTAAATGAGTATAAGATCGATTTGGAATATATAGAGGCCTTCCTGAGAAGTATGGAAATGGACCTGGAAGAACAGCAATACGATCACCAACTATACGACAACTATATTTATGGCTCTGCAGAAGTAGTAGGGCTGATGTGCCTGAAAGTGTTTTGCGAAGGCGATAACGACATGTTCGAGCGCTTAAAAGGTCCTGCCTGTAGTTTGGGGTCTGCCTTCCAAAAAGTAAACTTCCTGCGCGATATGCAAAGCGATTACCTGGATCGTGGTCGCGTGTATTTCCCGAAAGTAGATTTTAAGTTGTTCGATAACATAAGCAAAGCGGAAATTGAAGCTGATATCTGCAAAGATTTTGAAGACGCTTACAAAGGAATTATGGAATTGCCGCGTACTGCCCGCCTCGGTGTTTACCTGGCTTATAAGTACTATACAAAGCTTTTCCGCAAAATACAGAACCTCCCGGCAACCCACATTCTCACAGAACGCGTAAGAGTACCTGATAACACAAAGCTGGCGCTACTCGTCAGTTCATATCTCAGGTATCAACTTAACGCGATTTAATGAGCAGATATTTACTTTTCATCCTGATAATGGTATGCATGTCTGTGGCTCATGCTGCAGATGCTACAGCTTATAAACTATCTGAATTACGGGTGGAATACCTGGCTGCCAGCAAAGATGAAGAGGCAGCAAATCAGTTCCACGACAAAATGGAAAAGTACACGGGCAAAGAGCCGGTGGTGTTAGGGTACAAAGCGGCTTCGGAAGCTGTAATGGCCAAATATGTCTGGAACCCTTATTTTAAACTGAAGCACCTGAATGCAGCGATGGCGCTTTTCGAAGAAGCTGTTGCGTTAAATAAGGCTAACCCAGAGATCAGGTTTCTGCGCTTTATAGTGGAGTACCATATACCCGATTACCTGAACATGAGCCAGCATATGGCCGAAGACAAGGCGATTATTATTGAGGGGTTGGTAGAGCATCCGAAATCAGGGATAAACAAGGCGCTGGCCCAGACCATGCGCGATGTGATGTTGGAAAAAGAGCGTTGCACCCCGGAAGAAAAGCAGTTGCTGAAAAGCCTGAAAATTTAATTAATAATGAAGAATGATTAATTAGTAATTGGTCAAACCCTTCATTAACTGAATAATTACTCATTACTCATTATTCATTATAAAAAAGTGTATATCTACCTATACCTGAACATCTTCACAATTCTGTTTCCGCTGCTCTTGTCTTTTGATAAGAAAGTGGCGTTTTACAGGAACTGGCCTGCTTTGCTGCCTGCTATAGTTGTGAATGCAGTATTGTTTATAGTTTGGGATGTGCAGTTTACAGAGCAAGGCATCTGGGGGTTTAACGAAGAATACCTGACGGGCATTTACTTTTGGAATCTGCCTCTGGAAGAGATCCTTTTCTTTATAACCGTGCCGTATGCCTGCGTTTTTATTTATGATGTTTTAAACGCTTACATCACCAAAGATCTGCTGCAGCCTTATGCCAAAACTATAGCTTTGGGCCTGATCATAGTGTTGCCAACTATAGCTGTATTTAATATGGGCAGATGGTATACTGTTATCACCTTTATGCTACTGGCATTCCTGCATCTGGTGCATTTACGCTTTTTTAATACCAGGTACCTGGGCCGTTTTTACCTGGCTTACCTGGTGCACCTGGTTCCTTTTCTGTTGGTAAACGGGGTCCTGACCTATCTGCCAGTAGTGTGGTATAACGACAACTATAACCTGGGTTTCCGGCTTATTTCCATACCCGTAGAAGATACCATGTACTCCATGCTGATGCTTTTGCTAACTATCTCTGTTTATGAAGCGTTGCGTGAAAAATTCAGTATAAAACAATATCAGACTTCAGTTGTATAACCTGTATATGCAGCGCCTCAACGTAACCATCGATTCTAACTCCGGATTTTGCTTTGGAGTAGTGTATGCCATCCAGATGGCCGAAGATATTCTGGATGAACAAGGTTACTTGTATTGCCTGGGCGATATTGTGCATAACGATGAAGAGGTGCAGCGCCTGCAGCAACGCGGTTTACGGATAATAGACCACGAACAACTCAGGGAACTGCAAAACGAAGCAGTGCTGATACGCGCACACGGCGAACCACCCGAAACCTACCAGACTGCCCTTGCCAATAACCTGACGCTGATAGATGCATCCTGCCCGGTAGTGCTTAAACTACAGAACCGCATCAAAAGCTCCTACGATAAAGACGACCGCATTTACATTTACGGGAAACATGGTCACGCCGAAGTATTAGGCCTGTTAGGTCAGACAAACAACAACGCGATCGTTTTCGAGAATATAGATGAACTGATGCAGCACAAGTTGCCAGCTAAGATCACGCTCTATAGCCAGACCACCAAGAGCACTGATAGTTTCTATAGTATCAAAAATCAGCTCGAGACCAAAGGTTATGAAGTAGAAGCCAACGATACTATTTGCAGGCAGGTATCAAACCGCGATAAGGAGCTTCGTAAGTTTGCTTCGCAGTTTGATAAGGTTGTATTTGTTTCAGGTACAAAGTCTTCTAATGGCAAAGTGTTGTTCCAGGTTTGCAAAAATACCAATCCTAATACCTACTTTATTTCAAAAGCCGAAGAGTTGCAGCCGGGTTGGTTTTCAACTGGCGAAAGCATTGGTATTTGTGGTGCAACCTCTACGCCCATGTGGCTTATGGAGCAGGTAAGGGATAGTTTGCTTAAACTTGAAGTATAATAAAGTGCCTGATAAGCTTAATGCCAACTATAAAAAGAGATACCCGCGGAATAATAATTGCCGCAACTATAGTTAGTTGCTGGGTTGGGCTGCTTGTATACCTGTTAACTGACTATACTATAGATTTCACATCACCGGTGGCATACCTTTTTATGCTGGTACAGATGCATCTATATACCGGGCTTTTTATTACTGCCCACGATGCCATGCATGGCGTAGTTGCCCCCGGCCGCCCAAAGCTTAACCGAACTATAGGAACTATAACTGCCTTTCTTTTTGCCTATAACTGGTACCCGCGTTTACTGCCACGACATCACCAGCATCACAAGCACGTCGCTACGGAGCAGGATCCAGACTATCATCATGGTTCGTTCTGGCCATGGTATTTCAGTTTTCTAAAACAATACATTACCTGGTGGCAACTAGTGTTAATGGCTGTAACATTTAATGTACTCAAGTATTTCTTCCCGACAGAGAATGTGATCCTGTTCTGGATGTTGCCTGCTGTGCTGGCTACGTTTCAGCTTTTTTACTTTGGTACGTAT
Source organism: Pontibacter populi (assembly GCF_040278685.1). Taxonomy (NCBI): domain Bacteria; kingdom Pseudomonadati; phylum Bacteroidota; class Cytophagia; order Cytophagales; family Hymenobacteraceae; genus Pontibacter; species Pontibacter populi. Next base: position 228,617 of record NZ_JBEOKT010000004.1, read on the forward strand.
CTGCCTCATCGCGGCGAGCATGCCCCGGACAACCCGCATAAATCGGGAACGCAGCGTAAAAACCATTTGTGGGCATTTCTGAGCTGTTATTTTTTCGGCTACCATTACGAGCATCACGATAAGCCTTACCTGCCGTGGTGGCAACTATACAAGGCCAAAGCCTAGCAACGATCGCTATATTTAAATAATTGGATGTTTTCGTGCAGTAGTGTGTAACAGTGGGTGTCTGGATTGCGTATGACTAGCAACTTTGCCTAAACCTTCATTAACTCGTTCCAACCTTATCAGCAGCTTTATGCGCCAATCAATATTAGTTTCTTTTACTTTGCTGTGTGTCTTTTTTTTAGCCAGTTTTAATGGCTATGCAGATGGTTTCAAACGTGCTACCAGCAAAGATCCCAATCGTTTTGTGTCGGGCGTAAGCTTTGTGTGGCTTTCAGAGTTCGATAGCCAGGGGCTTATGTTCAATAACAAGTTCAGCCATTACCTGGGCGAGCGCGTGGCCGTTGGTTTAAATCTAGGTTTGCTTACAGCCTCCCGTTACGACAAAGGCAAGGAGATCTATTCTATCAAAAACACTTTTTACATGGGCGGACTGGAAACCAGCTTCGACCTGATACAAAAAGAAACTATAAACCTGCGTTTAGGCGTAGGCGGTGCTGCCAGGCATCGCTCCGAAATTAACTCTGATGCCAAAGAGGGTACAATAGATGGTTCAGTAGCGCACATTCGTACATCCGACGTTGGTTTTAACGGATTTATGGAAAATGACTTTAACTTCCTGAGAAGTGGCGTGGCCGGCTGGCGGATCGGGTATAACTACTATACTAAAGGAACTCCTGTATTTGCTATTGGTATGCATGTCGGGTTTAAGTTTTAGATCAATCAACTATAAACAAAAAAGGGAAGCTGCTAAAGTTTCCCTTTTTTGTTTATAGTTGGCTATGCCTGTAGTCGCCAGTTCATGTCTGTCGCACTTCACTTTCTGTATATCTAACTATAGTTTCAGAAGCATTAGGTCATTTTTGGATCAAAAGCTGATAACCCGTTTAAGGTCAGGATCTTTATCCGAAATTTGACGAAAGCCGAATTATCGGACACACTTCCGGGGAAGCTTCTCCACTTTCATCCACATCTCCCACTTTCTTCCACTTTTACTGTGGAAATCCGCTCCACTCTGAAGTTGTGCTTATAGGCTTGGTTTATAGTATTGAATATCAATGATTTACAAATTGGGTCTCTCGTATAATAGTGGATTACATTCAAATATTCAAATATAGTTATACCCAAAGTGGGTTGATACGTATGTGGATAATGTGGATAAGTGGTGTGGATTACCATAATTTATCCACAAAGTGGTAAAAAGTGGGAGATTGTGGTTGTGGTGTTTTGCTGAATCGTTACATTTGTATACTCCGAAAACTATACGGACCAACTATAGAAAAACATGAACTTCCTGTCTGGCGAATTTGAATGCAAGATTGACCCAAAGGGAAGGTTAGTTTTACCTGCAAAGATAAAAGCTAACCTGCCGGAGGCGTCTGGCAATCATGTGGTTCTGATGCGGGGGTTTGAGCCTTGCCTGGTATTATACCCAAAGGCAGAGTGGAAAGTAATCTATGATAAGGTAGCCGGCCTGAACGAGTTTAACGAAGAATATCGCCACTTTCAGCGTAACTTCTTTCGTGGCAACACAGAGATCGAGCTGGATGGAACAGGGCGTTTTGTTCTGCCTAAAACCATGGCACGCTTCGCGGAGTTGGATAAGGAAGTGATTATAGTTGGCTTGGGTAACCGTGTAGAGATCTGGAACCCGGATAAGTATGAAGAGTTCCTGATCAAGGACCAGCAGAATTTCTCGCAGCTGGCGCAGAAGTTCTTAGGAGATAAAGAAGAAAAAGAGCCGTTGCTATAATGGAATACCATCGCCCTGTAATGTTGGAAGAGTCGGTTGATGCTTTGGCAATAAAACCGGACGGTGTGTATGTAGATGTGACCTTTGGTGGTGGCGGACATTCGGCACTTATAGTTAGCAAGCTTACAACCGGTAAGCTGTATAGTTTCGATCAGGACCGTGATGCAGAAGAGCAGTCTAAGAAGCTGGAAGGACCAAACTTTCAGTTTGTGCGCGCTAACTTCCGCGACCTGAAAAAGTACCTGCGCCTTTACCGTGTAAAAGAGGTGGATGGCATTCTGGCTGACCTTGGTGTTTCATCGCACCAGTTTAACGAAGGCAGCCGTGGTTTTTCGACCCGCTTCGATGGTCCGCTGGATATGCGCATGGACTACGACCAGGGCGATTCGGCAAAAGATGTGGTGGAGAACTACTCTGAAGAGCAATTGCATCGCATTTTCGGCATCTATGGCGAAGTGAAGAATGCAAAAACGCTGGCCAGAACTATAGTGGAACAACGTGCCCGCAAGCCGATCGAGACGATAGAAGACTTTAAACAGGCGATACGCACCTGTACACCGAAAGGCAAAGAGAATAAATACCTGGCACAGGTTTTCCAGGCACTCCGCATCGAGGTTAACGACGAGATGAAAGCCCTGGAGGAGATGCTGGTGCAGGCGGCAGAAGTACTGAAACCTGGCGGACGACTGGCTGTGATCTCTTACCACTCCCTGGAAGACCGGTTAGTAAAGAACTTCATAGCCAAGGGCAAGTTCTTCGGGGAGGTTGAGAAAGACCTGTTCGGTAACGAAAAAAAGCCTTTGGATGCAGTAAGCCGGAAGCCGGTAGTGCCCACTGAAGAAGAATTGCTGATAAACAGTCGCTCCAGAAGCGCAAAGCTAAGAATAGCAGAGAAAAGAGATTTAGATGATTAAACACCTGGCCTGATAAGCCAAATATTTTAAAAGAGTAACTATGGCTTCTAACCTTATGACTAAGAAAGCAAGCGTACCCAGAGCAAACACGGTGCGTCTGAAGCCAGAAGAGGAGGCTCCAAAGCCCAAAAGGCGTAAAGGTTTCAGTATCTTTGGATTACTGGAAAAATATGCCAGCGTAGATGCTCTGTTTGAAGAAGGTGTTCCCCTTAAATACTTACCCCGCATTTTATTTGTAACGCTGCTAACGCTTTTCTACATCGGCAACACCCATTATGCCGAGAAAACCATTCGCAGAATAGACAAGGTTAAGGTCGAGACCGAAGACCTGCGCGCCGACTATACTACCCTTAAGTCGGATTATATGGAGGCCAGCAAGCAATCGGAAGTTGCCCGTAATGTGGCACCGCTCGGCCTCGAAGAAAGTTCATCTCCACCATATCAGGTTATAGTTTCGGAAGATGAATATTAAGAAATCCATAGTGTTGCGTGTGCGGGTAGCCTTTTTGGTTATCTGCATTTTTGCGTGCGCTATAGTTTACAAGATCGGGGTTATTCAGATTAAGGATGGAGAGAAGTGGAAAGCTATTTCTAAAGAGCGCCGCATCTATTACCGTCCTGTTTTTGCTACGCGTGGCAATATTTACTCTGATAATGAGAGTATCATGGCTACATCGCTGCCATTTTACCGTGTAGCCTTTGATCCAACTATAGCCGATGCCAAAACTTTTAATGCCGGTATAGATTCTCTTTCTATGTTGCTTTCGCGGTTTTATGGCGATAAGTCTGAAGATTATTATCGTCGCAAGATCAAGAATGCGCGCCATGCCGGCCGTCAGTACATTCGTTTGAACAGCCGCCAGATAAACTACCAGGATAAAAAGATGATGGCAAAATGGCCTGTCTTCAGAAGTGGTAAAAACAAAGGCGGGGTGATTTTTGAAAAAGTTGAAAAGCGCTTTAAGCCGTTTGGCATGCTGGCCGAGCGTACCATCGGTTTTATAAACGAAGATAAGAACGGAGCAGGGTTAGAATTTAGTTTCAACGATAACCTGTCTGGTACCGATGGTGAGGCGCTTTTCGAACGCATTGCCGGTGGTAGCAAGCCAATTTACGATGGCACCGAAGTGAAGCCGCAGCACGGTTACGATATCAAAACAACGATAGATATTAACCTGCAGGACGTTGCCGAAAATGCCCTTTACAAAGCCCTTGAGAAAACAGATGCCGAGTACGGTACGGTGATTATGATGGAAGTAAAGACCGGCGAAATAAAGGCTATGGCGAACCTTGGTAAAACCAAAGGCGGCTACATCGAAGACTATAACTATGCCGTTGGTTCTCAGGGTCGAACAGAACCGGGTTCTACTTTTAAGCTGGCCTCTATGATGGCTTTGTTTGAATATGCGCCGGAAGTAAACCTGACAGACTCAATTGATACAGGTAACGGCAGGTATAAGATTAAAAATACCTACATGACCGATGCTAAGATCAATGGTTATGGTAAGATCACAGTGCAGGAGGTTTTTGAGAAGTCATCCAACATTGGGGTGGCTAAGCTCATGGAAAAGCACTTTGGTAGCCACCAGCAGGCATATGTAGATTACTTGGATAAGTTTGGTATGGGCAATACGCTTGGCTTTCAGTTAGATGGTGAGGCTCGTCCGTTCATTAAACATCCCCAGGATAGAACATGGTATGGTACTACGCTTACGTCTATGGCCATCGGTTACGAAACCAAGCTTTCTCCGTTGCAGACCCTAGCTTTATACAATGCTGTTGCCAACAACGGTACTAAAATTCAGCCGATCATTGTAAAAGAAATTCGCAAAGCAGACAAAGTAGTTCAGTCTTTTAAAACGCGCGTGCTGGTGGATAAAGTTTGCTCCGATGCTACGCTTAAGAAAGTACGTGCCATGCTGGAAGGTGTGGTTGAGAACGGTACCGCCAAAAATATTAAAAGTGCTGACTATAAAGTAGCTGGTAAAACAGGAACTGCCCGTAAAGTGAAAGACGGAAAATACGTGCGCGAGTACTCTACATCTTTTGCAGGTTACTTCCCGGCTGATAATCCAAAGTATAGTTGCATCGTGATCATAGACAGTCCGAAAGGGGTAAATGTGTATGGCTCTGATGTGGCTGCTCCGGTATTTAAAGAACTGGCTGATAAAGCATACGCCCGCGACCTGGAAATGCATAAATCGTTGCGTGAGCGGGTAACACCAAATAAAGAAAGCCTGCCACTGGTTAAAGCCGGTAGCCTGGATGATCTGTCAACGATCTGCAACCGCCTTGGCATCAGCAATCATCCTAAAAATACTGACGAAGAATGGGTGAAGGTACAGCCAGGCCGTCGTTCGCTTGATTTTGTTCCGAACCCGGTACTGGATGGCAAAGTGCCGGATGTGGTAGGGTTAACGCTTCGCGATGCCTTATTCATACTGGGTAATCAGAACCTGAAAGTAAATGTGCAGGGCGTAGGGAAGCGCGTGGAGAAACAGTCGCTGGAGGCTGGATCAACTATAAATAAAGTAAAACAGATAACTATAGTTTTAAGCTAATGCAGCTGCAGACATTACTACATAACGTACAGGTGCTAAACACCATCGGTCCGCTTGATGTGCCCGTTGAAAGTATAACTTTTGACTCACGGAAAGTGCAGGCGGGTGTATTGTTTGTAGCTGTGCGCGGAGTGCAGGCTGATGGACATGCTTACATAACAAAAGCCGCCGAAGCGAATGCTGTAGCTATAGTTTGTGAAGAATTGCCGGAAGAGAAGAAAGCTGACGTTACCTATGTGCTGGTTAAAGACAGTGCAGAGGCGTTAGGCCAGATGGCTTCCAACTTCTACGATAACCCTTCGGCCAAACTGAAACTGGTAGGCGTAACTGGCACAAATGGCAAGACCACATCTGTAACGCTGTTGCATAAACTGTTCCGCGAGTTGGGCTACCATGTGGGGTTGCTTTCAACAGTACAGAACCAGATCGACGAAGAAATTATCCCGTCTACGCATACCACACCTGACGCTGTAACGCTGAATGAGTTGCTGGCTAAGATGGTAAAAGCTGGTTGCACGCATTGTTTCATGGAAGTAAGCTCGCATGCTATGGTACAGCAGCGTGTAGCAGGATTAACCTTCGCAGGTGGCGTTTTTACAAACATCACCCACGACCATTTAGACTATCACGGAAGTTTCGACGAGTACATCAAGGCCAAGAAATCATTCTTCGATATGCTACCGAAAGGTGCTTTTGCCCTGGTAAATGCTGATGATAAGCGTGGGTCGGTAATGGTGCAGAATACTAAAGCCAGCATACACGAATTCTCGCTTCGCAAAGCCACTGAGTTTAAGGCACGCATCATTGATAACACCATACAGGGCTTACACCTGGATATAGACGGAAACGAGATATGGTGCAAACTGATCGGGGCATTTAACGCTTACAACCTGCTGGGTGCTTATGGAGTGGCTGTACTTTTAGGTGAAGATCCGACTGAGACACTAACTATACTTTCTGCCCTCGATTCAGCCGCTGGCCGATTCGATTACATCGTTTCTGATGCCCAGATAACCGGTATAGTTGATTATGCCCATACGCCGGATGCACTGGAGAATGTATTGAATACGATACAGCAGATCCGGACGCCGGTGCAGAAAGTGATAACTATAGTTGGTTGTGGCGGTAACCGCGATGCAGCCAAGCGCCCGGTTATGGCTGATATTGCCTGCCGCCTGAGCGATAAAGTTATCCTGACTTCTGATAATCCAAGATTTGAGGAGCCACAAACTATACTGGCCGACATGCAGAAAGGCGTGAAGCCGCTGGACTATAAAAAAACATTATCGGTACTCGACAGGAAAGAAGCTATCAAAACTGCTTGTATGCTGGCCGAGCCGAACGATATAATACTGGTTGCTGGCAAAGGCCACGAAACTTACCAGGAAATACAGGGGGTGAAATATCCTTTTGATGACAAGCAGGTGCTGCAGGAAACTTTTCAGCAACTGGGGAAATGAACTTAATTACATCTTTTAGCCAAGAGTAACGAATAAATTTAAATGCTATACTACCTTTTTACATACCTGGATCGTGAATACGATATGTTTGGAGCCGGCGTGTTCCAATATATTTCCTTCCGGGCGGGTATGGCCACAATGGTGTCGCTGCTGATCGCGATGATTTTTGGCGGTAAGCTGATAAGAGTATTGCAGCGCAAGCAGGTGGGTGAGAGTATCCGCGACCTGGGTCTGGAAGGGCAGCTGGAAAAGAAAGGAACGCCAACTATGGGCGGTTTGATCATCCTGCTGGCTATTCTTGTCCCTACGCTTTTGTTTGCAAGGCTTGATAACATCTACATTATCCTGATGCTGGTTTCTACCGTTTGGTTAGGCGCCATCGGCTTCCTAGATGATTATATCAAAGTTTTTAAGAAGAACAAAGAAGGTCTGGCAGGTCGTTTCAAGATCCTGGGTCAGATCGGACTTGGACTTATAGTTGGCCTTACACTTTACTTTAACGATGACGTAGTGGTGCGTCAGTATATCTTTACTGATGGTGGTACTTCAGCTGTAAATGCATCCAAGAAGTATGTGGATGTGCACAGCATGATCACAACTATACCGTTCCGCAAAAACAACGAATTAGATTACTGCAACCTGTTCTCATTTGCTGGTCCGCTTTTCCAGGGCTGGTCGTGCTACCTGTACATCCCGTTTGTGATCTTGGTAATTACTGCGGTATCAAACGGGGCTAACATTACAGATGGTATCGATGGTCTGGCAGCTGGTACATCCGCTATAATCGGTCTAACGCTGGCTATTTTTGCATGGGTTTCAGGTAACACCATTTTTGCTGATTACCTGGATATCATGTTCATTCCGAACTCCGGTGAGCTGGCCATTTTCTCGCTCGCTTTTGTGGGTGCTTGTGTTGGCTTCCTGTGGTACAATACCTATCCGGCCCAGGTTTTTATGGGCGATACAGGCAGCTTGTCTATTGGAGGTATCATTGCGGTACTAGCACTTATAGTTAGAAAAGAACTATTGATACCAATCCTTTGCGGCATTTTCCTGATAGAGAACCTGTCGGTAATGCTGCAAGTGAGCTACTTTAAGTATACCAAAAAGAAATATGGCGAAGGCCGCCGCATCTTTAAAATGTCGCCGTTGCACCACCACTATCAGAAGTTGGGTTACCACGAATCAAAGATCGTTGGCCGTTTCTGGATCGTGGGAATCATGCTGGCCATTTTAACACTTGCAACCTTAAAACTTCGCTAAGAATACAAAAAAATGAAGATAGCTATACTTGGAGCGGGAGAAAGTGGCGTAGGAGCTGCATTACTGGCACAGGCCAAAGGGCTTGACGTGTTTGTGTCGGATATGGGGCAGATCAAAGACGAGTATAAAGCGAAGCTGGCAACAGCGGCTATACCATTTGAAGAAGGCACTCACACCCTAACCTCTATATTAGATGCTAACGAAATCATTAAAAGTCCTGGCATTCCTGATAAAGCTGCAGTTATACAAGAAGCAGCCAAAAGACAGATACCGGTCATCTCCGAGATAGAGTTTGCCGGAAGGTACACGGATGCGAAGTTTATCTGTATTACGGGTACAAATGGTAAGACAACCACTACGCTGCTGACTTATCACCTGTTAAAAAGTGCTGGTCTGAATGTAGGCCTGGCAGGTAACATAGGCGAGAGCCTGGCAGAGAAGGTGATCGATAATAAACACGATTACTATGTGGTGGAGCTAAGCAGTTTTCAGCTCGATAACATGTACCAGTTTAAGGCGCATATTGCTGTTCTGTTAAACATTACACCTGATCACCTGGACCGCTACGGCTATAGTATGGAGAACTATGCAGCCTCAAAACTGCGTGTAGCTCAGAACATGACGGGTAGCGATTACTTCATCTATAATGCAGATGACCAGAACATACAGAAGGTATTTAACTCAGCTGCGTTTGGTGGCACAACTATACCTTTCTCGCTGGAAAGTGCAGAAGGTGCCAAAGTGCGGTTCGAAGAATCAACTATAAAGCTGGATATCAGATTCTTTGAAGGTAGTGTGGATGCATCAAAATCCAGCCTGATCGGGAAGCATAACAAGTACAATACCATGGCAGCTGCCGCAGTGGCGAAGTTGCTACAAGTGTCCGACGAAACTATAGCGCAGGCCCTGGAGACTTTTCAGAATGCAGACCATCGTTTGCAGTTAGTGGGCGTTGCCAAAGATGTAAGCTACATCAACGACTCGAAAGCGACAAACGTGGAAGCAGTTTGGTATGCGTTGGAAGGAATAAAACAACCGATCATCTGGATAGCAGGTGGTGTGGATAAGGGTAACGACTATAGTACTCTGGAAGAACTGGCCCGTGAAAAAGTAAAAGTGTTGATCTGCCTGGGCAAGGATAATAAAAAACTGGAGCGCTCTTTCAACAAGGTAGTTCCGATCATAGCCGAAACAGATTCGATAGAATACGCCGTGCGCATGGCAAAATTGCTGGCCGTACCCGGAGATGTGGTATTGCTGTCGCCGGCCTGTGCCAGTTTCGATTTGTTCGATAACTATGAGCATAGAGGACAGCGCTTTAAAGAAGCAGTAGATAAAATAGTTTTAAAGAAATAAGCATAACAATTTTTAGCCAAAGGTTATGGTAAAGCAGTGGTTACAGAAAAACCTGAAGGGCGATCCTGTATTGTGGGGTATCGTTCTGATGTTCTCGCTTTTGAGCGTGGCGGTGGTGTATTCTGCCACAGGTACGCTTGCCTACAAATCTCATGAAGGCAACACCGAGTATTTCCTGCTGAAACATTCGGCATTGATCTTTCTTGGGTTAGCATTCATGTGGGCAGCCCACAAGATCAACTATAGATATTATTCCAGGTTGTCGTTAGTGGCGCTTATCCTTTCAGTGCCGTTGCTGCTTTTTGCTTTTTTCTGGGGTTCTAACATCAATGATGCGTCGCGCTGGATAACGATACCGGTTATTAACCAGACATTCCAGCCTTCGGATTTAGCAAAACTGGCTCTGATCTCTTACCTGGCTAGTATGCTGGCTAAAGTACAATTGCAGGTGAAAGACTGGCGCAAAACGCTGGTTCCGATGATGATCTGGACAGTAGCAATCTGTGCTTTGATCGCCCTGACAAATACATCAACAGCAGTCTTGTTATTTGCTACCTGTATGTTGCTCATGTTTATTGGGCGCGTACCGTTCAAATACCTGGTTACAGTTTTCTTCATTGTGATTATAGTTGGAGGCGGTGCATTGGCTATTGGTCAGCGACTGGGTACTGCAGTTAGCCGTGTAGAAGCTTTTCTTGATGATTCTGAAACCCCTTTCCAGTTAGAGCAGTCTTACATTGCTATTGCTACAGGTGGTGTGGTTGGCAAAGGACCTGGAAACAGCGATCAGCGCGATATTCTCCCGCACCCTTACTCTGACTTTATTTTTGCTATCATTTTAGAGGAATATGGTTTGTTGGGAGGAGCTGCTGTATTGTTCCTTTACCTGGCCTTACTCTACCGGGGTATGGTTACGGTGGTAAATAGTACAGGTGCCTTCGGTGGGTTGCTTTCTGCAGGCTTAAGTTTCAGCCTTGTGATACAGGGTATGATCAACATGGGGGTTGCTGTGGGACTGGGGCCGATCACCGGTTTGCCGTTGCCGCTCCTAAGTATGGGTGGTACATCTTTAATCTTTACCGGTATTTCGCTGGGTATTATTCTCAGTGTGAGCCGCACCGATAGTGAATTCAAAAGTGCAGCCGTTGGTGCTGCCGCGGGTATAAATGCTAAAGTTCCGGTAAATGCCTAGTTCGCACAGACCATATCGCATCATTATCAGTGGTGGTGGCACCGGCGGACACATTTATCCGGCAGTGGCTATTGCGAACCAGATCAAGGCTATCAGCCCGGAGTCTGAGATATTGTTTGTGGGTGCCAAAGGCCGCATGGAAATGACACGTGTGCCGGAAGCAGGTTACAAAATTGTTGGCCTATGGATCAGTGGATTGCAGCGCAGATTAACTATAGATAACCTGTCGTTTCCGCTAAAAGTGCTTTCCAGTTTGCGAGCTTCGCATAAGATCATAAAAGATTTTAAACCTGATGCTGTAGTTGGCGTGGGTGGATATGCAAGTGGCCCATTACTGTATGCGGCAACTGCTAAAGGAATTCCATCGCTTATCCAGGAACAGAATTCCTATGCTGGAATCACGAATAAGTTACTAGCCAAAAAAGTTGGTAAAGTATGCGTGGCTTACGAGAACATGGAAAAATTCTTTCCAGCAGAGAAAATTGTACTGACCGGTAACCCTGTTCGCCAGGACATACTGGATATAACCGAGAAAAGGAGAGAAGCGCTTTTGCATTTCGGCCTTACTTCAGAAAAGAAAACTATACTGGTAATTGGCGGTAGCCTTGGGGCCAGAACTATAAACCATAGTATTGCCGATGGTCTGGAGCAACTAGCCGCGGCAGGCTATCAGCTGATCTGGCAAACTGGCAAAGGGTTTTATACCGAAGCTAAGGAACTGGAAGCAAACTATACAGATCAGGGAATCCGTGTTTTTGACTTTATAAAGCGCATGGACCTGGCATATGCTGCCGCCGATATTGTTGTTTCAAGGGCGGGTGCGCTTTCGATCTCAGAACTATGTTTAGCTGCAAAACCATGTATCCTGGTGCCATCGCCAAATGTGGCGGAAGATCACCAGACTAAAAATGCGATGGCATTGGTGCAGCAGCATGCAGCCATACTGGTACGCGATGTGGAAGCCTCACAGAAACTGATTACGGCGACCTTGCAGTTAGCACAGGACGAACAGGAGCAGAAACGGCTTTCTGAAAACATAAAGAAAATGGCACGACCAAACGCGGCGGCCGATATTGTGGACGAACTTGTAAAATTGATAAAGTGAGACTGGAAGACTATAGGTATATCTACTTCTTAGGCATTGGCGGCATTGGTATGAGCGCAATTGCCCGGTGGTTCCATGCCAAAGGGTTTCCGGTTTGGGGCTACGATAAAACCAGAACGCCGCTCACTGAAGCACTTGAACAGGAAGGTATTATAGTTCATTACGAGGATAATGTAGCACACCTGCCACAGCAAATTCTGGAGGACAAGACCTATACGCTGGTTATTTTAACACCCGCTATTCCGGCCGAGCATACCGAGTGGGCTTATCTGAAGGAGCAGAACTATACTATAAAAAAACGCTCTGAGGTATTGGGTATCATAACAGCCAATGCCTTTACTATAGCTGTAGCCGGTACGCATGGTAAAACCACTACCTCATCTATGGTTACGCACCTGTTGCACCATGCCGGCGTAGATGCTTCTGCATTCCTGGGAGGTATTGCAACCAACATAAACTCGAACCTTTTGATCAGTAAAGGAGAGCGCGAACAAGAGCTGGTAGTAGTGGAAGCAGATGAATATGACCGCTCTTTCCTGACCCTGTTTCCGGATATTGCAATCGTAACTTCCGCAGACCCAGATCATTTGGATATTTATGGTGACAGTGAGGAACTGATACGTACGTTCCAGAGGTTCATTAGTCAGATAAAACCAGGCGGCTACTTGTTACTGAACAAAAATACAGATCCACGTTTAACAGCTCAGATTCAGCCTGACGTTAATGTTATTACCTATAGTTTAAATACTGGAGGTGCTCATATTCAGAGTCTTAACATTGATGGCCGCTGGTTTAATTTCGATGTTGTAAGCCCCCTTCATAACATAGGTTCACTGCAGCTGGGAGTGCCCGGTTTTCATAATGCAGAAAATATGTTGGCAGCTGTATTAGCAAGTCAGGTATTGCAGGTGCCTGAAGATCAGATACGTAGTGGCGTTAAGTCTTACAAGGGTGTGAAGCGTCGCTTTGAATTTGTATATGAAGGCAATGGCAAAGTATATATCGATGACTATGCACATCACCCGAAAGAGATAGATGCCTTTATGTCGTCGCTACGTGCGCTGTACCCGAACAAACGGATTAAAGTGATATTTCAGCCACACCTTTTCACGCGTACCCGCGACTTCACAAATGAGTTTGCAGAGAGCCTGAGCAAGGCAGATGAAGTGGTGTTATTGGATATTTACCCTGCCCGCGAAAAACCGATACCAGGAGTGACTTCAGAAATGCTTCTGGAGCGCATTTCTTGCCCTGCAAAATCGTTGATAAACAAGGCCGAAATTGTAGATAATTTAGCTCTGAACGCTGATTTTGATGTGTTGGCAACCGTTGGAGCAGGTGATATAGATACATTAGTGAAGCCTATCAAAAATATTTTAGAAAAAGTAGGGTATGGGCTTGAATAGTAAAATAAAATCTTTAATTTTTGCAGGTTGTAGCATCGTTACGATCGGAGCCCTTGCGGGCTTTGCCAATTCCCGACAAAATGAAAAAGTTTGTCAGAAAGTGGCAATAAAAATTGATAATGAGTACAATAATTACTTTATTGGGGATAAGGAAGTAAAGGACCTGCTTACCCGCGATGGTGAGCGAAAGATTGAAGGCGTTTCCAATAAGAATATTGACCTCAAGAACCTTGAAAAACGCATCGAATCAAACAAATTTGTTGAAGATGCCGATGTTTACCGGGGCTTAGATGGCAATATACATGTACAAGTAAAACAAAACAGGCCTATTGCAAGAATTATACGACCAGATCAAGATGTATACCTCGATGTAGAGGGGCAGATCCTGCCTTTATCAGACAGATACACCGCTCGTGTAATCCCAATTACCAAATCGGCTCTTTTAAAACCCCTTAACCAGGAGTTTTTCCAGGATTCGGTTGGCCAGAACTACCTTTCATTACTTCAGTTCATTGAGAACGATGAATTCTGGAAGGCACAGTTAGCCCAGATGCATATAGATGGCAAGGGTAAAGTTTCATTTTTGCCGCAGGTTGGCGACCATACCATAGAGTTTGGCAGGCCAGGTAATGCTGAGCAAAAGTTTAAGAAACTAATGATCTTTTATAAAGAAGTGCTGCCTGTTATGGGGTGGGACAAATATAAAAGAGTGAATGTAGAGTTTGAAGATCAGATAATTTGCGAATAAATATACAGATATGCAGAACGACAAAATAGTAGTAGGCTTGGACATTGGCACAACCAAAGTTTGCGCACTTGTAGGTCGGAGAAACGAGTATGGTAAGCTGGAGATCCTGGGAATGGGAAAAGCAGCTTCTGAGGGGGTGGTGCGTGGCATGGTCAGCAATATCGACAAAACGGTAGAAGCGATCAGGAAGGCAGTTAGCCAGGCAGAAGCGCAGGCAGATATCAACATAGGCGTAGTGAACGTAGGGATTGCCGGTCAGCATATTAAGAGTTTACAGCACAATGGCAGCATTACCCGTTCGGTTACCGATAATGAGATAACCGTTGAGGATGTTAACCGCCTTACCAACGACATGTATCGTTTGGTTACGCCTCCGGGCAGCGAGATCATCCATGTAATGCCACAGGAGTACAAAGTTGATTACGAAGAAGGTATAGTTGATCCGGTTGGTATGTCGGGTGTGCGTCTGGAGGGTAACTTCCATATCATCACAGCACAGTCAAATGCTATCAGCAACATCAACAAATGTGTTACCCGTGCCGGTTTGGAGATCGATCAATTGATATTGGAGCCTTTGGCATCCTGCTTATCAGTGCTGAGCGATGAGGAGCGTGAAGCAGGTGTGGCCTTAGTTGATATCGGCGGTGGCACTACAGATGTCGCTATCTTTAAAGACAATATTATCCGTCATACGGCAGTTCTACCTTTCGGAGGCAACATCATCACTTCGGATATTAAGCAGGGTTGCATGGTAATGCAGAACCAGGCAGAGCAGCTGAAAGTGAAGTTTGGTAAAGCCATTGCAGACGAAGCCTCAGAAAATGAGATAGTTTCTATCCCGGGATTAAGAGACAGAACTCCAAAAGAGATATCTTTGAAGAACCTTGCTTACATTATTGAGGCAAGGATGGAAGAAATAGTGGAGTTGGTGTATGCCGAGATCGTAAGATCAGGTTACGCAAATGGCCTGGCAGCCGGTATCGTAATTACGGGCGGTGGCGCACAACTTCAGAACCTGGTGCAATTGGTAGAATACATTTCAGGGATGGATACGCGCATTGGTTACCCTAATGAGCACCTCGGCAAATCTAAGATAGACGCTGTGAAAAGCCCGATGTACGCGACCAGTGTGGGCCTTGTACTGGCTGGATTCCAGTCGCTGGATAACCGCAGTGTGGAAAGAGTATCTGAGGTTCCGGAAAGAATTGAATACAAGAAACCGGCACCAAAAGCCGGAGGAAAAGAAGGCGGTATCATCAGTATGATAAAAGGCTTCTTATCTGATGATATAGACGACAACAAACAAAGTTACTAACCCAAAACAGAGCAGGAGAAATTAGCATGAGCATGTACTCTTTCGACTTACCGTCAAGCAGTAAGTCTATCATTAAGGTGATTGGTGTTGGGGGCGGTGGAAGCAACGCTGTAAACCATATGTATAATCAGGGCATCAAAGATGTTGAGTTTATCATATGCAATACCGACGCACAGGCCCTTAAAAGTAGCAGCGTTCCTACAAGACTTGCCCTTGGTCAAAACCTGACTGAAGGTCTTGGAGCCGGAGCAAACCCTGAAAAAGGTAAGCAGGCCGCTCTTGAAAGCAAAGAAGAAATCCGCGAAATGCTTAGCAACGATACCAAAATGGTATTTATTACGGCAGGTATGGGTGGTGGTACTGGTACTGGTGCTGCTCCTGTAATTGCGAAAGTTGCAAAAGAACTAGGTATACTTACGGTTGGTATAGTTACAGCGCCTTTCGGTTTCGAAGGTCGTAAGAAGAAGCAGGCTGCCGAGGACGGTGTTAGAGAACTGAGCGAAAACTGCGACACGATCCTGGTGATCCTGAACGACAAGCTGCGCGAAATGTTTGGTAACCTGACAATTCGTGAGGCATTTGCTAAAGCAGATAACGTGTTAACTACAGCTGCTAAATCTATAGCTGAGATTATTACAGTTACTGCAGAAGTAAACGTTGACTTTGAAGACGTTAAAACGGTAATGAAAGACTCTGGTGCCGCAGTGATGGGTTCTGCGATAACAGAAGGCGAAGGCCGTGCATTACGTGCTGCTGAAGAAGCGCTTTCTTCTCCGTTATTGAACAACACTGACATTCATGGTGCTCAGAAAATCCTTCTTTCAATTATGTCTGGTGAGCAGGCAGAGCTTGAAATGGATGAACTGACTGAGATCACTGAATATATCCAGGATAAAGCCGGCCAGGAAGCTGAAGTTATCTTCGGTCATGGTATTGACTCTGGTTTGGGTCAGAGCATTCGTGTTACAGTAATTGCGACTGGTTTTGCAAGTAACACAGACAACCTGATGGAGCCTAAAAAAACGGTGTTTGACCTGGAGAGCCAAAAAAAAATTGAAGTAGCAGAGCCAGCTAAGCCAGAAGTTATAGAGGTAACTACATTCGTTCCAAAGCAAGTGGTAGCACCAGCACCTATAGTTCAGGCGCCAGCACCTGCTCCTGCACCTATACCAGCTCCAATTCCAACTCCTCAGTATGAGGCTGTACGTAAGCCAGTTGAGCAGCAGCAACCAACCCGTATCGTGTTTGATCTGGGCTCAACTGATTCTCCTGAGAGCTTTTATGCACCAAAGGTAGATGATCGTGCTGCCCGCGAACTGGAAGAGCGTGAGTTAATGAAGCGCAGACAGGAAGAACGCCGTGAGCGCCTTCGCAGACTGAGCTCTGAGATTACGACTGAGGCTATAAAAGAGAAGCTTGAAGTTCCTGCTTACCTGCGTCGTAATGTGGCGTTGGAGTCGGTTGCACACTCTTCGGAGCGCAATATCTCCCGCTTTAACCTGAATGATGATAATGAGATCTTAGGCGACAATCGTTTCCTGCACGATAACGTTGACTAAGTGATCAACTATAAAACAGAAAGGGCTTCCGGTATCGGAAGCCCTTTCTGTTTTATAGTTGAAAGTAATTCAGTGTGTTCAACTACTTGTAACTATAGTTCAGGCATAGCAGCTATAGTTAGAACTTTAGAAACTGCTCTACATGTTGCTCCAGTAGTTCCTGGTAAAGTTCGTTGGTTAGTTGCGTTCCGTCGAAGTTCTTTTCGATATGAGCCAGTTTAAGGCGCATGGCCATCACGTGCATGCCCAGGTAATTCAATACATCAGACAGGTGGCTAAGTGCCAGCCCGCTGCCCTGCATGCCCGAAGATAAGCCAATCAAAGCCCCTTTCTTGTCTTTAAAGGTATTCGGGTAGGAGAGGCCATCTATAAATGCTTTCAGCACCCCCGGGTACGATGAATTGTATTCCGGTACCACAAACACGAATTTATCTGATTCAGCGATCATATTGGCCAGCTTATTGAATTGCTCGTTTTTGCCGGTATTGTCGTATAGTGCCGAAACTATAAAGTCAGTAGGCAGCTCGGCCAGGTTCAGTATTTGGTAAGGGACACCTTGCTTTTGTAGCAACGCAGCATACATATTTACAATGGCTATACTATTTGATTCAGGTCGGTTTGTTCCTGAAATTAGTGTGATCATGTGCTATAGTTTAGTTACTTCTTTAACAAGGAGTAGCGAGTAAAGTTATAGTTTGGAGATAAGGTGACAATATTAAACACAATGCGATATAAAACAAAAAAGGCGGGAACATTGCTGCCCCGCCCTTTAATGTTATTTAAAGCTGTTAGGCTACGTGTTCTGACGTTGCTTTCGCTGACAGATACTCTCTGTTCATGATAGCAATGTTCTCTAACGAGATACCAACCGGACACTCGGCAGCACAGGCTCCTGTGTTAGAGCAAGCACCAAAGCCTTCTACATCCATCTGGGCAACCATGTTCTCTACGCGTGTTTTAGCCTCTACCTTGCCTTGTGGCAACATAGCCAACTGAGATACCTTAGCAGATACAAACAACATAGCAGAAGCGTTTTTACAGGCCGCTACGCAGGCACCACAACCAATACAGGTAGCAGCATCAAAAGCCTTATCAGCCACAGATTTCCCGATAGGAATAGCATTTGCATCCGGCACACCACCTGTGTTGATAGATACATAACCACCTGCCTGCTGAATACGGTCGAATGCTGAACGGTCTACTACAAGGTCTTTATGCACCGGGAAAGCAGCAGCTCTCCAAGGCTCTATCGTTATAGTATCACCATCGCTGAAGTGACGCATGTGCAGCTGGCACGTTGTTGTACCACGCTCCGGCCCATGCGGACGACCATTGATGTATAAGCTGCACATACCGCAGATACCTTCTCGGCAGTCGTGGTCGAAAGCGATAGGGTCCTGGCCGCTGCGCAGCAGGTCTTCGTTCAGTACATCCAGCATCTCCAGGAACGACATATCCGGTGAAATACCTTTGATTGGATATGTTACCATTGAACCTGCTGATTCTCTATTTTTTTGGCGCCAAACCTTTAGTGTCAGGTCCATTGGTTTAGCATTTGGATTACTTCCAGCCATTTCTTTATTAATTACGAATTAAGAATTATGAATTAAGAATTTTAAATCGTCTGATCTCAGACCCATTACTCATTCTTAATTATTAATTAATCATTACTTATAGCTACGCTGTGTTAGCTTCACGTTCTCGAACTTCAGTTCTTCTTTATGAAGTACCGGCTCATTGCCAGTGCCTGTAAACTCCCAGGCAGCAACATAAGCATAGTTCTCGTCATCACGCAGGGCTTCGTTCTCAGGTGTCTGGTATTCTTCACGGAAGTGACCACCACAAGACTCATTTCTGTTCAGGGCATCATCCACCATCAGTTCACCAAGCTCCAGGAAGTCAGCAACACGGTTGGCTTTTTCTAAAGTTACGTTCAGTTCTTCGTTTACACCAACAACTTTCACATCTCTCCAGAACTCATCGCGCAGCTTACGGATCTCCTGTTTTGCAAACTTCAGACCTTCCGCGTTACGGGCCATACCGCAGTAATCCCACATCAACAGGCCTAGTGCTTTATGGAAATCATCAACTGTACGGGTACCATTGATAGATAGCAGCTGGTTGTTTTTAGCAATTACAGCCTGCTCTGCTTCTTTAAAGGCAGGGTGGTCTGTCGTTACTTTTGCAGTTGGGTTCTGTGCAAGGTAATCGCCAATAGTGTAAGGAATCACGAAGTAACCATCTGCAAGGCCCTGCATCAGCGCAGAAGCACCCAAGCGGTTAGCACCGTGGTCAGAGAAGTTACACTCGCCAGTCGCATATAAACCAGGGATGTTGGTCATCAGGTTATAGTCTACCCAAAGGCCACCCATAGTATAGTGTACAGCAGGGTAAATACGCATTGGGTTTTCGTACGGATTCTCGTCTGTGATCTTGGCATACATCTCAAAGAGGTTACCATACTTGGCTGCAATGGCAGGCTGACCTTCGCGCTTGATCGCATCAGCAAAGTCAAGGAATACGGCAAGGCCGGAAGCACCAACACCACGACCTTCGTCGCACATCAGCTTGGCGTTACGCGAAGCCACGTCACGAGGAACAAGGTTACCGAAAGCAGGGTATTTACGCTCTAAATAGTAATCTCTGTCTTCTTCTTTAATATCGCTAACTCTAATCTCACCTCTTCTCAGTTTCTGAGCAGTTTCAACTGTTTTAGGAACCCAAACACGGCCATCGTTACGAAGCGACTCAGACATCAGCGTCAGCTTAGACTGGTACTCGCCAGAAACCGGGATACAGGTAGGGTGGATCTGCGTGAAGCAAGGGTTAGCGAACAAAGCGCCTTTTTTGTGTGCCCTCCAGGCTGCTGTTGCGTTAGAGCCCATTGCATTGGTAGAAAGGAAGAATACGTTGCCGTAACCACCTGTTGCCAATACTACGGCGTGCGCGCTATGTGATTCTATTTTACCTGTGATCAGGTTACGAACAACTATACCGCGTGCTTTGCCATCAACCATTACCAGGTCAAGCATTTCGGTACGAGGGTACATTTTTACTTTGCCGTAAGCGATCTGGCGGTTAAGCGCTGAGTAAGCACCTAATAGCAGCTGCTGACCTGTCTGGCCACGTGCATAGAACGTACGGGACACCTGCGCACCACCGAATGAACGGTTAGCTAACAGACCGCCGTACTCACGGGCAAAAGGAACGCCCTGCGCCACACACTGGTCAATAATATCAACAGACACCTGTGCCAGGCGGTAAACGTTTGCCTCGCGTGCGCGGTAGTCACCCCCTTTTATAGTATCGTAGAACAGACGGAAAACAGAGTCACCATCGTTCTGGTAGTTTTTAGCAGCGTTAATACCACCCTGTGCCGCAATAGAGTGCGCACGGCGTGGAGAGTCCTGGAAGCAGAAAGCTTTTACGTTATAGCCAAGCTCGCCCAGGGTTGCAGCAGCAGAAGCACCGGCAAGACCAGTACCTACCACAATTACATCGTATTTACGCTTGTTAGCCGGGTTAACCAGCTTCACATTAAATTTATGCTTGTCCCATTTTTCGGCCAATGGCCCTTCCGGGATCTTAGAATCTAATATCATATAAACTATAGAATCTGGATGTTACACGAAGAAAAAGAAGTACAGCGGAATGGCTGCAAAGCCAAGGCATATCAGAACAGAGAATGCGTATCCGAACTTCTGGATAAATGGTGTATACTTTTTGTGCGTTAAGCCCAGCGACTGGAATGCACTCTGGAAACCATGGATCAGGTGATAAGCTAATGCAATCATTGCGATAACATAAAGCGCCACATAGATCGGGTTTTTAAAGGCAAGAACTACTTCGCTGTACAGGTTCAGGTACTCAGCATTCGGAACACCCTCTAATTCGCCGAAACGGGCAGGTACGAAGAAATTCCACAGGTGCACCAGCAGGAACACAAGGATAAAGGTGCCAAGCAGGCCCATGTTACGCGAAGACCAGGTGCTGTTCTGTTCAGGATGGCTGTTAGCGTACCCAACAGGGCGGGCAGCCTTGTTGCGGCGGGTAAGCACTATGGCATCATAAATATGGAACAGGAAACCTGCCACTAAAACAAATTCCATGGTACGGATAACCGGGTTATTTGCCATGAAATGAGAATAGATGTTAAAAGCCTCGCCGCCATCCTGTCTGAATAAAGTGAGGTTACCTACCAGGTGAACCACCAGGAAAGAGCACAGGAACAGACCCGTGATCGACATGATGAACTTGCGTCCGAGTGTACTGGAAAACGTTTTAGTAAACCAATTCATCTGTATTAATTAAAGGTTAAGTAAATAAGCGTTTTTAATTCTCAAAGGTACATGCGCACCTTATATAAAACAATTTTAATATCGTATTTTGAATCAATCTAAATTGCAATGCGTACGACAGAGAATCATACCTTAATAACATACATTGCCTGCAATAGTTAACAATAAAAAGTGAAAAATTAAGTTAAAGTTATACCTTTGTTTACCGCCTAATCCTACCTATATGCCAAAAAGTTTACGCTTAAGGTACCTGTTGCCGGGTGGTTTGTTGTGGGTGTTGATATTGCTGTTGGGTTCACTTACTGAGGCACAGGCTACACACATTAGGGCTGGAGATATCACCGCCAAGCGTGATACTACCCCAGACCCTAAGCCACGTCGTTTTTTCTTCACAATGGTTATGTACACGGACCGCGCCTCTCAGGCCGATGATCCGGAAGTAGAGATATCACTCGGTGATGGTAATGTCATTTTAGTTCCGCGTAAATCTGTTACGCCTGTAGGCGACTTCTCTGACCAGATAGACAAGGAAGTATTTGAATGGGAATACACGTATGGAGCCGATGGAACCTATACGGTGTCCTGGAACGGTATTAATCGTAACCCGGGTATTCTTAACATTACGCCTCCCTCAGACCAGCTTACATTTTACATTTCTACAACTATAAATGTTAGCGCCCTGCGAGGTTTTAACAGTACCCCTTTCTTTACAGTAGCTCCTATAGATAAAGCTTCTATAGGGGAGAGATGGGTGCACAACCCGGGTGCTTACGACCCGGAAGGCGATAGCCTTTCGTTTAAACTTAGGGTGCCATTGCGCAAGGACGTTGCCGGAAACATCTCTGCAGTGCCAGGCTATAGTTTGCCAGACCGGACCTTTAATTGCCGCAACTCGCAGGATACCGGGGCAGCTACCTTTACCCTGAACATGGAGAACGGACAGTTGGTGTGGGATGCGCCCTGCAGAATAGGGGAATATAACGTAGCTTTTGTGGTAGAAGAATGGCGAGTAACCGCAACCGGTGGCAGAATTAAGCTGGGTGAGGTAGTGCGCGACATGCAGATACTGGTAATAGATGCCGAAAACAACCCTCCCGTACTGGAGCCACTGGATACCTGCGTAATTGCCGGAGAAACATTTACCGGTATAGTTAGAGCTACCGACGAAGATAATGACCTGATCACGATTACGGCCTTTGGTGGTATTTTGCTGCCAGGCCCGGGAGGTTCTGCCGCACGTGCCAATTTTACGCAGCTTACAAATACACCGGGCCTTGCTACAGGCCGACTTACTTGGTCTACAGAATGTGCTGATGTGCGTGAGCGACCTTACCAGGTAATTTTCAGGGCAGAAGACCAACCAAAAGCCGGTAAAAAGCTGGCCGACCTGCAACCATGGAATATCCGGGTAGTTGGTCCGCCACCGCAAAACCTGCGGGCTGCGGGCGGTGACCGCTCCGTTAAGCTTGACTGGGACAGGTATGTCTGCCAGAATGCGGTAACAATGCGCATATATCGTCGGGAGGGACCGTCTAACTTTGTGCCTGACAGGTGCGAAACCGGAGTGCCATCCAGCACGGGTTATGTGTTTATAGATGAGGTGCGCAAAGATGCAAACGGAAACTGGCCGACTACTTATACAGATAATAACAAAGGTGCCGGTTTAAAGGCTGGTGTGCAGTACTGCTATATTATATATGCTGAGTTCCCGTCGCCGGGCCGTGGAAAAAGTATTGCAAGCCGCGAAGTGTGCATCATGGTTGACCAGGACGTGCCGTACCTGACAAATGTAACCGTTACCAACACCAGTACTACAGATGGACGGATCACGGTGCAATGGACACAGCCCCGCAAGGTAGATAAGTTAACGCCTCCTTTCCAGTACCGTTTGTACCGCAAAGAAGGACAGGCCGCTACCAATACAGGGTATGTGGAAGTTAAAAGAACCAATGTACTGTCTGATACTATTTTCAGAGACACCGGCCTGAATACCGTTGAGAAAGCTTACCGCTACAAACTGGAGTTCTACCAGTCTACTACAACGGCGGGGCCTCCGAATGTATTACGCGATACTACTTCTGCATCGAGCGTATTCCTGACAGTTACGCCATCAACCGGCGAAACTAAAAATGTGGCCTTGTCCTGGACCTATAACGTGCCTTGGCGAAATGAAGTGTTACCGCATACTGTTTACAGGCGCGAAGGCACATCCGGAACATTTGTAGCGATCGGGGAAGTAAATGCTTCTGCTACCGGAGGAAGTTTTGTGGATTCGGGTACAGAGTCGGCCCCACTGGAGCGGGGTAAAACCTACTGCTATTATGTGGAGGCCAGTGGTACTTACCAGCTTTCGGAAATAAAAGAACCATTGCTGAACAATAGCCAGCAGGTGTGTGCCGAGCTGCCGAAACTGGTTTGTCCGCCGGTGCTGACTATAGATGAGTTGAATTGCGATGAGTTCCTGGCTAGCCCGACCGAGCCACCTTACCAGAACGTGCTGACCTGGGAGCCACAAATAACCGGCGACTGTACTGATGAGATCAAGCACTATACGGTTTATTTTAAAGGACCGGGCCAGACAGATTACACCGAGATAGCGCAGGTGCCTGGCAACATTACCACTTACACGCATACCGGCCTGGAGTCATTTGCTGGATGTTATGTGGTGACAGCCACCGATGTAAATGATGTTGAAAGTGAGTTCAGTAACGAAGTGTGCAAAGACAACTGCTTCTTCTTTATGCTGCCAAACATCATTACCCCGAACGGTGATAACCTGAACGATGTATTTACACCGGATAAAAAGGCCCGCTTTATAAAATCGGTGAAGTTTACGGTGTTTAACCGTTGGGGCGTGAAAGTGTACGAAGGCAACGATAAAGACATCAACTGGCCGGGTACAGACTCTAATGGTAACCGACTGAACGATGGCGTTTATTATTACGAATCACAGGTTGAATTCTTCTCTATAGATCCGGCAAATACCTTTAAAAAGTATAAAGGCTGGGTTGAGATTGTACGATAATGTTAACTGACCGGGAAAAGCTGCAGGACAAGGCTATTGTGTTTTATGATGGCTCCTGTGGCTTTTGCCAGGCCAGTGTGCAATTCGTTTTAAAGTATAACCGCAAGCAGGACCTGTACTTTGCCATGTTGCAGAGCAACGTGCTTGAACAGGTAGCACCCCGGGAGCAAATACCAACGCCATTGCCTGATGCGATGCTGTTTTATGAGCAAGGCAAACTATACGCTGCTTCTGACGCAGCCCTCCGAATTGCCCGCCATCTTAATTTTCCGTTAGCCCTGTTTTCCTATTTCAGGTTAATTCCAGTATCTTTCCGCAATAAAATCTATAGTTTTATAGCCCGGCACCGCTACAAAATAGCCGGCCGACAGGATGCCTGTATACTTCCGGAGCCGCAACAGCGGGCAAGGTTTATAGATTAAAGGTTTAATTGTTGGATAGTTAGATTGTTGATCTTCAAATGAAGTATAACCATTCAACCATTAAGCCATTTAACCATACAACAAAATAGCAATTAACAATTATCAATAAGAATGAAGAAAGCATACGTTTTCCCGGGACAGGGTTCTCAGTTTGTAGGTATGGGCAAAGACCTGTACGAGCAGCACGACGAAGCAAAACAATTGTTTGATAAGGCTAACGAGATCCTGGGTTTCAACATCACCGAGATCATGTTTAACGGCACCGACGAGGAGCTGAAGCAAACCAAAGTAACACAGCCGGCTATTTTTCTGCACTCCGTAGCGCAGGCAGCTGTGGCTAAAGATTTTGCACCGGATATGGTGGCTGGTCACTCGCTGGGCGAGTTTTCGGCGTTGGTAGCAAGCAAGGTGCTAAGCTTTGAAGATGGCCTGAGACTGGTATCGAAAAGAGCGTTGGCGATGCAGGCAGCCTGCGAAGCAAACCCATCCACTATGGCTGCAATTCTGGGTCTGGAAGATGAGAAAGTAGAAGAAGTTTGCGCCTCTATTGATGAAGTGGTGGTTGCGGCAAACTATAACTGCCCGGGCCAGCTGGTAATTTCCGGCTCTAATAAAGGAATCGAGGTTGCTTGCGAGAAAATGAAAGAAGCAGGAGCGAAGCGTGCGTTACCATTACCAGTGGGAGGAGCGTTCCACTCACCGCTAATGAAACCAGCCGAAGAAGAACTGGCAAAAGCCATTAACGAAACCACTTTCAGCAAAGGCATTTGCCCGGTTTACCAGAACGTGGATGCCATGCCGCACACCGACCCAACCGAGATAAAAGAAAACCTGATAAAGCAGCTAACCGCTCCTGTTCGCTGGACACAGTCGGTGCAGCAAATGATTGCCGATGGCGCAACGCATTTTGTAGAGTGTGGTCCGGGTAAAGTGTTGCAGGGTTTGGTTAAAAAGATAGACCGTAATGCCGAAGTAAGCTCTGTAGAGTAAGCCGAAGTTGAACGTATAAAGTACAAACGCCCTCTCTGCTTTAAGCAGAGAGGGCGTTGTTTTTGATAACTGTTGTTTTCTTTTGATCAAGCCCAGGGTTTTAATGATGCTCCTTGGCTTCTTCGTATGTCTTCTTCACCGTGCCTGCCGGGTGCTGTGCAGGAGCATAGATGGTGTATAATTTGAGCTCCTTGTTGCCTGTGTTCTTTATATGATGCCAATAGCCGGAAGGGATAAATATCGCCCAGTTAGCAGAAACGTTTTTGTCAAAGCTCATGTCATCTTTTGATTTCCCCATACGTACCTGCGCCTGGCCCTGCTCAACCCTAAGAAATTGGTCTACGTCCCCATGTAGTTCCAGGTCTATTTCCTCCCCTGGCTTAAGCGACATAAGCACCATTTGCATATGTTCACCTGTCCACTGTGCATTGCGGTAGTTGGGGTTGTTTAACGTTGCCTGTTCTATGTCGAGCACCCAAGGCTTTTTCCCCATATCCCTGCCTTGCTGCGCAGCTGCAGTAGCCTGCTTTGTTTGGCCTGCGCTTGCCTCTGTAATTACTTCTCTCGTATTGGCCCCGTCACAACTAAACAGAAGCACTAAAATCAGAAGGCTCACTGAATGAAATATGTTTATCCTTTCCATAGACAGATATTTTATAATTAAAACGAATTTTAATATATTATGTTGAAAAAGTTCTAGTGCTTTATGGGGTTCCCGATATCCTATGTAAAACTTTGGAAAAGAAACCATCTACCATGTATTGGCTCTTAGGCTTTACACTTCTGAGCTTGTACGCCAACTTGACCCCAAAACTTTTTCAACTCAATCCGCTGCATCTGTTCGCTGGACACAGCCTTTTCAGCAAATGATTGCTGATGGAGCTACGCATATTGTGGAGTGTGGCCCGGGTAAATTTTTGTAGGGACTTGTAAAGAAGATAGACCGTAATGGGGAAGTGAGTTGTGTAGAGTAAACTATAGTTTACTGCAAAATAAGATAGTCCTTTCCTGGTATTTACAGGGAAGGACTTTTTGTTTAAATTGCTCGCCTGCAACCCTACAACTATGAAAAATAAAATCTCACTCCTTGTCTGGTTTATCGGTTTTATACTGCTGGACCTGTATTTCAATGGCATTCCCAAACTAGTTACCCTGGATGTACTGCCATGGCTGGCTTACGCTTTTGGCTTCTTTGCTGTCGCACACCTTTTCGCTAAATATATCCTGAAACTGAATGGGTTGGATGATCTTGGTCTGGAACTGAGGAAAGGCTGGTTAAAGCTGATGTTGCTCGGTTTTATAGTTGGCCTGGGCATTTGGGCACTTAAGTACCTGGTTTTTTACCAGCTGGGCAAGTTTGAAGTAACCGGCATAATGGATGGTAGTTACATAGCCGGTATGCTGGCCCAGGCGCTGCTGGCCATGTTGCTGGTATCTGCTATAAACGATGTATTGGTACGGGGCTACTGGCTACCGTATTTCCAGAAAAACAATTTAATGCCCTGGTACATCCTGGTCACCACTATACTGTATGCGCTCGATGATTCCTGGAACGAAGGGATAACGGTAGCTAATCTCTCTTTTTCGGCTGTGCTGGGAGTTTCGCTGGCTTATACGGTACTTAAAACCGGCACTATCTGGATGGCGATTGGCATACACTGGGGCAGTAACATGATGTTCCGGGCGATGGCGGGTTTTAACGGACAGGGCATCTGGCAACTGGATGGCGTAAAAGAGGGTGCTGTTTACGAATGGGTAAGTGTTTTGATAACAGCTCTGTTGTTTCCGGTGGTGTACTTGCTGCTACGAAACTATAAACGTGTAGCCCGACCCCAACAAAACTCATTAAACCAAACTCCGAAAATAGCGCTGTAATATGAACTCAGAGAACCGCAATCAAATACTAAAGCTGGTTGATGACGCCCATACCAAGGTCGAAAGTTTTTACCCCGAAACAGCTGTTTACAAAGGAACCCCAGAATGGACAGAGAAACGAAGATTATTACTAGCCGACCTTGCCCTGCACCTAACCCAGGATGCCCTGAAAGGAGAAACTATAAATGAAGCAAAGCTGAAGAACCACCTGTTTGCGATCCTAAAAATCAGTGCTGAATTTTTCCCGGAAGGTAACTTTGAAAAGGCAGCCATGCTGATTGATGAAACGATTGTAACTTCTTAAACAGCAAACTATAGTTTAATAGCAGGGCTGTTAAGTTTTCTGATCTAAACTATAGCAAAGCGAGAATTATACCAGCCAGAGTAAATAACCCAGTAATGCACCGCCAATAACTACCAAAGCACTATTCACTTTCCGGAAGCCGAAGGTTAAAATGATGCTGGCCAGGGCAATAACTATAGTTCGCCAGTCGGTTATCGTTTCGCGGCCCATTTCAAAAGCTACGGCAACTATAACAGCCACCGAAGCCACATTTACAGCATCTAAAAAGTGCTCGAACAGGGTAGAGTTGCGCATAAAACGCACAAGTGGTTTAAGCAGCGCCACAAAAACGAACGACGGCAGAAAGATACCTATAGTTGAAACCGCCGCGCCGCTCCAGCCATTGATCTGGTAACCAATAAACGTAACCGAAGAGAAAACCGGCCCCGGTGTAAACTGCCCCACAGCAATCGCGTCTATCAATTGTTGCCTGGTTAAAAGCCCGGTACTTACCAGTTCCGTATCCAGGAAAGCAAAAAGCACATAACCGCTGCCATACAATACAGACCCGATCTTCAGGAAAATAAGGAATAGTTTTGTGTTGCTGACCGCCTGTATAGTTGTGCCGGCCATCTGCATCACCGCAACTATAGAAAAGCTGTGAAACTTAGATTTCAGCCTATTACTCCGGATAGCGGCCAGTAGTAAGGCAACCAGTCCGGCACCGAACATCACATAGATCTCGCTCACCCCAACTATAGCCAGCACTAACGCCACAAACCCGATAATGGCTAAGGTTATAGTTTTAAGAGATTTGCGGGCCAGTGGATACACAGCAGCCAAAATAATGGCAATAATGGCCGGTTTAATGCCATACAGGAAAGGTTGTACCTGCGGCAATTGTCCGTAGGTTTTATAAAGCCAGGCGAAGACGCCGGTAATGAAAACCGCAGGCAGAATAAAGCAAAGGCCAGCCACCAGCAAGCCCCGCCATCCTGCCCGGTCGTAGCCGATGTGGATGGCCAGTTCGGTACTATTCGGTCCTGGGATTAAGTTGGTCGCGCCGATCAGGTCCAGGAAGTGCTGTTCGCTCATCCATTGCCGTTTGGTTACCACTTCGTCCTGCATCATGGCAATGTGCGCAGCAGGCCCACCGAAGGCTATAAAGCCTAGCTTCAGGAAAAGTTTGGTGAGTTCCTTTAATTCTGTGTTCGTACCCATCCAGGCTATTTCTACATCCTATCTACTGACTTACAGTGCTGCCGTGGCGGGCAATAATTTGCTTTACAAGTTCAGTTCCCATTCGCTGCGCTTCCAGGTTCAGGCTGTTCAGGTGGGCCCTGGTAAAGCCCTTTTTTGAGCTCCAGCTGTTGGTTATCTTTTGTTCTTGGTTCGGGATAGTGGTAGTAGCTTTAAAGGTCTGGTCCACTGGTGAGTGTAGTTCGTATGTGGCCTGCAAATCAACAGGAACAGGTGTGATACTTTCTTTGATGTCAGAAACGGTTACAAAAAGCAGATATACCACATCGCCTTTGTTCTCATAAACAAATTTTCCGGGTGCCTGCTGCAGGTTTATCACTACTTTCTTATCACCGAGGTGCTGCTTCAATTGTAGTTCATCAGCTGCTTTGTAAATCGCGTTCCGTACCAAAAGTGCAGAAGTATAAGGAGCGATCTCGCAGTTCAGAGTGGAGTTCCAGCCCCAGTATACAAGAGCCGGTACAAAGTAATTCTGTCCTTTTGTGAATGTATTGTGGGTTGCCGCTGAGTCAGGTAGGTTTATAGTTAGCCAGTCGTGCTGTTGTGGGGTTGCAGCTATAGTTTCTGTACTTTGGTTTACCGTTTTTGAAATTTTGCCTAAACCTGCGCAACCAGATAAAAGTGTACTGATGATGATTGCGTAAAAAATCTGTTTCATAAAAAGGGTGGTGTTATAGTTAAGTCTGTTTTGACGGTCTGCAAATTAAGATTTTACAATAGATATTTTTTTTGAGCAACCTTATATTTCGGTACTTATAGGCCGGCCACTTCTGGACCATTCGCTCCAAGAACCCACGTACAGTTTCGGTATTCTCAGGCCAGCTTGTTCAAAGGCAAGTATAGTAAGGCAGGCAGTAACGCCAGATCCGCAATGTACAATCACATTTTCAGGTTTACGATTGCCAAGAGCTTGTTTATACTTTGTTTTCAGGGCTGTAGGGGAGAGATAAAAGCCTTCTCGAGTTAAGTTGCCTGCAAAAGGAAAATTGACTGCACCAAGGATATGGCCTGCCACTAAATCAATAGGTTCAGTTTCGCCACGGTAACGGGCAGCTTCGCGCACATCAATTACCAATGCATCCGGGTTTTGAGCCGCCTCTGCTACGTCGGCTATAGTTGCGGTCGGCAATTGCCAGGTAGTATGCGGGTAGGGTGGTTGTTTTACAGTTACCTCCGAGCCAGAATTTACAGGTACTCCGGCAGCCAATGCGGCTGCATAACCTCCATCCAGCACCTGCACTTTTTTATGACCGATTGCGCGCAGCATCCACCAGAAACGTGCTGCAGCGTTAGCTCCATTTTTGTCATCATACACTACCACATGGCTTTCCGGAATTATCCCAAGGTTACCCAATAGTTCCGCAAATGTGGCAATGTCGGGTAGAGGGTGTCTGCCGCCATCAGCAGGATCAGCCGACTTTTGGGATAAGTCTGTTTCCAGGTCTACAAAGAGTGCACCGGCCAGATGTTCTGAACTATAGTTTTCCTTCGCTTTAGGGCCTGTTCGGGCATCAATCAGTACCAGGTTTTTGTGCTGATAAAGGTTTATCAATTCCTCAGGTTTAATGATTGGAAGCATAGGCTATAGTTAAGAAGTGAGTGGAATTTCTGAGAAGGTATTGTGAGTAATTGATTTGCTATGGTTTTAGCTGAGACAAGTTTATATGCTTTTATTACCTATTGGTTTTCTCGGTTTGTGTACTATCGTCACCGTCTCCATAATAACTTTTTTCCCATTCCGAAATATCTTGTTCTTGTATCAGTTTTAGCCTTTCCTTTTCAGTTAAATGGGTATTAATAATGACGTACATTATGCTACTAACATAAAATAATAAACCTAAAAATATAATCCATATCCTCTGTTCATGCATTCTTTTATAACCATCACGTTTAAGATTCCAACCAAATAATATAGTTGCAGGGAGTCGTAGAAACATAAAAAACATTTCAATCGGATTATACTTTACAAGAGCTCTTTTCTTCATCTCACATTTCAACTCTGCTTGATAATCCCTATTCAGTTTCTCAACCTTTTTCTCCTGTTCAAGAGATGATATACCTCTTCTTTCCAACTCCAATTTGGCTTGAATTACGGCTTCAACCTGCCACTTATCTGGGAAGTTTGCTATTTCAATAAGCTCGTCAGATCCTCTTTCTTCTATTGGTGGATGAAAATTCATGTCTTCAGCTTACGGGTAACTATATTGCAAAGTCAAACATGCGTTTATCTACAAACTATAACTATCCTTCCACCGCAATCTTCAGCACCACTTTCCTCACCATACTTTCACCAGTAACCATAGCGGCGTGCGCATCATCCGGGTAAAAAATAGTGAAAGAGCCAGCTGGTACATCAAACCAATTATCCGTTTTATCCGGGAAAAAGGCAGCTTCGCGTTCTTCGTTATAAGGGTCGTTGGGTTCGTAGCAAAGGGCCAGGTCTTTCCAGCCCATGTGGTCGGTTCCGGAAATGATATACTGAATGTCGATATACTTGCGGTGCACTTCCAGTTTATAGTTGTCTTTGGTTACGCCAGCTGCTTCCGAAACAATAGCAAACAGTTTACGGCCTTCAATTTCGTGCACGCCGGTGGCTATAGTTACCAGGTCGGTTTCCTGTAAAAATTTAAAAGCCTGTGCAAAAAACGGGTGCATACAAACGTAGCGGTCGGCGTTGGCAAGTTTATCGAGAACCATGATTTATAGTTAGAAAGTTAAAAAGTTTAGAAGTTAGAAAGTGATCAGGTAAGTATAAACTCCTTTGCCTTGTGTCCGTTGTCAGATAGTCAAAAAAACCTTTGTCAGAAAGTGCAACAACATCGAACGAAACACCCGTTCATACTTGTTATAAAATGCTAAATTTGCCTTAAATTAAGAGATAACAATTGATCTATCCAGAAAATTTTGAAATAAAGATCGGGTTTTCGCAGGTGCGCGAAATGCTATCGGAGCTTTGCCTGAGTGCATTGGGTCGCCAGTTCGTAAACCGCATGCAGTTTCTGAACCGCCACGACCTGGTGCAGCGACTTTTACAACAAACCAACGAATTTAAAGAACTGCTGGAGTCTGATGCCGAGATTCCGCTGAGTCATTACTTTGATGTAACTTCTTACCTTGACCGGGCTGCAATAGAAGGGACTTTCCTGGACGTGATCCAGTTCTTCGAAATCAAAATGTCGTTGCGTACCATCCGCGATTCGCAGCGCTTTATTTCCGGTACCGAAGAAGGAAAGTTTGAAGCTCTGAAAGCCCTGGGAGCCGATGTAACCGTAGAGCGCTCATTGATAGCGGCCTTAGATAAAGTGGTAGATGATGCCGGCGCCGTACGCGACGATGCTTCTCCTGAACTACAGCGTTACAAACGCGACCTCATCGCGCAGCAGGCCATACTTCGCAAAACTATAAGCTCGATCATCAGGCACGCTAAAAACGAAGGCTGGACACCCGGTGATGTGGAGCCAACTATACGCGGAGGCCGTCTGGTAATTCCGGTAATTGCCGAGCACAAGCGTCGCATAAAAGGTCTGATACATGATGAGTCGAACACAGGGCAAACGGTTTACATTGAGCCGGAATCTATCTTCGAACTTAACAACGATATTAAAGACCTGGAGAATGCGTATCACCGTGAGCTGATCCGTATTTTAACTGGTCTTACCAATACATTGCGTCACCACATTCCGGAGCTGCGCAAAGCATATCAATATTTAGGTTTGCTGGACTTTATAAGAGCCAAGGCAGCATTTGCGCGTAGGGTAGAGGCCTCGATGCCTAAATTAAACAAGCATCCGCACATCGCCTGGAAGCAGGCCATACACCCGCTTTTATACTTGTCGCATAAGCAAATGGGTAAACCAACTATACCCATGGACCTGGAACTGACACGCGACCAGCGCATACTATTGATCTCTGGGCCAAACGCCGGTGGTAAATCGGTGAGTTTAAAAACGGTTGGCCTGGTGCAATACATGCTGCAAACTGGTATGCTTATTCCGGTGGCAGATGGCTCTGAAGCGGGTATCTTCCACGATATTTTTATCGACATAGGGGATGAGCAGTCGATTGAGAATGACCTGAGTACCTATAGTTCGCACCTGACCAACATGAAGAAATTTGTGACGGTAGCCGACAGTAAAAGCTTGGTGCTGATAGATGAATTTGGGACAGGTACCGAACCGGTGCTGGGTGGCGCTATTGCTGAGGCTGTGTTGCAAACGCTCAACAACAGCAAGGTTTACGGTGTAATAACCACGCACTATACCAACCTGAAGAACTTTGCCGAGAAAAACCCGGGCATTGTGAACGGTGCCATGCGCTACGACCATAAAAACCTGCAGCCGCTTTATCAGCTGGAGATTGGCAAGCCGGGTTCGTCGTTTGCCATCGAGATTGCCCGTAAAATTGGGTTGCCGAAAGCTATAGTTGATAAGGCCAGCAGCCTGGTAGGTAAAGACAAGATACGCTACGACCGCTTGCTGGAAGAACTGGAAACCGAAAAGCAGGAACTGGAAAAGAAACTGGCCGAAGCTACCAAACTGGAGCAGAAGCTTAAACGCAATGTAAAGGAATACAACGACCTGAAAAACTTCATAGAAGAAAGTAAGCAGGACGTAATGCGTGAAGCCAAAGGCAAAGCCAAGCTGTTGCTGAAAGATGCTAACCAGAAAATAGAAGCAACTATACAGCAGATAAAGCAGAGCCAGGCCGAAAAGGAAAAGACCAAAGAAGCACGCCGCGTCCTCGAAACGTTTGCCAACGAGCAGGTGCGAAAAGAAGAGCCGCGCCCGGCACATAAACGGATTACTGCGAGCGGCCCTCTGAAAGAAGGCGATAACGTGGGGCTTATCGGCCAGGATTCGGTAGGTAAGATCGTAAGCATAAAAGGCAAAACGGCAGAAGTAATGTTTGGAGGCCTTAAAACTATAGTTAAAGTCGATAATCTGGAGCGTGTGGAAGCACAGGTGGCCAAGCAGAAAAAAGCAGCAGCCAAAGCTGAAGAAGGCTATACCCGCGGCATGAACATTACGCAACGCATGGCCGATTTCGGAAACACCATAGACATACGCGGGGAGTACGCCGAAGAGGCCCTGACCAAAGTGATGAACTTTACCGACGAAGCCATTATGCTGGGCATACCTGAAATAAAGATCATACACGGCCGTGGCAATGGCAGACTCAGACAAGTGGTGCGCGACTACCTCTACTCGGTGCCGGAAGTAGCCAGCCTGGGTAGCGAAGCCGAAGAACGGGGCGGCGATGGTGCAACCTTAGCCGTTCTGAAATAACAAACTATAAACAACAAAAAAGGCTCCTGCATCAGGAGCCTTTTTTGTTTAGAGCTAACTATAGTTACCTCACGAACCGGTATTCTACACCTCCATAAACATAAAAGAGTTCATCATTATCTAGTTTAGAAATAACGACAGTATATTCATCACCTCCAGTTTCATCAAATACGATTACCCGATCATTATTCTGGTATTCCCATTTTCCTTCAGCCACAACATCACCATCATACTTTTCATTGTAAGTGCCGTCTCTTTTAAATTCACTGGTGTATAGCGTCCAGTCAAAGCCCTCATCCTCTAATATTTCATCGGTTACGTCTTCATCATTAAAATAAATGGCATTGCCTGCCCAGACACCGGCTGTCAGCATACTAACATTCGGGTTAACATCATCATCGTCGTCGTCGCAGCTAACCAGGAATAATGGAAAAAGCAGCGCGATTAAAAAATAGCGTAGTTGAAATTTATGCATAGCTTTTAAGTTTAGGTATAACAGATTTTAAGAATTGAAAGGCTGGTAATGCTTTTACTTAAGATGTTTGTATTTTGATGTGTAAAAGCTCTTAATTATGCATATAAACAAAAAAAGGCTCCCCGAAGAGAGCCTTTCTGATGTAGTAATATAGATTATTTCTTAAACCTTAATTCGATCGTTTCTTCGCCGGTACCCATGTAATCGCCTTCAACCCATAGTTCTGTGGCTGTCAGCCTGTTTATATCAACAATGATCTCATCGTCTGTGTCGGCATCCATTATGATCTGGGTCTCATTGTTTGTAAACTCCCAGGTACCTGATTCTGAATCGCCATCCAGGTTGCCAGTGTAGGTACCATCTGCATTAAAATCAACGGTTGCCGACTTTATATCCAAAAAGCCGGAAAGTTGCTCTGTGAAATCTGCTCCCTGGTAATAGATCTTATCACCGGTCCAAACGCCTGCTGTTAGCATAGCTTCCTTGCCCGGATCAACGTCATTGTCGTCATCATCGTCGTCGCAGCTAACCATGGTAACTGTGAAGAGCACGGCAAATAGGTAAGTGAGGAATTGAAGTTTTTTCATGATTCGTAGTTTTAGATTGTACAACTAAGAATAGTAATTCCATTTAAACCAACTATAGTATATACTTATACTACTTAAGATGGGATGGAATTAGTACCTGTATCAGAGCAGAGTACGCATGAAGCAAGCAAATGTTTGAAGCAGCTGCCTGATGTACACAGAACCTTAACCAACTATAAAATTACAGGTTTATGAACTGCAGAAATCGTATTTAAATAAGCCTATAGTTGTAGCGGCAACCTACATGATATTCACTTCCGGGTGCAGGCTTATCCCAAACTTTTCCTCAACGGACTTAATGATGTCGAAAGCCAGCTGACGCACTTTTTCGCCGGATGCGCCGCCATAGTTTACCAGCACCAGCGCCTGGTTTTTGTGCACGCCATAGTTGTCGATCACTTTGCCTTTCCAGCCGCATTGCTCTATCAGCCAGCCAGCAGGCACTTTCACGGCCAGCTCCGACACGGGGTAAGCGGGCATTTCGGGGTATTGCTCTTTCAGGATATCATACAGGATGATCGGGATCTCAGGGTTTTTGAAAAAGCTGCCAGCGT
The DNA here is from genome assembly GCF_040278685.1 of Pontibacter populi. NCBI lineage: Bacteria > Pseudomonadati > Bacteroidota > Cytophagia > Cytophagales > Hymenobacteraceae > Pontibacter > Pontibacter populi. Next base: position 264,465 of record NZ_JBEOKT010000004.1, read on the forward strand.
TGCCGATCTGTTTCGGGTCCGGTAGTTTGCTCTGGCGAATATGGCACACGGCAGCGCTAACATCCTGTATAGTTGGCTGCGTGATGTTCATCTCGTCCAGGGTGGTTTTGATGGCGCCGTAGCTGGTATTTAACCGGTGGGTTTTGTGCAGCCTGAACGTAACCGATGTAACTATAAACTGGCCTTTCAGCTCGTTCTTGAATACACTTTCGCGGTAACCAAACCGGCAATCTTCGTTGGTGAAAACCTGGGTCTGGCCGGTTTCCAGATGCACTGCTTCCAGTTCATAAAACACATCTTTCAGCTCTACACCATAAGCTCCAATGTTCTGCAAAGGCGCCGCACCCACTGTGCCCGGAATCAGCGAAAGATTCTCAACGCCGCCCAGGTTATGCTCCAGGGTATACAAAACAAACTCATGCCATACCTCGCCGCCGCCGGCTTTTACATAGGTATAGTGCTCATCTTCACGGATGATCTCAATGCCTTTTATGCCGTTCTGCAACACCACACCTTCATAATCCTTCGTGAAAAGCAGGTTGCTGCCACCGCCCAGAATTAGCTTCTGTTCCTGCTTCAACTCCGGCATTTTCAATAACTCCTGAAGCTCCTGCACACTATCGAAGCGGGCAAAAAGCTTGGCATTTGCTTCAATCCCAAAGGTATTATAAGGCTTAAGCGGAAAATCAGACTGCAGTTTCATAGGCACGTATTTACAGCAAAGATAGGGAATGCAGTTAGAAAGTTTGGAAGTTTGGAAGTTAGAAAGTCGTAAGTTATCTGTTACACCATTGTATGGAAATTTTAGAGAATGTAGAGACGCATTATCTTGAGTTTCCGCTATGGAACATTTGGTAACTGCCCGAACTATAAAAGCAACTATAAAATTAATGCACAAAGTGGGTTACTGCTTAGTGTTCTTCTTAATCAGGACTGTTTTTAACTCTTAATCCCTTTCTAACTTCTAAACTTCCAAACTTTCTAACTTCAATGTGTACCTTTGTATTCTTACAACTATAGATCATGCATAAACATAAACCGAAGCAGAAGCAGAAACCGACCGATAACTTTAATATAAGTGTAACGACGCTTGCAGGCCTTGAGGAAGTATTGGCTGAAGAACTGCGTGCCCTCGACATGGAGTATATTAAGGTTGGGAACCGTGTAGTATCCTGTTCGGGTAACCTGCGCCAACTATACGAAGCGAATCTATGGTGCCGTACTGCTATCCGTATTCTTAAGCCGATCCGTAATTTTAAGGCCCGCAACGAAGACGACCTGTACGAGCAGGTACAGAAAACGAACTGGTCTGAAATTTTTGACCTCGATCAGACTTTTGCGATTGATGCGGTGGTGAGTCATTCTACGTTTGAGCACTCGCTGTTTGTTGCCCAGCTTACCAAAGATGCTATAGTTGACCAGTTCCGTAAAAAGACCGGCGAACGCCCTTCTGTAGATCGTATTCGCCCGGATGTACGCCTGAACCTGCACATGCACGAAAACATGGTAACGCTTTCCCTGGATTCGTCAGGAGATTCGCTGCACCGCCGCGGCTACCGTTTGCAGACCAACGTGGCGCCACTTAATGAGGTACTGGCTGCCGGTATCATATCGCTTTCGGGTTGGGATAAAAAGTCTACGTTTATAGACCCGATGGCTGGTTCGGGCACGTTCCTGATTGAAGCGGCCATGATGGCGCAGAACATTGCACCGGGTCTTTTTCGCCGCGACCCATTCGGTTTCGAGAACTGGAAAGACTATAACAAGGAGCTTTTTGAAATGGTATGGCGCACCGCCGAAGCCAAAGAGAAGAAAGAACCACAGGCCGAGATCATTGGCTATGACATTGACCCGGATTACGTGGAAGCTGCCCGCACCAACATTGCCAACGCCGGTCTGGAACATGTGATAAAAGTAGAAGAAGCAGATTTCTTTAAAACCAATGCGCCAACCGAACAAGGTGTTTTAGTGATGAACCCGCCTTATAACGAGCGTATCCTGTCTGACGACATTAACTTACTTTACAAGAACATCGGCGACACGCTGAAGAACAATTATCAGGGCTTTGATGCCTTCGTATTCACCGGTAACCTGGATGCGGCCAAAAGTATAGGCCTGCGCGCCTCGCGCCGCACACCACTTTACAACGGAGCCATAGATTGCCGCCTGCTGAAGTATGAACTATACGGTGGCAGCAAAAGGGGAGAAGAGCAGAATGGTTAAAAGTAAGCTTTACTATATACAAAACAAAAGAGCGCCTTTAGCTGGGCGCTCTTTTGTTTTGTATATAGTAATAACTATACGTGTGGCTTATTAGTCGGCTTAGGTACTGTGGAAACCTGCCAGTTACCTCCGAAATGCATATTTAATGCCCAGGCTATAGTTTTTTGGCAAACTATCGATTACCAAAAGCTCGTTTACCTCAGCGTACATCGATAGTTTTTCGGTGCTTCTGTATTCGAAGCCTATGCCCGGTGCTATCCGGATAGCTGCCCCGGAAGCCTCTTGTGTTTCGTTTCTTTCCAGGTTATGATATTTGGAGTATCCAAACCCAAGGAACGTTGCCATCAGGTAAGCATTCATTTTACTTGTCTTCACAAAATCATACTGGTAACCTATAGTTAACATGTAAGATTTGCTGTTGGCCTCTTCAAAAGTAAAGTTGCTATAGCCCAGTCCAAAACGCAGCGAGTTACGACCGGCAGATGAAAAGTAATACTGTGCCCCAGCCTGGTAACCATAGGAAAGCCTGGTTGTTATTTCTTTCCTGTAGTGGTTGCTGTACTGGGCATAGGCAACCCAATACGGTTTTCGCTCTAGTTTCGCATCAGGCTGGTAATGGTAGGTTACATTTCCGCTGGTATATGCCAATACCAAGGCAGTAAGGTCCTGCTCCCTTAGCTTTGTTTTATGTATTTTCTCACTCAGGTCAAGCCTGTCATGCATAAGTACATTAATGATGCCTATATAACGGTTATCTTCCTTTTTATACCTTTTTCCGTTTACCAGCAGGCTCTCTTCGTTGTTTTCAAGTTTGTGTAGCTGTTCGTCTTTTGCGATGTAAAACAACGGAGAGGGCGTCTCGCGCTTCAGCAGGTTCATCTTTTCAGACCCGATCAGTAACTGAAATACAAGCCGCTCCGAATTCAGGTCCCGCAACAGGAAACGCCTGCTATCAGTAAGCTGTATTTCGGCAACTTCGGCGGGTGGCAAGGTGCGTTTGGTATTGTCAGGTGTCAGCAGTATAATTTCGGTAGGTTGATCATAAAAATGTGTGATGGCGCCGTTCAGTTCCTGTCCATTTGTAAGTATCAGCTTGCCCTGCGCAGATTGTATCTGGCCAAAGGCAGTTGTGGTGAAAAGGGTAAGCAGGGCAAGAAGTAGTAAGTTGTTTCTCATAAAGGTGTTATAGACTAAATATAGCTATAAATATATGATTTAATTTTGAGTACAAAGGATAGAATACGAGTAGCGTTTACCTATATACAGAAAAGAGTGCCTGGCTTAAAGCGCTCTCTAAACAAACTATAGTTTAAGCTTTTAAATCTTGCTAAACTGTGCAGCCGTGGCATTTAATCAACTATAGATCTTCTGGTAACCGCTGTCTACTTACACTGCTTTTTTATAATGATGTTCTCCGCGGAGGGAAGGAGTAGAATGGCTTAAAGTAAAAACCCGGTTATAGTATGATTATTTACTTTAACCGGGTTTTTGTTTAAAAGCCTCGTTTAGCTAAATTATACTTCTTTTCCTGCTTTTATACCAACGCAGACCAACTGTAGCTGCCACAGCAACTAAAAGTATAGGCCAGATATAGACCAGTCCGATCAGAAGGTCTTTAAACAGATGCCAGCCACCACTTAATGCGGATGAAACCCGGGTAGAGAAACTGGTTCTGTCGGAGTAGGATGCCGGCACCAACTGGTACATAGTTAAGTTAATGGTACTATAGTTTACTTGCTGTTGCAACGCCTTCATTTGTGCCTGAACCGATTCCAGTTCTTCCTGCACTTTCTGTAACTCAGCTTCAATCGCCAGAATTTCTGATACTTTACTGGTTTTGGTAAGCAGTTCCAGGTACTTCTGTCGTACAGCCTGTTTGGCCTTTATGCGGGCTTCCACATCTACATACTGTAACGTTACATCCTCCGCCGAAACGCTTTTATTATCCAGGAAAATACTTTCGCCTTGTATAGCTGCAAGCAAGGGGTTTAGTTTTTCAGGAGCGACTTTTATAGTATAGTTAGTTTCAATCAGTTCTTTCTGGCTATAAGTCTGGTTATTGGTTATGGTGGCGCCATATGTAGCCGCGAATGTTTCAATTTTGGTGCTGCTTTTGGCCAGGTCTTTTACCTGGAACCGTATAGTTGCTTCCTTCTTTATTTTTTGATTCGGGAGGTTGGCAGGAGGAGGTAATTCTAAGCTGGCCATCGAAGAACCTGCTTCTTCAGTACCCATTCGGGAATCACAACTCATACTGCCGAGAAGCATGAGGGCTACAAAAATGTATAAGTAAGGGCGCATAACGGGTAGGGGTTAGTTTCATGTTTATGCTCTAAAGTATAGTTAGGTAACCCGTTATAAAGATTTGAATTAGAGCAAGTATAGCCAAAAGCAAAAGCCTGTTACAATTAAGTGACAGGCTTTTGTAATTTCAGAAAATCCCCTCCTCAGAGGGGCAGAGGTGGGTTACGAAATCCACGGAATATTCTTGAAGTTTGGCTTACGCTTCTCCAAAAATGCGTTTCTGCCTTCTTTGGCTTCTTCGGTCATGTAGGCCAAGCGGGTTGCTTCGCCGGCGAAAACCTGCTGACCTACCATGCCATCGTCGGTAGCGTTAAAAGCAAACTTCAGCATTTTGATGGAGGTCGGTGACTTCGCCAGTATTTCCTGTGCCCAGTCGTAAGCCGTGTCTTCCAGTTCTTCGTGAGGGATAACGGCGTTCACCATTCCCATATCGTAAGCTTCCTGGGCAGAATAGTTGCGGCCTAAGAAGAAGATCTCGCGGGCACGTTTCTGACCTACCATTTTAGCCAGGTAAGCAGAACCATAACCACCATCGAAACTGGTAACATCGGCATCGGTTTGTTTAAAGATCGCGTGCTCTTTGCTGGCCAGCGTCAGGTCGCAGACAACGTGCAAACTATGGCCCCCACCAACTGCCCAGCCCGGAACTACAGCTATTACCACTTTCGGCATAAAGCGGATCAGGCGCTGAACCTCCAGAATGTTAAGACGCGGAATACCGCCTTCATCTACATACCCCTGGAAACCACGCGCATTCTGGTCGCCGCCGCTGCAGAAAGAGTAAACGCCATCTTTAGTAGACGGGCCTTCCGCAGAAAGCAATACCACACCTATACTTGTATCTTCACGGGCATCCAGGAACGCGTCGAAAAGCTCGAACACGGTTTTAGGGCGGAACGCATTTCGCACATTTGGTCTGTTAAAAGCAATGCGGGCAACGCCGTCTGCTTTTTTATAAGTTATATCTTCGTATTCCTTAACGGTTTTCCAATTTGCTTTGCTCATATCTCAATTATTTGCCCCAAAGGTAAGGTATTCTATAGTTTAGCTCAAATGGTTTTGCCAGCGTCTTTGTAAGTGTTTGGAGAGTTGCTGTTGCAGGCTTATAGGTGCTTTACTTTTTGCTGCATTTACTTGTTAAAAGGCTTTAACATACCAGTAAAACTATAAAACACTATTCTTCAATTTCTTCAGCTATAAGCGAAATGGTTTTATTGTATTTGGTAATCAAACTGTCATACTTGGCCATAATTTCATTGAGCCTTGCAAAATGCCTCAGGTTATTTTGTATTTGTGGCTCACGAAGTACTTGTTCCCAGTTTCCGTTATTATCCTTATCCTGTATTAAAAAGGTATTTATGGCTGGTTCAAGCTTTTCCCTCTTATAGTTGTTCAAGTCTGCGTTAAGAAGGTTCAGCCATAGAATGTCTTCCTGGTAGAGCTCCAGAATGTTATTCAGCAATTCTTTGTTTTCAATAATCCCCAACTTACCAGAAGCTTTTAGTCCTTCGTACCTGCTATTGTTCGAATTAAAATGGGTGGTGTTATACAAAACCCACTTGTAGAGCTTTAAACTGTCTTGCTGCAAAGGCAGGCCGTAAGCGACTTTATAAAAGTAATTGAATCCCTTTTCTACATTTCTATAGGTTTCAATATCACCATTTAACTCAGTCAGGTCCTTTTCCAGGTCTACCTTCAGGCCAGTTAAGAATTCTTTTTCTTCTTGTTTTATATGGTTCTGCTCGCTCCAGTTGTGCAGCCACAACGACAACGTGATAGCGAAAACAATAATCCCGATCTCAATAAGTACTTCTTTAAGCTTATGTTTCCAACCTGTCTGTGGGTCTTTCATAATTTTAAAGGCTGCTTTGGTGTGTTTTATAACTTCTAATACTGCCATCAGTTTGTTTTTTAGTACACCAAAGATACAGCTAGTATAGTATTTTCTGAATATAGATTTAAGAAATAAATGTTAGTGGCACAGATTAGATTAGGGAAGAAATGTATACTATAGTTGTTGCGCCTTACTATTTAGTAACTGCAAGGTTTTAGCGTCTTTTTCGCCTTTAAAGTATTTCGCTAGCACCTGCTTAAACAGGGGATTATCGCTGCTTAAAGCATTAAAAAGCGTCATGCTGGATTTTAGCTTTACATCGTCGGGGCTTCCGAATATCTGGTTTGCAGATTTGCCTTCTAAAGTTAGTAATGCTTCTGTTATCTCAGTTAAGCGCTTCCCTAAAACAGGGTGGTTTAAGTAGGCAATTGCTTCGGCTTTACTTTTAATGGCATAAAACCTTGACGTTTCGCTAAACCCAAGGCCAGCCACCTGCGGGAAAATAAACCACATCCAATGGCTTCGCTTTCTTCCATTTCTGATCTCAGATAAAGCAGTATGGTAGGTGCTTTCCTGGGCTTCTAGAAATCGGTTCAGGTTATAGTTGTCGGGCATAGTAATATTTCATTACTTCTAACGGTTAGTATAAACAACGTGCTAGGCCACCGGCCGAAGCATATTGTTTATACAGTGTTACCTGTTTGGTTTTCTTTAATTCTAAGCTTTTTAAATACTTCCGCTTTGTAGCTGTTTAATACTTCTCGAATTCCTTCCCAATCTTTGGCTTCTAGAATATGGATTAGTTCAATTAATTCTTTTAGTTCATCACTGCCATGATTTAATTTCTGTATTAAATCAATTTTGCTCCTAATAATATTGGTGGCTTGAACGTCTTGATTGTTGCCCAACTCACAAAGCATAATTAAGTTTCTATTTCTCTCGGTCGCTTGGGTTATGTTGTCAATTTTAAAATTTGTCCTATCAGCGAGTATTTGTCTTGAGGACCTATACTTATCAAAATATGGAAGAACGTAATCAATTATCTTTCTAGTAATAAAGTCCGCGAGTAATGGGTACTCTTCAGTAATTCTGTAGTAGTTTTTAAGGTTAGGGATTAGGCTTTCAATACTTCTTGAACCAGTCAATTCGTAATTCTTTACAAAAACTTCTGTGTCATAAATGGAAGTTATGGCTATCTCGGTTTTAAAAGAGTCACCTAATCCTGTCCAATTTCCCCTTGTATCAAGATGAATAACGTGAAACAGGTCATCCGACCTTTTGATAAGTCTACGACCTACAAGCTTAAAACCAAAGTGTGAGAGATTCTCTGCTATAATGTTAGTAAACCTTTTATAGGATTCTTTGAGTTCTTCTTTCTTTAGAGGTCGGTAAACTTTCAGTTCTTCCCAAATCATCTTTCATTATTTAAATTACCGCTAACTATAGTATAAACAACATACGCTTATCTGCACTATACACGTAACTAACAAGTCCTGTTTTAATGTATTCTATAGTTGAGTTCATCAACGTATATGTTTTAGCTAATATAAGAACTACAAACTATTAACCCACCACAAACAAAAAGAGCACCCATTTCTGAGTGCTCTCCAAGTCTTAAACTATATTTTATAGTTGTTATATCCTTCTGATCTGTGCGCCAATGGCATTCAAACGACCATCAATGTTCTGGTAACCGCGGTCTATCTGCTCTACGTTATCGATGATGCTAGTACCTTCAGCTGAAAGTGCTGCAATTAACAGCGCCACACCAGCACGAATATCCGGGGAAGTCATACGGATACCGCGTAACGGAATGTGATTGTTGTGGCCGATAACGGTAGCGCGGTGCGGATCGCAAAGAATGATCTGGGCACCCATGTCTATCAGTTTATCCACGAAAAACAGGCGGCTTTCAAACATTTTCTGATGTATAAGCGCTGTACCTTTTGCTTGTGTAGCCACAACCAGTGCCACACTCAGCAGGTCAGGAGTTAAGCCCGGCCACGTATGGTCCGATATGTTCAGGATGCTGCCATCTATATAAGTATCGATCTCATAATGATCCTGTGCCGGGATATGAATATCATCGCCACGGAATTCCATTTTGATGCCCAAGCGCTGAAAGGTATCAGGTATCAAACCAAGTTCTGGTATCTGGCAGTCTTTTATCGTTATTTCAGAGCCCGTCATGGCGGCAAGACCAATAAACGAACCAATCTCGATCATGTCAGGCAGCATGCGGTGTTCGGTGCCACCCAGTTTCTCCACGCCTTCAATTATAAGCATGTTAGAGCCTATGCCACTTATTTTGGCGCCCATCCGGTTAAGCATGCGGCAAAGCTGTTGCACATAAGGCTCGCAGGCAGCATTGTAAATGGTAGTAGTGCCTTCCGCCAATACTGCTGCCATCAAAATGTTAGCCGTGCCGGTTACCGATGCTTCATCTAATAGCATATAAGTGCCTTTCAACTGATCAGCAGTTACACTATAGAAGTCATCCGATGCATTGTATTCAAACTTAGCGCCCAGTTTCTCGAAACCTACAAAGTGCGTATCCAGTCGGCGGCGACCAATTTTATCGCCACCCGGCTTTGGTAATTTAGATTTCCCGAAGCGCGCCAGCATCGGACCCACGATCATAACCGAACCTCGAATGGCGCGGCCCTGCGCTACAAAAGCTTCTGTATCCAGGTAATCCAGGTCTACATTGTCTGCCCGGAAAGTATAGGTATCAGGCGCGTTACGCTCTACATGTACACCTAAACCTTGCAGCAACTCTATAAGCTTATTTACATCCCGGATGTCGGGGATATTGGAAATGGTAACCGGTTCGGAAGTCAGCAATACAGCACAAAGTATCTGTAATGCTTCGTTTTTAGCTCCCTGAGGTATTATTTCACCTTTTAACTTATTACCACCTATTACTTCAAATGAAGCCATGTACTCTTATTTATTTCTTTGATTGGAAGATCGGGTATTCTTGTTGCGGTTACGGTCTCCGCCTCGGTTATCGCCACCACGGTTGTCGCGGCTTTGCTGACTGCGTTGCTGGTTATCCTGACGACCGCCGCCACCAACATTAGATTCAAACAGGTTATTGCTCTCTATCAGGGCAAGATCCATGTTCAGTTTACCTTTCGATAACTGGCGGATATCGCTCAGGATCACATCGTCGGTAATGCTTTCTTTGTTATAAGAGCGGTACAGCGTTTTCATCAGTTTACCGATAGAGACAATAGCGGCTTCGCGCTCTTTTTCATCTTCCAGTTCGGTAGCACGCTGAATAAGCAGTTCCACGTTCTGGCCATAGTGTTTGAACTTAGGCGTTTCGAGGGGGTAATGCATGCGCTGCGGCTTGTCGTTCAGGTACTCCATCGCGCTAAGCGGGTAAGGCGCATCCACATCCAGCTGCGAGCCAGACATTACAAATAAGTGGTTCCAGAGCTTCTGCTGGTAATCCTGGGTATCGCGCAGCTGCGGGTTCAGTTTGGCCATCAGGTTTATAAGCAACTGCGAAAGGCGGGTGCGTTCAGCTCTGTCTTGTATCGTCAGTATATGATTCACAAGGTCCTGAACGTTACGGCCATATTCGCGCAACAACAGGTCTTGTTTAAAGGAGGTACTTGCTTCCATTAGATTTTATATAAATTCAAAATTATGAATTAGAAACTAGAAATGATAAATATTACACGCAGTGCAACTATGAATTACGAATTTTAAGCTAGAAGTTATAAAAGCTATAGTTTAATCAATACCCTTTATACTTACCGGGCTTGCCCCAATTTCCAATTTTTAATTCATAAATTCTAATTACTACTCATGTATGCGTAGCTTGGCGAAGCTCAGGAGCAGGGTTTTTTCGCCTACTTCATCGAAGTTTATAGTTGCTTTTACGCTGTTTCCCTGGGTGTCTACAAGGGTTACTACGCCAAAACCGAATTTAGGGTGTTCTACCTTCATACCGGCTGCAAGGTTGCTTGTGTCGCTTGGCTTAAAATCGGCAGGAGCGGTGTAGGCTGTGGCGGCCTGTTTACGCGCCGGTGCCTGCACTAAACTACTGATACTGCTCTTGCGTTGCAGCACACGGTCCAGCATGCTGCCAGAAGCTGTATTGCCTGTATCGCCATATTTAAAGTTCAGGTACTTCGGATCGATCTCATCCAGGAAACGGCTCTTTTCGCAGGCACGCAGGTTACCCCACTGGTAGCGGCTGGTTGCGTAAGTTAAGTATAGTTTCTTTTCAGCACGGGTAATGGCCACGTAAAACAAGCGACGTTCTTCTTCCAGGTCGGCACGGGAGTTCAGCATCATCTGGCTCGGGAAGAGGTTTTCTTCCATGCCAACTATAAATACGTTCTTAAACTCCAGGCCCTTGGCCGAGTGAATGGTCATGAGCGTTACAAACTCACCATCGAGGTCAGCTTTGGTATCGGCGTCAGTAATAAGGGCAATGTCCTGTAAGAAAGCTGATAAGCTTTTGTCTTCCTTCTCCGGATCATCTACATATTCTTTGATACCGTTCAGTAATTCCTGTATGTTTTCGTAGCGGGCAAGGCCTTCTACAGTCTTATCCTGGTACAGGTCATCTACTATACCTGAGCGTTTGGCAACATGTTTGGCAACTTCAAAGGCATCGTTCTGCTCCGCCATTATCGCGAACTCGCGTATCATCATCGAGAAGTTCTCAATGGCCGTTCCTACACGGTTACCTAAAAACTCTGATGCATTCTGCACCACTTCCCAAACGCTGTGGTTTATTTCATCAGCTGTTACAAAAAGCTTTGACTCCGTAGTTTCACCAATACCGCGTTTCGGGTAGTTGATAACACGGCGCAATGCCTGTTCATCGTTATGGTTAACCGTTAATCGCAGGTAAGCGATCAGGTCTTTAATCTCTTTACGCTGATAGAATGACAGGCCACCAACAATTTTATATTTGATGTTCATGCGACGCAGGGCTTCTTCCATGGCCCTGGACTGCGCGTTAGTACGGTAAAGAATCGCAAAATCGTCGTAGGAGAGGTGGTTATTCATCTTCTCCTCGAAAATGGACGTCGCTACCAGCTTCCCTTCTTCGTTATCCGAGTTCGCTTTTATTACCTCAATCAGTGGACCTTGTTCATTGTCGGTAAAAACATCTTTTCGCAGCTGTGCTGTGTTATTTTTGATAACCGAGTTGGCTGCGTGAACAATGTTTTTGGTTGATCTATAGTTCTGCTCCAACTTAAACACTTCCAGTTCCGGGTAGTCGCGCTCAAAGTTGAGTATGTTCTGGATATCAGCACCACGGAAGGCGTAAATAGATTGCGCATCGTCACCTACCACTACGATATTGCGGTTTTGGGCAGCCAGCTTACGCGTTATCAGGTACTGCGAGTAGTTGGTATCCTGGTACTCATCCACCATTACAAACTTAAATATGTTCTGGTATTTGTTAAGCGCATCCGGGTGGTCACGGAAAAGTACGTTGGTCTGGAACAACAGGTCGTCAAAGTCCATCGCGCCGGCCTTAAAGCAGCGGTTCTGGTACTGCTCGTATATCTTCCCGATTTTAGGGCGCATGGCAGCTTCGTCGTCGGCTTGTATTACCGGGTCGCTCATGTACTGCTTATGCGATATCAGCTTGTTTTTAGCTGAAGAGATACGGCCCAGCACCACGTTTGCCTTGTATAGTTTGTCGTCCAGGTTCATCTCTTTCACAATGTTGCGAATGAGTGTTTTGGAGTCGTCGGTATCGTAAATGGTAAAGCTTTTTGGGTAGCCTATCTTATCTGCTTCAGCACGTAAAATACGTGAGAAAACTGAGTGAAACGTCCCCATCCAGATGTTTTTGGCTTCGTTGCCGATCACTTTCTCAATACGGTGGCGCATTTCTTTGGCAGCCTTGTTGGTAAAGGTAAGGGCCAGTATATTAAACGGATCAATGCCTAAACTGATAAGATGGGCGATCCGGTAAGTAAGTACTCTTGTTTTGCCTGAGCCGGCACCCGCAATGATCATGGCTGGTCCTTCGGTGTGAAGTACTGCCTTGCGTTGCGACTCGTTCAATAAACTGATATAATCCATTTGTTCTCTTCCGCGTGCTTCTTTTTATTGTGATGCAATTTACGAATACAAATCCGTATTCAGAACCGCCATTGCAAATTGGTAGCTATAGTTAGCTTATGAACAATACTTACCTGAAAAGCGTTTTATAGCAGGCCAAATAAAAGGGCCCGGAATTTGTAACTGTAACACCAGCTATAGTTCCGGTTTGAATTACAGGCTTGTTATAGTTACTTTTGCCTGATCATAAACTTCTTAATAAGAAGAAATTTTACGGATGATATATCAAAAATATCGCACTACCATACCCGCCATGAAAAAACTATTGTTGCTTGCCCTCTTTATTGTTAGCACACAATTGAGTTTTGCACAAAGTAAATCGTCACCGAAAACCACCAAAGCAACTGTAAAGAAATCGGCCACCCAGAAACCAGCTGCTAAAACCAATACGGCTACCGTAGCGCCCAAACCTGCCGAGAAAGCTCCTGAAAGACTGATTTGGAAAACGACGGCTATGCAGGAAGCCATGAAGCACTATACATCGCTGCAGTTTAACCAGGCACACGCCAAGTTTAAGCAAGCTGTTGCAGAAGGGGAGAGCGATGCGCTTTATTTCCTGGGGCGTATGCACCAGTACCGTGAGTTAAAGTATGATTCTGTTCAGATAGATACTTTACAGGAGATACAGAACCGCACTAAATTCTTTTCTGCCAACACTGATTCTGCCCGTTTTTACTTTGAGCGGGCAATAGAGGAAAACAGTCTGCTGGGCCACTTAGGTCTGGCTGAGTTGATGATACTTCGTAACGCGGAAGACAAGCAGAACTTTTTAGAGAAAATGCGCACCGCAGCAGTCGTTATCCGCGAAAAGGCAGTAGAGGGCGATGCCTTCAGTAACCGCATGCTGGGTAGCATGTACTTTACCGGCTACGGCGAAATGAAGGACCTGGGCTATGCTTTTAACTATATGAACCGCGCTGCCAATAAAGGCGACGTAGTGTCGTATACATACCTGGCCAATCTATACCTGGATGGTGAAGGAGTAAAGCCCGATAAAGATAAGGCTGTTTTCTGGCTGAAAAAAGGCGTGGAAGCCGGCGACCGCGAAGCACTTTATACCCTGGGTCTGCTGTACGAAGAAGGAACTTTAGGCGAGCCCAACCTGGATGAGGCCCGCAAACTATACCGCAAAGCTGTTTCTAAAGGTAGTGTAAGTGCCTACGAGCAGCTGCATTACATGAACCAGACACCCGACCAGAAGCTTGCCATTGCAGCCATAACCCGCAACCCGGATATGCTGGAGCGCGCCCTGAAGAACAATGCCAATGTAAATACCACGGCCATACCAGACGATTACGACACAAATCTGAAAAACCGTACTCCACTGATGCACGCACTTTACTTGCCCATGTTGTTGGAGGACTTTGGTGTAATATATGAGCCGGAAGTTCGTCCGGTTATAGTTGGCCGTTTGCTGCAGAAAGGCGCCAACATTAATGCCCAGGACGAAGATGGTCTAACAGCATTACATTACACCGTAGTGGGTGCCCGCGTAAGCAATTCGCAGTTGTTTGAGCAGGAGCAGGTACAGTTGCTGGATACATTGCTCAAATACAAAGCCGATCTGAACATAAAAGACAAGCAAGGTAACACAGCGCTCACGGCTGCATTGCAATCAACAAGCGGGCAGCATATCGGCATTATGGAGCTTGAAAAATTACTTGCTTCCGGTGCAAACCCAAACCTTCAGAACAACGAAGGCAAAACGCCTCTGATACTAGCCTGTGAGCTGAACTCTAACTTCGAAATAATTCTGGCCCTGATACAAGCCGGCGCAGATCCTAAAATGAAAGATCAGGTTGGTAAAACTGCCATTGACTATACAAAACAGGAAAACGTAAGTAACATCCTGATGGCTGCCGGTTCTCCTGCTAAGCAGAATTAAGGCTATTCCTAAAAACAAAGAAGGTGACTATCGAAAGGTAGTCACCTTCTTTGTTTTTAGGATTGGGAGTTTCCGGCTTTCCTATAGTTGAGTTTAAAGGTCTATAGTTCCTAACGCTGGCGCGAGTCTCCAGACTCGTGACTTAAGATGATGTTGAGTCTCCCGACTCAACTGACCAGATAGGGACAGGCATGGCAAAGGCTGAAGCTATAGTTCTATAATTGGCGTTTTACCCCTTCCCAGCCTTCCCCTAAAAACAGCGGGAGGAGTTTAGGTACAGTCTTATAGTTTCTCTTTTGTCATTTCGAGCGTCAGCCGAGAAATCTTATGTGTCTTATAGTTGGGGATCATATTTACCCGAAACAAAACGCAAAGTATTGTGTCTCTACAATCTCATTTTGTAGGGACAGGTCGCGACCTGTCCGCTCGACAGGCTGTAACTTTGAAACGATAAAGTCAACTATAGCAACGGCCGAAAGTCCCCCTTTGAAGGGGGCGAAGGGGGATGTTAAACTGTACCAGATCTCTCACGCTGTTCGAGATGACAAAGTAAAAAGTAATGGTACCTAAACTCCTTTACCTGTTAATAAGGGAAGGCTGGGAAGGGGTAAAGCAACTCTAGAACAATTAAGATCTCTCGGCTAATGCTCGGGATGACAAATGATTTGCAAAGTACCATTAGCAACTTAAACATCTTCTAAACTATTTTCTGGTTACCTTTGTCTCTTTAAACACAGGAAGCAAAGTTCCCTTCCGATTGCTTTAGCAGAATATGATAGTCCTTCAGAATACCGTCATCAGCGACGACATACGTGATAACTTTTTTGTTTGTAACCTCGAGAAATGCAAAGGTGCCTGCTGCGTAGAAGGTGACCTGGGCGCACCGCTGGAAGAAAGCGAACTGGCGATATTGGAAGAAAGTTACGAGCACATAAAACCGTACATGACGGGCGCTGGCAAACTGGCAGTAGAGGAGCAGGGACTTTACATTAAGGATTTTGAAGGCGATTACTCAACCCCAACTATAGAAAACCGGGAGTGTGCCTATGCGCTTTACGATGAAAAGGGAATCCTGAAATGTGCCATTGAGCAGGCATATTATGATGGCAAGATCAGCTGGAAGAAACCAATCTCCTGCCATTTATACCCAATAAGAATTACGAAGTATGATGATTTCGAAGCCCTGAACTATGACCGTTGGAGCATTTGTGCAGCTGCTTGTAATTTTGGTCAGGACTTGGGTGTAAGAGTTTACCAGTTTCTAAAAGAGCCACTTATTAGAAAGTATGGTGAAGGCTGGTATAACGAACTGACAACGTTAATGGAAGAAGAACCTGAGAAGGTTTAGCTTTTAAACTATAAAACAAAAAGAGGAGCAATTTATAATTGCTCCTCTTTTTGTTAAAGGTTATTTCTTAGGTACAAGGTCCAGGTTAATCTTTACCTTATCTACATTATTCTCAGTGTCAACCATTACAGCTACGCAGCTAACTTTAAGAGAACCTGCATTTAATTCCCGTATAGGCCACTCTGTTTTATTATAGGTGTTCTGGTCAAAAATAATCTTCTTATTGTCTGAGGAAAACTCCCAGGTTCCATTCCCATCTGTACCTGAGTAAGTCCCATTTTCGTTAAAAGTTATCTGTGTATAAGAAAGTACCAAGTAAATGCCTTCCATTCTCTCAAGTAATTCAGGATCATCTGTTTCGGCTTTGGCATTGCTCATAACCCATGTATGGGCCGTAAGTAGTTTCATATAGTCTGGCTCGGGATCATCCTTAGTGCAGGCTACTGTGGCTGAAACTATAAAAAGTAAAGCGAACAGGCGGAGTAAATTGTTTTTCATGAAGTTTGTTTTATAGTTAAATTGAGATATCAAATATAGTTTAAATATAGAAAATTAAGATATACTCAAAAATAGATTACAGCTATAGTCAATAGTTGCTATTATATGTTAAATAGATAAAAACAAACAAAAAAGCCGGTACAATTGCACCGGCTTTTCTATTTATAGTTCAGGCTACTTAATCCAGCGCTTTGAAATCAAAGTTCTCCAGATAAGCAGTTGTGAAGTTGCCTTCTTTAAAGCCAGGGTCATCCATAAGCTTCAGGTGGAAAGGTACAGTTGTTTTGATACCTTCAATAACGAACTCGCTTAGGGCACGTTTCATTTTAACTAAGGCTTCTTCACGGGTCTGTGCGCTTACGATCAGTTTCGCGATCATAGAGTCGTAGTTAGACGGGATCGTGTAACCAGAGTACACGTGAGAGTCCACGCGAACGCCGTGGCCGCCTGGTACGTGCAGGTTTGTGATCTTGCCTGGGCAAGGACGGAAGTTGTTCTTCGGATCTTCCGCGTTGATACGGCACTCAATGGCGTGCATTTTAGGGTAGTAGTTCTTGCCAGAAATGCGCTCACCGGCTGCTACCTTAATCTGCTCTTTAATCAGATCGTAATCAATAACTTCTTCCGTAATCGGGTGTTCTACCTGGATACGCGTGTTCATCTCCATAAAATAGAAGTCGCGGTTCTTGTCAACCAGGAATTCTATAGTTCCAACACCTTCGTAGTTAATGGCTTTAGCACCGGCAATAGCCGCCTGGCCCATGCGCTCACGAAGATCATCGGTAATGAACGGAGAAGGCGTTTCTTCCACCAGTTTCTGATGACGACGCTGGATTGAGCAGTCACGCTCAGAAAGGTGGGCTACGTTACCGTGCTGGTCACCGATCAACTGAATTTCGATGTGGCGCGGCTCTTCAATAAACTTCTCCAAGTAAATACCATCGTTACCAAATGCTGCAGCAGCTTCTGTACGGGCATCGTTCCACATTTTCTCGAACTCAGACTCGTCTTTAATGATACGCATGCCACGACCACCACCACCAGCAGTTGCCTTAATGATTACCGGATATTTGATCTTGGCAGCAAGCTTAATGCCTTCTTCAAAAGATTTTAATAAACCTGGTGAGCCTGGTATACATGGTACACCAGCTTTCTGCATGGTTGCCTTTGCCGAAGACTTGTCACCCATCTGGTTGATCATTTCCGGCGAAGCACCTATAAACTTGATGTTGTTTTCAGCGCAAATGCGCGAGAACTCAGCATTCTCAGAAAGAAAACCGTAACCCGGGTGAATAGCGTCTGCGTTGGTAATTTCGGCAGCTGCAATAATATGCGGGATGTTCAGGTAAGACTGTGAGCTTGGAGCTGGTCCGATACAAACTGCTTCGTCAGCAAAACGCACGTGTAAGCTTTCCTTATCGGCAGTAGAGTAAACAGCTACCGTTTTAATGCCCATCTCTTTGCACGTACGGATAATGCGTAGTGCAATCTCGCCCCTGTTGGCAATTAATATTTTCTTAAACATGATGTCAGATTAGAAGATTTGAAGATTTGTAGATTTGAAAATTATGAACAATGAAAATGGAGACGTTTTTCACACCATCTCCATTTCCAAATTTTCTCATTTCCAAATTTTCAAATTTAAATATTAGCTAGGATCTACCAGGAACAATGGCTGATCGTATTCAACTGGCGTAGCGTTGTCTACCAACACCTTCACAATCTTACCTGATACTTCAGATTCGATCTCGTTGAACAACTTCATAGCTTCGATGATACAGATTACCTGGCCTTTTTTCACTTCGTCGCCAACGTTAACAAAAATTGGAGATTCCGGGCTGGCAGCGCGGTAGAACGTACCGATCATTGGCGCTTTGATAGCCACATACTTGCTATCGTCAGAAGCTGGTGCGGCAGCCGGAGCCGCTGGTGCTGCAGGAGCCGAAGCAGCCTGAGGAGCAGCCGGAGCAGGTGCGGCGGCTGGAGCAGCATGGTGAGCTGGCTCGCTAATATACTTTACTTTCTGGTTTGGCTCGCGCTGTACCGAAATTTTAAACTCTTCAGTTTCGATGTTGACTTTGTTCAGGCCGGATTTGGCGATGAAGTCGATAAGGTCCTGGATTTCTTTAGCTTTCATGTGTTATTTTACTCTTTCTGCGTAAGAATAAGTACGAGTGTCTACTTTTATTTTTTCATCCTGGCCAATGAAAAGTGGCACCTGAATGGTTGCGCCTGTCTCTACAATAGCTGGTTTTGATGCGTTTGTTGCGGTATCGCCTTTAAGGCCCGGCTCCGTGTACGTTATAGTTAACTCTACAAAAGGAGGGATCTCACAGGTAAGCGGGCTTTCTGTTTCAGCATGGAAAAGGATGGTTACTTCCTGTCCTTCTTTCATCAGGTCAGCAAACGGTACCATGGCCTCTTGCAGGGTTACCTGCTCAAAAGTGCTCATGTCCATAAAATTATAACCCATATCATCTTTGTAAATGAACTGGTGCGGACGCTGCTCTACACGTGCCGTCGTGATTTTATGACCTGCAGAAAACGTGTTATCTAATACTTTACCACTTCTGATATTTCTTAGTTTGGTTCTTACAAAGGCAGGGCCTTTGCCTGGCTTTACGTGCTGGAAATCTATTACCTGGTAAAGGTCGTTGTTGTATTCGATAACAACGCCATTTTTAATATCAGCTGTGGTTGCCATAAGTATTCTGAATCGTGTTGTACTTAAATGAAACGATAAAAGTATAGCGCAAAACTATGTTTAGCAAACAAAGTTAGTCAATCTGTGTGATTTGTCCCGAAAAAAGGTATGATTTTAACTTGTTATCTATCCATTTAATTAATATGTTATGCATGCGCAACATATTTTTAAAAGCGTATATCAATGCTAGTTATTAGCTTTTATACAGTAGCTGGAGGGTTTTAATGCTGTTAATGCGAACTATAGGGGTTCTGTTAAACGGCTCATTACAGTAAAGACTATTTTGTCGCAGCGTGTATTCCCGAACTCAAACAACTTGCTGTCATTCGTAAGTTTGTACAGGTTATCCTTTAAAAGTGCTTTGGCGCGGTATAACCTTATTTTTACGTTGCTTTCTGTTAGTTCCAGGCACTCCATCACTTCCTGCACACTCATTTCTTCCAGCTCGCGCAATGTATAAACTATTTTATACTTTTCAGGTATGGCATCAATGGCTCTCTCCAGTAAAAGCTTTGCTTCGTTTCTGATGATTATTTTTTCCGGGTCCATAGGCATTATCTGAGAAGGCGGCAATGCATCATAGTCGATCAGGTCGGAGGGGGCTTCGGCTAATTTTTTATCCTTTCTCCATCTGGCCAGGGCTACATTAATACCAATCCGAATGAGCCATGTTGAGAACTGTGCATCGTGCCGGAACTGGAAAAGTTTTTCGTAGGCTTTCAGATACGTGTCCTGCATGGCATCCTCTACTTCGTTTTCAACTTTCAGATAACTCCTGATAACACGGTATAGTTTCTGGTTGTGGCGGCGCATCAGTAGCTCGTACATTTCTTTCTCACCCGCCAACACACGGTTCACAATTTCCGCATCGGAAGTCGTGCCAGTCTCTTTCAAATTATAGTTTGTTGCCTGCATCGTTTTTTATGATTGGATGTGTCAACTATAAGAGGGGTTACATTTTTGTAACGGTTTCTGGCAGAAGATATCTAACTACTAGAACTATAATTTAAAAGGAGGATTAACATCATGAACACAGCATCAAGTATCTCAACCGATCGCCTGCACACTGTTTGGGCAACATTAAAGTATACCTATGCCATTGTACCCATTGTGGCTGGTATCGATAAGTTTACACACCTGCTTACCGACTGGGACAAATACCTGAGCCCTATAGTTGCCGACATCATTCCTTTTAGCCCGCATACATTTATGCTTATAGTCGGCGTAATCGAGATTATTGCCGGTATCTTGGTTTTGCTGCGCCCACGCATTGGGGGCTATATAGTTGCGGCCTGGCTGGTAGGTATTGCTATAAACCTGGTCACTACCGGTGAGTATTTTGATGTTGCCGTGCGCGACCTTGTTATGGCCATTGGTGCGTTTGGCCTTTCTAAACTATCTGAAACTGATAGACCAGAAGGTGGTATAGCTGAACGGGCTGACTATGGCAGGGGACAGATGATCGGGTAAACTATAGTTTATAGTTTAAGTTTCGGATAAATACAGAAAAAGCGGCACTTAAAGCCGCTTTTCTTTTTGATAAACTTTACTTTGCCAGTGCATTATCCAGCCGTATACCTACTCCCAGATTAAGCAATGTCAACCCTTTCGTGAACCTGGTATTTTCAATTCCTGCTGAAATCCTTAACCGATCGTAATACATCCCAATACTAACGCTTTGCATCATTTGCAGCTCATCGGTTAGCAGTGCAGTAGCTCCAAAATTTATGAACGGAACAAAGTCAGATTTAAGATCTTGTATGATGTTATACTGTAGAGCCACCGGGAACCGGAGATAAATTTCCGATTCAGTGATCGGCTCATCCCTGGAACTTATGTCTTTGTAATCATAGAGCATAATGCCTATCCCTAGTTTTCCGGATAGATGCCTGGACTTATCTGTGTGCATAATGTCCCAGAAGTACCCAAAAGCATATCCTTCTCCTGTATAGTTTTTCTCATCAGAGATAGACCCTTTGGCATAAGAACCCTCAAATCCATGTTTAATGAGTGGCTCTGGTTTAATAATATGCACTTTAGTTACAGAGGCAGGGGATTTGCATGTATTATATTTCCTGACTTCCTGTATAATACTCTTGTCATTAAAGGATAGCCTGTCTAAATTATCATCGTAAGTTTCGCAGTCTGTAAAGAGGGCGCGCAATATAACCCTGTACCTGTTATTGGTTCTTAATGTTAAATTATTGTAGGTCTCATATACACCCAGCGTATGGTATGCAGCATCTTTTTTCAACACATACACAAACGTGTTCTGCTTTTGTAGTTCTATAGATAGCTCATCAGCTGGTAATTCTAATTTGTAAAGAGTGGTATAGCCACTCAGCAAAAGTTTCGCAAATCGCTCGACCTGGTGAGTAGTATTACCTTTAATGATATCTGCAGTTACTACATGATGTACTATACCTGTGCCTTCAAAAGTAAAAGATGTGATCTGCTGGGGCGTATAAGTAGTAGTGCTTGTGGCAGCCGGGTTGTCTTTAAACTCAATAGATTGGGTTAACTCCAGGTCAGGGGCATTTTTTAAGTATCCCGAAACTGTATCGCCGTTCTGAACTATATATCCTTTCTCGAAAAGGTTAACCTGGGCACTGACATGGAAGAAGCTAACTGAAAAGAAGATGAAAAGCAGCGTAAAAAGTTTGCTCATATAAGTGGTGTTTATAGTGTTGCTGTTAAATCCGGTCAATAAAAAAGGTGACCTTTCGATCACCTTTTAAATATATAGTAAATATATAATATGATAAATTATTATTTCGGATCATAAGCCCACTTCAGATAGATAGCACCCCAGGTAAAACCACCACCAAAAGCTGCTAATACTATATTATCACCTTTCTTTAGCTGGCTTTCATACTCCCACAGGCAAAGCGGAATAGTGCCGCTTGTGGTGTTACCATATTTATGGATGTTCAGCATCACCTTCTCGTTGCTAAGGCCCATACGGTTAGCGGTAGCCTCAATAATTCGTTTGTTAGCCTGATGCGGTACAAGCCAGGCCACATCGTCGCTGGTCAGGTTGTTGCGTTCCATTACCTCTGCAGATACATCAGCCATGCCTTTAACAGCAAACTTAAACACCTGCTGGCCTTCCTGGAAAGCATAATGCTCACGGGCCTGTACGGTTTCTATAGTTGCCGGTCTGCGGCTGCCACCTGCTTTCATGTGCAGGTACTGTGCACCAGTTCCGTCTGATTTAAGAACTGAATCAATGATTCCATATCCTTCGGTGTTTGGTTCCAGCATAACAGCGCCGCCGCCATCACCAAAAATAATGCAGGTAGCTCTGTCGGTATAGTCTATAATAGAAGACATTTTATCAGCACCTACTACAATTACTTTTTTATACTGACCAGACTCTACAAATTTAGACGCTGTAGCCAGCGCGTAAAGGAAACCTGAGCAGGCTGCCTGTAGGTCATACCCAAATGCGTTTACGGCACCTACTTCCGCCGTAATCAGGTTAGCCGTTGCCGGGAAAACCATATCCGGGGTAGTGGTTGCACAAATAAGCAGGTCAACTTCTTCAGGTTTAGTATTCGTTTTTTTAAGCAGATCCAGCACTGCCGGTACTGCGATATGAGATGTGCCTTTATCTTCGCCTTTTAAAATACGCCTTTCCTTAATGCCGGTACGCGAGGTTATCCATTCGTCGTTGGTTTCCACCATTGTTTCGAGCTCCTTGTTGGTAAGCACGTAGTCTGGTACGTAGCCTGCTACACCTGTAATCGCGGCAGTAATTTTACTCATCTTTAAAAGGTATTAGGTTGTTAGATTAAGGCGGGCAAGTTACAAAAAAAAACTTGGCACAAACTCCCAGTACCTTAAAAAGATAACTGATAAAGTTTATGCCAAGTTCAAATGGTGGCAATAAGAGCCACTGATATTATTCGCTATAGTTCTTTCTGAATCGCTCTGATAAGTTTGAAGCTACCATTTTCTGGGCCTGCAACACCATATTGCAGATAGCAGTAGGAGTAGAAACCCCGTGACCGATCACTGCATTGCCGTTTATACCCAGAATAGGACTGCCACCTTCGGCTTCATAGTTAAACTTGTCGAAGAATGGATCATGCATCTTCTTCTCGTTTAATATGTCATAGATAGACTCTGCCATTTTCAGGATAATGTTACCGGTATAACCGTCGCAAACGATAACGTCTGCCTTATCGTTGAAAACGTCGCGGCCTTCTATGTTGCCGATAAAGTTTATAGTTTGATTTACCTTTAAACGCTGGTGGGCGGCCTGTGTATTTACAGTGCCTTTGCCTTCCTCTTCGCCCAGGTTCATCAACCCAACTTTAGGATTCTGGATATTGAGCACATACTTGGCATAAATAGAACCAAGTTCTGCAAACTGCTCCAGTACTTCCGGCTTACAGTCTGCGTTTGCGCCAACATCCAGCATAATGCCATAACCACCATGCAGTTTCGGAACAAGCCCGGCTATAGATGGCCTTAAAATACCTTCTATAGCTTTAACGCTGAACATAGCCCCTACAAGCATGGCTCCGGTATTTCCTGCGCTGCAAAAAGCATCTGCTTTCCCGGCTTTCAGTAATCCGTAGCCAACAGCTATGCTGGAGTCAGGTTTTTGGGTAAGGGCTTTGGTCGGGTGTTCACCCATTTCAATTACCTGGGTAGCATTAACCACTTTAATGCTTTTACCAGTATACCCGTATTCTTCTAACAACTGCTGTACAATAGCCTCTTTGCCTATAAGCAAAATTTCGTATTGATCAGGAAGCTGCTTTTCGGCAAGTATGGCACCTTTAACTATTGCCTCCGGTGCATAATCGCCACCCATTGCGTCTAAGGCGATCCTCATGTAGTGGTTGATGTTAAACTATACAGAACTAAAACTAATAGCAGCTAAAGCTTACTGAGCGTTAGTTGTATAATTTTTGATTGCAAGCTTGCCTTTATGGAACAGGTCACCTTCTACTACATATGCGTGGTGGAAAAGGTGCGGAGTATCCGTAGTTGGGCAGATCGCAATGGCTTTCTCAGAAAGTTTATAATGAGTTCTTCTCTTATCTCTTCTGGTCTTCGAAATCTTACGTTTAGGATGTGCCATTTTCTAGTTAAATAATTTATTTACTGTTGTTTATAATTCGTTAAGCTACTACTAATTCAGGTTCTTCAGTGCGTCCCAGCGCGGATCGATGTCATCGTCATCATCTCCTTCATCGCTGTCGCTGTCTGAGTCGCCGGCATGTTTCGAAGAATAGATCAGGATATCGTCATCACTGTCTTCGTCCTCTTCTTCCAGGAACCGCGGGTGCAGCTTTTTCATTGGCAGAGACAACCCTATGTAATCGTACAGGTGCTGCGCCACGTTAATCTGCTGCGTATCGCTTGCTATCTGCCAGAGGTCTTCGTCCAGTTCTGTATCTTCCGGACCAAACTTCATGCGAAACGTCTCCTGTACATCCACCGGCTGATCAAACTCCTCCAGGCTTCTGTCGCAGGTTAAGCGTACGGTTCCTTTAATGTCAAAGTGCAGGGTCAGCAACGTTTCCGTCTTTTCCAGTTCTACATCGGCGTGCAGTTTGCCGCCATGCATGATCTCTCCGCTGAAAAGGTCAAAGAAAGAATCATCCATATCAAACTCGAACTGGTGCGTTTTATTGCTGAGTTTGGCAATGTTGATGTCGTATTCTTTTAGCTTCTTCACTACCTTTTTTTATTGCAAGTTGCAAAATTAGAACATTATTCTGACAAATAAAATACCTGCGCGTTAAACAACAGGCATTTGTTCTGCAGTTCTCTTTTTTATTACATCGCAGGCCAGAAACAACGCCTCTCTGAAAGAGGTTTCACTGGCTGTATGTCTTCCGGCAATATCGTAAGCTGTACCATGGTCGGGGGAGGTGCGCACAACGGGCAGGCCAGCTGTAAAGTTAACACCACTCTCAAAAGCCAATGTTTTAAAAGGTATCAGTCCCTGATCGTGGTACATCGATACAACTGCGTCAACTTGTTTGTACTGCTGCATCCCGAAGAAACCATCGGCAGGGTAGGGACCAAATACCAGGTGGCCTTTCTCTTTTAAATGCATTACTGCCGGCCTGATGATCTCCAGTTCTTCCGTACCTAATAGCCCGTTTTCGCCTGCATGCGGGTTAAGGCCAAGTATAGCAATGCGTGGCTTCAGAATGCCGAAATCCTTTTTCAACGATTCCAGCAATATAGTTACTTTCCGGATGATCAGGTCGAAGGTGATCTTATCAGATACATCTTTAACCGGCAGGTGCCCGGTTATAGTTGCTACGCGCAGGTCACCGCTTACAAGCAGCATCAGGCTTTCCGGTGCATCAAAATATGATGTCAGGAACTCGGTGTGGCCCGCAAAACGGAAATCATCGGTCTGGATATTCTCTTTATCAATTGGCGCTGTAACGATGCCATCCAGCAGTCCGGATTTCAGGTCTTTGCAGGCAGCCATCAGTGAGTCCAGTGATGCTTTGCCGGATTCCGGTGTTGGGTTGCCCAGGTTCATTTCCAACGCTTCGTCCAAACAACTGATCAGGTTTACCTTTTTAGGAATTATAGCCTGAACAGATGCTACCTGCTGGTAATGGAAATGCTCGGCGCTCAATGCTTTGCGTACTTTATTAAGTACGTTTGCTGATGCATAAATAACTGGCGTACAAAAGTTAAGTATACGCTGGTCTGATAATGTTTTGATGATCACCTCGGGGCCAATGCCGTTGGTGTCGCCTATAGTTAAGCCCAGTCTGGCTTTAAATCTATTGTCCATGTTGTTTATTTAGCCTGCTCGCTAAGGTAAGTATACACTAAACGCACGCCTGTGCCGGTAGCCAGTTTTCCGCGATAAGAGTCTTCGGCATGTAAGTAAGCAGTTCCGGCAATGTCAAAGTGCACCCAAGGGTAATCGGTGAATGCCTCAAGAAACTTACCTGCTGTAATATGGCCTGCATCTGCACCACCAATGTTTTTTAGGTCGGCAATATCAGACTCCAGTTGCTTTTTATACTCGTCATATAGCGGGAAATCCACTACGCGCTCGTGTACTTTATTACCCACTTTTTTCAGGTCAGCCATTACCTCGTCGCCGGCAGTACCCATGGCAGCCAGGGCTTCTTTACCCAGCGCACGCATTGCAGAGCCTGTTAATGTAGCCAGGTCGATCACTAACTCCGGGTTATACTTTTTAGCAAAACTCAGGGCATCGGCAAGTATCAATCTGCCTTCGGCGTCGGTGTTCAGCACTTCTACCGTTAAGCCGCTGTGCATGGTGATCACATCGCCAGGTGCCACAGCTTGTCCGCCCGGGCGGTTATCTGTAGCCGGTATCAGACCGATAATATGAAGTGGCAGGTTGTTTTTAGCTGCAGCATACAATACGCCTGTAACCGCAGCAGCGCCCGCCATATCCGATTTCATATAGTCCATCGACATGGGTGTTGGCTTTATACTTAACCCACCGGTATCGTACACTACACCTTTTCCAACCAATACATAAGGCTTGCTATTTTTAGCGTTCTCTGGCTTCCATTCTAATATATTAAAGGTAGCAGGCTCTTCGCTTCCCTGGTTCACGGCCAGCAAGCCACCCATCTTCAGGCTTTGTATCTTTATCTCGTCCAGCACATCAATGCTGAAACCAGCTTCGTTGGCCAGTTCTATCAGTTGCTCGCTAAACTGCGACGCCGACTGGTGGCTGTGTGGCTCGTTAATTAAACTTCGTGTTTTGTAGACCGCCTCCAGCACGTTAGCCAGTTCCTGCACTTTTTGTCCGTCTATAGTTTCATCGGCTATAGTTATGGTTTTAAGCGTAGTCTCTTTAGTGTCTTTGGTTTTATGCTTAAAGTACTGGTAGTTGCTCAGGTATAAGCCTTCGGCTAAGTATAGGCTGGCATTGCTGTTAGTTTTATCAACTATAGTTAAGCTTTCTGATTTATCAGTTTTAAGCTGCTTTAGCAAACTATGGCCGGCCTGGCGAAGCGCCTCGTTTTTCAGGTCTTCGGATTTGCTATCGGGCGTAACAACTATATACACGCGGTGCGAATAGCGGTTCAGGTAAATGAACTTGGCTTCCTGCTGTAACTGCTGTTGCACATAGTTTTGCTCTTCCGGCTGCAGTTCCTGCAACTCAGTTCCCTTGTCGGCAGCTATAATAAGTGCCAGATCGGTATTTTTAGCTAAGCTTGTGTCGTATTTAAGTTGTGTTGGCATTTGTCGTTCGTATCTTTGAAGGCTGCAATATAGTAACTATAAAACGTAATGCGAAGACAAGCAGCCGTAGCCGTTTATCGCACAATAGAGTTATAACGGGTTTCCGGCAAAAAGTATAATGCTGCGCCGCAAACTATAAAGTATACACCGTGAGCAAAGTAAGTCCGAAAAAACATTTAGGCCAGCATTTCCTGGTCGACCAGAATATTGCCCAGAAGATAGTGGAGCAACTGACCATGCCGGAAGGCGTGCAGGATGTTTTGGAAATTGGCCCGGGTATGGGCGTGCTCACACAATACCTGTTGCAGCATAAAGAGTACAGAACTACAGTTATTGATATAGACCGCGAATCCATCGCTTATTTAAAAGAACATTTTCCGCAACTCGAAGACCGGATCATTTCTGCCGACTTTCTGAAGACGGATCTGAGCAAACTGTTTCCAGGAAAGTTTGCGATTATTGGTAACTTTCCTTACAACATTTCGAGCCAGATTTTCTTTGCCGTGTTAAAGCACCGCGATGTGATTCCGGAAGTGGTGTGTATGATACAAAAAGAAGTGGCTGAGCGTATTGCAGCACCTCCGGGCTCTAAAACCTATGGCATCCTAAGTGTATTGCTGCAGGCATTTTATAAGATAGAGTACAACTTTACGGTGCACGAGCATGTGTTCCATCCGCCGCCAAAAGTAAAGTCCGGGGTCATCAGTTTAATCCGGAATGAAGTGAAGGAATTGCCTTGTAACGAGAAGCTATTCTTTGAAGTGGTGAAGCAGAGTTTCGGAACACGTCGCAAAACACTGCGTAACTGTCTCAAAAGTTATAACTTGCCGCCTGAAATACAGGCGCAGCCCGTTTTCGATAAGCGTGCCGAGCAACTTTCGGTGCAGGATTTTATAGCATTAACCCAGCTGGTAGAGCAGAACAAATAGCGTATGCAGGTAGAGATCACAAGAGAGTATATTGACCAGGTAGAGGAAGCCATTGAACGCAAGGACTCAGAATTTATACTGAGTACGATGGCCGACATGTACCCGGCCGATATTACCACGGTGCTCTACGAACTGGACGCCAACGAATCCAAATACGTGATGGACCTGCTTCCGCCGGAAGTGGGTTCTGAGATTCTGAGCGACCTGGATTACGACATCCGTACCGATTTTCTGCAGTATTTTACATCAGCCGAGATTGCCCGCTACATAAACCTGATGCACTCCGATGATGCCGTGGATATACTCAACGAGCAATCGGTGCAGACGCGTGAGGAGGTAATAGCCTTAATCGAGAACGAAGAAAAAGCCAAAGACATTCTTGACCTGCTGCACTACGAAGAAGATTGTGCCGGTGGTCTTATGGCGAAGGAACTTATTAAAGTTAATCTGAACTGGCGCGTACGGCAGTGTATTGAAGAGATAAGAAGGCAGGCCGAAGATGTAGAACGCATCTATACGGTGTATGTTGTTGATAATAAGGATGTGCTGGTAGGCCGTGTGAGTGTGAAAGCGCTGCTGCTCTCTAAAGATGATAAGCTGGTAAAGGATATCTATAGTGAGGATGTGATCTCGATAGAGTCGTTCAGGGATGAGAATGAGGTAGTAAGCGTGATGCAGAAATACGACCTGGAAGCGATACCTGTCGTGAACATACAAGGCCGTTTGCTCGGACGTATTACGATTGATGACGTAGTAGACGTTATGCAGGAGCAGGCCGAACTCAGCCGTCAGCTCATGACAGGTATTACCGAAAACGTGGAAGAAGATGACAGCGTGTTCCGTATCTCGCGCTCGCGCATCCCATGGCTGATCATTGGCATGGTGGGTGGCTTGCTGGCTGCACAGTTTATGGGCCTGTTCGAAAAGGATATTGCCATATTGCCGGCGCTGGCTCTTTTTGTGCCACTGATTACTGCTACAGGTGGTAACGTCGGCATTCAGTCATCTTCCATTATCATCCAAACGCTATCCTCTAACGCGGTAATGTTCGAAAACTTCGCTCAACGTTTGATGAAACTGATACTGGTTGCGCTGCTTAATGCCCTGATCATTTCTGTATTAGTGTTCTCCTTTACATACCTGTTCCGTAGCGATTTCACGCTGGCTATAGTTGTTTCGGTGGCGTTGTTCTCGGTAGTAATGCTGGCCTCGTTAATGGGAACTATAACGCCGATGGTATTAGATAAATTTGGCATTAACCCAGCCGTTGCTGCCGGTCCTTTCATTACTACAGCTAACGACCTTTTAGGGCTGGCGATCTATTTTGGTATAGCGCATTTACTTTATAGTTTATAGTCTGAGCTATAATTTTGTGATTAATCTGATGATCATGAAAACTATAGTTTACACACAATGTTAACTTTAAGTCAGAAGTCTCACGTATTCTGTTAAAGTTAGTCACCATTAGAACAGTTCAAGATCAATTATGCCCTCCTCTACAACACGGTTACTTATTATCGATGAAATGCACCCGAGTATTTTTCCGATGCTGGAAGCGATAGGAGTGGAGGCAGATTACAGGCCAACTATAAAACCAATAGATGTTTGCGAAGCACTGAATGGTTTTGACGGGCTTATCGTTCGCAGCAAAATGCGCATTACCGCTGAAACTATAAAAAATGCCGATAAACTGAAGTTTGTAGCCCGAGCAGGGGCCGGAGTAGATAACATTGATGCGGATACGCTGGAAAAACGCGGTATTGCTTTACTATCAGCTAACGAAGGAAACCGGCAGGCAGTAGGGGAGTTTACACTTGGTTTACTGCTGTCATTAACACGAAATATCGTTCGCGGCGACCGTGAAGTGCGTAATAAGGTATGGCTTCGCGAAGAGAACCGTGGCGAAGAGATCAGCGGTAAGACTATCGGTATTTTTGGCTATGGACATATGGGGCAGAGTTTTGCGCGCGTGTTGCAGAGCTTTGACTGCAGGATATTAGCCTATGATAAGTTTGCCCCTGAAAAAGTATCGGTGCCGGCAGAGCAGGTGCCTATGGAAGTGATACAGGCAGAAGCTGATGTGGTGAGTTTCCATATTCCCTATATACCGGAGAACTATAACTTTGCCGATGACGCCTTCTTTAGTGGATTTAAAAAGCCGGTCTGGTTCCTGAACACCTCGCGCGGCGAAGTAGCAAACGAGGATGCGCTGGTTGCACATCTGAAAAAAGGAACTATAAAAGGCGCTGCCCTGGATGTGCTGGAAAACGAGAAACTACATTCGCTTACCGAAAAGCAACTGGCCAACTATAACTACCTTGTACAGGCCCCAAACGTTGTGCTTACCCCACACATCGGCGGATGGACCCACGAGTCTTATATTAAAATAAATGAGGTGCTTACAGCCAAAATAAAAGCTGTACTACTACTATAGAAAAGCCGGCCTGGGCGCACTACAGGTATAATTCAGAGAAAATTTTTAAATGAGAGCGAAAGTTACTTGTAATTAAAAATTTATTATATTTGCCTTAACAGCATTCCGGAATTAAAGCTGCCGGAGTTAACCAAATAACTAAGTACCAGCGTATGGTATAAAGTAAGTAACGCCGCTACAGGTGGTGTTGCACGGATATAGAGAACTAATATAATTTACATAGTTTGCAAAGAGAACGGTTATGCATGCCATAACCGTTCTCTTTGTTTTTGTGTTTAAAACAAGACGTATAGCGTATGAGCAAATTATCTTATTACACTGCAGAGGGTTTACAGAAACTTAAAGAAGAGTTACAGGAGCTTAAAACAAAAGGCCGTTCTGAAGTAGCGCGCCAGCTTGCAGAAGCCCGCGACAAAGGCGACTTGAGCGAGAATGCCGAGTATGATGCTGCAAAAGATGCGCAGGGTCACCTGGAACTGAAGATATCGAAACTGGAAGAAGTAGTAGGCAACGCCCGCCTGATAGATGAGTCTGGTTTGGATGCGAGCAAGGCCCTGATCCTTTCTAAAGTAAAGATCAAAAACCTGAAGAACAATATGGTAGTAGACTATACTTTAGTAGCTGAGGAAGAGGCAGATCTGGCTTCAGGTAAAATATCTGTGAAATCACCGATCGGTAAAGGCCTGTTAGGTTTATCGGTAGGTGACGTAGCCGAAATAACAGTGCCAGCCGGAAAGCTACAGTTTGAAATTCTGGAAATAAGCCGATAAACTATGGAAGCTTCGATATTTACTAAGATTGTGAATGGTGACATACCTGCCTATAAAATAGCAGAAGACGACCGCTACCTTGCTTTCCTGGATGTATTTCCGACTGCAAAAGGCCACACCCTGGTTATACCGAAGCAGCAAACAGATTATATTTTTGACCTGGATGATGAGCTTTACCTGGGCCTGATGGCTTTCGCTAAAAAAGTAGCTGTTGCCATCGAGAAAGCTGTGCCTTGCAAACGAATAGGTATAGCTGTAGTAGGCCTGGAGGTACCACATGCCCATGTGCACCTTATACCACTGAACAGCATGCAGGATATGAATTTCGCCAACAAAAAGCAGTTCAGCCAGCAGGAGTTTGAGGAAACGCTTGAAAATATTAAAGCCGCTTATCAGGGGTAAAAAGTAACTATAGATTTAATGATCGCCGGGATGGAGTTTACGCTTTGTTCCGGCGATTTTGTTTTAGTCCTTCAGGCATTCTGTCTGAACCAGGTTTTCAGGGTTAGAGGATTGTCAGAATCAAGCTATAGATTAATAGTAACGTATTTTGCTGGCGCGAGTCTCCGGACTCGTGACTTACTTTGAAATGTTGGGTCTCCTGACTCAACTGGCCCGATAGGGACATATATGGCTAAGGCTGTAACTCTAGTTCTGTAGTTTGCATTATCCAACCACCCCTAACCCCTCAGAGCTTAGCTCGCTACCTTCGAACTCACTTCTCGGTAGTCTAAGGAGGGGAGCTTTTCTGCTTTTTTACTTTGTCATCTCGAACAGCGTGAGAGATCTGGTATGGTTTGTCATCCCCCTACCCCCTTCAAAGGGGGACTTTCTGCCTTTGCTATAGTTGGATTTATAGTTCTATAGTTAACGATATGGAGCGGACAGGTCGCGACCTATCCCTACGGAACTATAACCACGATAAATATCGAAGCCTGTCAGTTAAAACTATAGATAGGTGGTTGCTATGAGAAATGTATCAGTCTTTGGGTTGAGCGCCTTTGATTTGTTGCGGTGCCTTTAGGCAACCTGAGGTAACGAGGGTAGCTTCAAATCAGCCGCGCGATGCCCAAAGACGGGGCCTCCCGGCCGTGAGGGAGCCAAAGCCGAATTGAAACGATAGGTGAGTAAAGCTCCCAGGATTGGAGTTGGTTTGAAAGGGTGGCTTGATTCAGGTTGAAAGGAGCTTCAACTATAGAATTCATATTTCTCACTGCGTCGAAATGACAAAAGAGAACTTGAAGGAAAAATAAGATCCTTCACAGATACGCTGGTTCTCTTCGGCTCGCGCCTCAAGAATGCTCAGGATGACAAAAAAGAAAACGATGCACAATAAAAAAGCGGAGTTGATACAACACCAACTCCGCTTTTAGGGTTATAGTTTACAATAACTATATCTTAGTAGTATCTGGCTGAACTGGCTGTTGTTTTAGCTTTTCTTCTTCCTTGGCCTGCTTTTTAAAGAAACCGCGTAACAGGAAATTGCTTTGAAGTGCTTCCATGTTCTGATCGAATTTTTGAGTGCTGGTTTCCAGGTTTTGCATGGTGTTTTGCAGGTTGCGGGCAAACTCCTTATCTGTCAGTAACACGCCCATCGCATTGTTTTTGTCGTTCAGGTTGGTGCTTGCCTGCTGCAGGTTTTGAGTAAGCGCTGCTGCCGACGATGAAGCCTGTTTTAATTGAGCCATGGAAGCCTGAAGCTGGTTGAATACAGTAGTATCTGTTAGTAATTCGCTTGCAAGGCTACCCGGTGTGTTTAGCTGCGATGTAAACCGGTTAAGATCGTTAGAGGCACGCATAGTGTTCTGAGATACACGCTGCAAGTTTGCTACCATCGCCCTGAAGTTATCCGCCATAGCTGTATCAGTCAGTATCGCACCAACAGTACCCTCGCCGTTCACTAATTTAGACGAAAGCTGCTTGAAGTCGCCGGTAATTGCTACCAGGTTCTTGTTGTTTTGCTGCAGTGTTTCCATCAGGTCGTCGGTGTTAAGTGGGTTTACAGCTGCAAGTCTGTCGCCGTCCTCTACAGGCGGCGATTGCGGACTTCCGCTCTCGATGATGATGTTTTTGTTACCGATAAAACTTTCGGAACTGATGCGGGCAACGGCGTCCTTTCGAATAAACTGCTGGGTGCTTTCCTCGATGTTCATGATCACCTCCACCTGCGAGTCTCCATACAGTTTAATGGATTTAATGGTGCCGATCTTCACACCCGAGAACCACACGTTGTTACCTTGTTTCAGGCCGGCTACGTCATCAAAAACAGCTTTTACAGTTATAGTATCAATAAAGCGTTTCTGTTGGCCGCCAAGCGTAAAAATGCCCACTACCAATATTAGCAGGGCTAAGAGCACAAAAATGCCAACTATAATAGCGCGTTTATTTTCTGCCGTATTCATTATTCAGTAAAGTTGTAGTTATAAAAAGCTTTTACGCGTTCATCGTCTGTATCAAACACTTCCTCGAAGCTACCCTGGCGCTGAAACTGGCCATCGAGCAGCATTACGATGCGGTCGCCAGTAGCTTTTGCACAGGTAAGGTCGTGGGTGATGATAATGGATGACGTATTAAAGCGTCGTTGTACTTCGTTAATTAAATTATTTATGTCCTGACTTGTAATAGGGTCCAGACCGGCAGTTGGCTCATCGTAAAGCATTATTTCCGGTTTCAATATCAGTGTCCGGGCAATACCTATACGTTTACGCTGTCCGCCTGATAACTCGGAAGGCATCTGGTTTATTGTTTGACCCAAACCCACCGCATCCAGCACTATATCAATAATACGGGTCCGGTCGCGTGCCGACATCTCTTTTGAGTGGCGGATCAACGGAAATTCCAGGTTTTCCTTTACCGTCATGCTATCATAAAGCGCACTGTTCTGGAACGAAAATCCAATCTTCAGGCGCAGAGCATCCAGTTGTTTTGGCGTGAGCTTATCTACTTCCTGGCCCAGTACGTTCACATACCCTTTATCAGGGCGTAATAATCCAGAAATGATCTTGATCAAAACAGACTTACCGGTACCGGAACGCCCAAGCACTACCAGATTCTCACCTTTATACAGGTCAAGATCAACACCTTTCAGTACTTCAAAGTCATCAAAGGCTTTGGTGAGGCCTTTAATGGTGATCACTTTCTGGGTTAGGTCTATTTTAGAGTTAGGTTTCTTCATCGGTACAAACGGTTACATAACACGAATAGCATTGATGACTTGCATGGTAAGCAACTCCTCGATAAAAATAAGGAACATAGCCGTTACCACCGATGAATTGGCCGCTTTACCAACACCCTCCGTACCTTTGGACGAATAATACCCCTTGTAGCAACCTACCATACCAATTGTAAAACCGAATAAGACAGACTTAACCGACGCAGCAATAATATCCAGAAAGGTAATCGCGTCGAAAACCTGGGTAAAGAAGGTAGTAAGCGTAGTAAGTTCGTTCTGATGCACATTTACATAGCCACCCAGTAACGCAACCAGTGTTGTGTACATGGTAAGAGCCGGGATCATCAGTGTAGTGGCCAGTACCCTGCTCACTACCAGGAACTTATAAGGGTTGGTGGCCGATACTTCCATGGCATCTATCTGCTCCGTTACACGCATAGAGCCCAGCTCGGCACCAATACTGGAGCCTACTTTACCAGAGGCAATAATTGCTGTTACCAACGGCCCCATGGCACGCACTATAGCTACCGAAATTAGGGCTGGCAACCACGAGGTAGCCCCAAACTCGGCAAGTGAAGGGCGCGATTGATTGGTGAAAACGATGCCTATAATAAAAGCTGTGATGGTAATGAGCGGAAGTGACTTAACTCCAACCTCATAACACTGTTTTATGATCTCTCTGCCTTCGTAAGGCGGGAAAAAAACTTCGCGGAAAAATCGTGAAACGAAAGCATAGATCTGGTATAGTTCCAGAAACAGGCGATCCAACCTTTTGGTAATAAAGTATTTGCGGCGGCGTGTTTTATTTTTATCTCGGTTACTATAATCCATTGGCTGTTTTCTGGTGCCGATTTTTGCTCAAGTTTACTAAAAAATGCGAATTCGGGGCTGTAAGCGAGTAATTCAACTTGCAAGCAGCCCAACCTTCAGGGTTTTAAAACGCAAATGTAATTCAAATGCTTTTCTATGCCTAACGTAAGGCAGTTTATATAGTATATTCCGGATAAAGTAAAGTTTATAGTTGATGGGGTACAACAGGATTTGTATAACGTTTGTTTTGCAGAATTAGATGTTGAGCAGGGTTTTAGTTTATAGTTCGTAACGCTGGCTCGAGTCTTCAGACTCGTGACTTTTGATAATGTTGAGTCTCCTGACTCAACTGGCCAGGCAGGGACAGGAATTAGTAATAGCTCTGGCTATAGTTTTATAGTTGCCGAGGTCCAACCACCCCTGCCCCTCCCAAGAGGGGAATTT
Source organism: Pontibacter populi (assembly GCF_040278685.1). NCBI lineage: Bacteria > Pseudomonadati > Bacteroidota > Cytophagia > Cytophagales > Hymenobacteraceae > Pontibacter > Pontibacter populi. The sequence continues at coordinate 300,145 of NZ_JBEOKT010000004.1, forward strand.
CTGCTTTGGCTATAGTTGGCTTTATAGTTCTATAGTTGACGATATAACACGGACAGGTCGCGACCTGTCCCTACGGAACTATAGCCACGATAAATCTCGGAGCTTATCGGTTCAAACTATAGTTAGCAGTTGCTATGAGAAATATCACAGTCTTTGGGTTGAGCGCCTTGTGAATATCTGGTGCCGCAGGCATTGCGAGGAACAAGCAAAAGAGATTCGCACAGCGCGATGCCCGAAGACGGGGCCTCCCGGCCGTGAGGGCACCAAAGCTGAATTGAAACGATAGGTATGTAAAGCTCCCAGGATTGGAGGTAGTTTGAAACTATGGCTTGATTCAGGTTGAGAGGAGCTTCAACTATAGAATTCATATTTCTCACTGCGTCGAAATAACAAAAGAGAACTTGAAGGACATATAAGATTCCTCACAGCTACGCTGGCTCTCTTCGACTCTCGTCTCGAGAATGCTCGAAATAACAACAAGTACTCTACTTCGATGAAACCCTATCCGGATTATCCGTTAAAAAACCTTTCCAGGACTTAGCACCTGATTTAGCGTTATTGCCTTTCTGGTAATGATGGCATAGCGCAACCGACAAGGCGTCGGTGGCATCAAACATTTTCGGATCTGGCTGAATTTTTAGGATCTGCACAAGCATACTGGCAACCTGCTCTTTGGAGGCATTACCATTACCGGTAACCGACTGCTTTACTTTCTTAGGGGCGTACTCTACATACGGGATGTCGCGGGAGAGGGCGGCGGCAATGGCAACTCCCTGGGCACGACCCAGTTTTAGCATACTTTGCACGTTAACCCCAAAAAAAGGAGACTCGATGGCCAGCTCGTCGGGAAGGTATTCGTCGATGAGCTGTATCATGCGGTCAAAAATTTTCTTTAACTTGATGGCGTGGTTGCTGTAACTTTTGAGGTGAATAACGCCATACTGCACTACCTTTACCTTAGAACCTGTAACTTCAATAAGGCCGTAGCCCATAACTTGGGTGCCGGGGTCGATGCCGAGAATAAGTTTGTTAGGCGGAAGCGCAGAAGAGTAAACCATAAGTCTGCAAAAATAAGACAATATCTTGAACATTGCCTCAAACAGAAGGTTCCTTTTACTTGCCGCTAAACTGCTGGTGGTCATCGTTACGCTCTATCTGCTTTACAGCACCATCTTTACCGCACCCGATACCTTTCTTAGCTGGCAAACTATAGTTCGGAATGCTATATCAAGTCAACATAGCTGGCTTTTTATAGTAACTGCGTTGCTTATCCCTTTTAACTGGGGCTTCGAAGCAAAAAAGTGGAAATTACTCGGTCAGAAACTGGAACCTATCTCTTTTCTGCGGGCTTACCGGGCCGTAATGGTTGGTTTAACCTTAGGCTTTATCACCCCAAACCGACTGGGAGATTACGCAGGCCGTGTACTCGAACTTAAAAGCAAGCAACGCCTGGAAGCCATCGGAGCCATATTTATCGGGCGGTTTTGCCAGTTGGTGGCTACGGTTATAGTTGGCTCGGTTGGGCTGCTATATTTTATAGTTACCTTCTTCTGGGCCGATTATCCTGGTGTTTCCTTAAGTCTGATCTTTTTGCTGATGGCCATTACGGCTACCACATTGTTGCTTTTGTATAATGCACAGGCCATGGTGGCGGTTATTTCGGCCATTAAGCCGTTACGTAAATTTGTTAACTACGTGTCTGTCATGGGGCGCTATAGTTTTGCGGAGATCTCAAAGCTGTTAATCCTTTCGCTTTGCCGTTATGCTGTGTTCCTGCTGCAGTTTATTTTGCTACTGATACTTTTTGAAGTGAAGCTAAGTGCGTTGCAATATGTATGTGGCGTGGCTGGTACGTTTTTTATCAAATCTATAGTTCCGTCGGTGAGTTTGCTTTCTGATCTGGGGGCAAGGGAGCTTTCTGCAATGTACCTGTTTGGACTACTTGACCAGGATCGGCTACAGGTGTTAAGCGCTAGCCTTAGCCTGTGGCTATTAAATATTGCGGTGCCTAGTGTAGTGGGTTTATACTTTGTACTTCGGCTGCGCTTTTTCAGGAAGGGAGCGGCGGTATGACCGGGATCATTATTTTGCTGCTTATAGTTTCATTGGCAAGCTATAGTTGGGTAATAGTCCGAAGGTGGGTAGCCTGGGCAAAAATTCCGGAGCCAACTATACCTGCAGGTTGGCAGCCAACTATAAAACTCTCCGTTATTATTCCTGTTCGAAACGAATCGGCCAATATTCTATCCTTACTCCAGGATCTTGAGAATCAGACTTACCCGAAAGAGCTTTTTGAAATTTTAGTTGTAGATGATCATTCAGAAGACGAAACCAAAACTATAGTTCAGCAATTCAGCAGCAAGTCAGCTTTAACCATAGAAGTTGTTGAGTTGAATACTTATGTTAACTATAGAGGTAAAAAGGCAGCTGTGCAGAAAGGAGTGGAGCTAGCAGAAGGAGAGTTACTTGTATTTACAGATGGCGACTGTCGCGTGCAACCGGAATGGCTTCAACTTTATGCTTATAATTATCAGGCACATCAACCATTATTTATCAGCGGGCCTGTAAGTTTTCAAAATACCTATACTTTGCTGGAGCGGATGCAACTGGTGGAGTTTGCAAGCCTGATCGGGATTGGCGGTGCTTCGATAGGAATGAAGAAACCGAACATGTGCAACGGCGCTAACCTGGCCTACACCAAACAGGTTTTTGAAGCGGTTAGTGGCTTTGATGGCAACGAATCCATAGCCAGTGGCGACGACGAATTCCTGCTGCACAAAATCCATAAACTATTCCCCGGAAAGGTATTTTTCTTAAAGAATAAAGGTGCCATAGTTTACACTGAAGCGTGCAAATCCATCTCCAGTTTCCTGGGCCAGCGCATCAGGTGGGCCAGCAAGTGGCGGGCGTATCAGGATGTGCATGTAAAGTTGCTGGCGCTCATCGTTTTTATAGTTAATCTGTTACTTTTTGTAGCATTCTTTATGATGATGGGCGGAGTTTTGCCAATATGGCTTTTTATTGGAGCTATAGTTGTCAAGTTCGCCGTAGATTTCTTATTTTTATCTCGTATACTGCGCTTTTTAGGCCGGAAGAAGTACATTTTATACATGCTGCCGCTGCAATTAGTATACATCCCTTATGTACTGGTAACAGCTCTATTAGGCCTTTCGGGGCGCTACCGCTGGAAAGGAAGAACGATACAGAACCAATGACAGAACACGAATTCGATATACTCGACGAACTATACTTTGTAACCTCTTACCCGGACCTGCGCAGCACGCTTTCGCTTATCGACGAAGAGCTTTGCCAGGGATTACAGTCGCTGCTAGAGAAAGGCTACATTCGCATTATGTACCCTGACCAGGACACCGAGCATACATACGACCCCAACACATTCGGCAAGCATTGCCAGGAGTATTATTTCCTGGCTACCAAAGCCGGGCTTGTAGTGCATAACTCAATTTAAATGGCTGTACTACAAAAAGACAAAGCAGCTAACAGGCCGCCTTCCTATTACATAAAGCAGCGCCTGTTACAGAATAAACCTGCTATGGTTGGGCTGGGCATTATCGTATTTGCTATAGTTGTAGCTATACTGGGCTACGCCATTATGCCCGACAGCACGCCAAATGCCAACAACGGCCTGGTACAGATCCAGAAAAAGAATCCCGGCTTCTCAACTCAGGTGTTGCGCATTGCTAAAGTAAATCCGGCAGCAGATGTTAACCCGCTTACATTCATGCTTTCCGGGGCACCCGAAGACTACTCCGAAATTCCGATCGAAAGCTATAGTTTCAGAGGTGACAGTTTGCAGGTGCAGCCACTGCGCAGTAACAATGCCATGGCCGACCAGCCCCGCACTTTTGGCCTGAACGAGATTGTAGCGAACCCTGCAAACTATAGTTACGGTACAGAAATGCAGCAAACTATAAAGGAAGAACATATCCGCACGAATACCTTTTGGCTGGGTACCGATAAGGCCGGGCGCGATGTGATGAGCCGTTTAATACTCGGTGCACGCATTTCGCTGGGAATCGGGTTTGTAGCGGTGCTGATATCGTTGATAGTAGGTATTGCAGTTGGGGCCGCAGGTGGTTATTTTGGTGGTTGGGTAGATAAACTCATGACTTTCCTGATGACCGTAGTGTGGTCGGTGCCAAGTATTATGCTGGTTATTGCCATTAGTCTGGCCCTGGATAGCAAAGGTGTTTGGGTAGCTTTTGTGGCTGTTGGCTTAACCATGTGGGTAGAAGTAGCGCGTGTTGTACGTGGACAGATACTTGGTTTAAAAGAAAAGACTTACATAGAAGCTGCTCAGGTACTGGGAGTTCCGGAAAGAATGATTATCTTAAAGCATCTGCTACCAAACATGATAGGGCCCTTAATCGTTATTGCCACAGCAAACTTCGCTTCGGCTATACTTATCGAGGCTGGCCTTAGCTTCCTGGGGCTTGGTGTGCAACCACCTGCTCCTAGTTGGGGCATGATGGTAAATGAAGGTTTTCAGCTGATAGGCGCGAAGGCCGGTTTATACTTAGTACTATTACCTAGTTTATGCATTAGCGTGCTGGTGTTGGCGTTTAACCTGTTAGGAAATGGCCTGCGCGATGCATACGATCCGAAAATTCCTTTGACAAATGGCTGAAAGTAGCACCCCAAATATATTGCAGGAGCTAAACCTGAAAAAACTGGAGCTTTCGGCGCTTCTCGAGATCACGCAGGCGATCAACGAGAACCTGCCCGAAGCTGCTTTATACAAAATTTACCGTTTTACCCTGCTTGCCCAGTTACAGATCAGCAGGCTGGTGTTGTATGTACACGACGAACAATGGGAATGCAAAGCCGATTTTGGAACGCAGCAGGATTTTAAGAAACATGACCTCCCCGAAGCGATCACATCACTGAAAGAAATAACCTATACATCCAAGTTACAGATAGATAAGAAGTGGCGTGCTTTTGAGATCGTGATTCCGGTATTGCATAATGGTAAAGTGCTGGCCTTTGTGATGATCGGGAAGATGCAGCCTTTTTATACCAACGTAGAGGCCCTGAACTTTGTGCAGACGGTAAGTAATATTATGCTGGTTGCCATCGAGAACCACAAAATGGCCCGCCAGCGACTTGCCCAGGAATCTATCAGAAGAGAGATCGAAATTGCCCGCGAAGTACAGGCCATGCTGTTCCCGAAAGCGTTGCCAAACGATAAAGATGTGGTTATACATGCCAGTTATATTCCCCATTCATCTATAGGCGGCGATTATTACGATTACATAGAAATTGACCAGGACCAGTTCCTGTTTTGCGTGGCCGATGTATCCGGTAAAGGAGTTCCGGCTTCGTTGCTGATGTCTAATTTCCAGGCTGGTTTACGAACTGTACTTCGGCAGACACAGGACCTGAACACGGTAGTTGCCGAACTGAATAACCTGATCTATAGAAACGCGATCGCAGAGAAGTTCATCACCTCATTTATGGGTCTTTACAACCGTAAAACCCGCGAACTGAGCTATGTGAATGCCGGCCATAACTCGCCAATACTGCTGTTCGAGAACAACACCCACCAACTTTTAAACGAGGGCTGTACCATGTTGGGTGCTTTCGATGTGCTGCCGTTTATGTCCGTGACCCGGGTTGCTATACCTGAAAATTCAATGCTGCTGTGCTATACCGATGGCTTAACAGAAGTTTTTGACGAAGACGATTCGGAGTTTGGTATTGAGCGAACTATAAATTTCCTGCAGACACACCGTTTCCTGAGCTCTAAAATGCTGCACCTGCAACTGCTCCGCGAAATAAACCTTTACAACGAAGACGCCACCCTGAACGACGACATCACATTGCTTTCGTGCCGGTTTAAATAATTGATGGTTTAATGGCTGCATGTTTAAATTGTTTTGTGGCCGCTAACAGCTACTTTAGCAGATTCAACATTTAAGCAATTTAACAACCAACAATTAAGCTTTGCTCCGCCTTTTTAAAACGCCTTATCTCATGAAGAAGCTACTGCCTGGCTACACTTGGCATCGGGAGGGGGCAGATAAAAAGTTATACCTTACTTTTGATGATGGGCCCATTCCGGAAGTAACACCGTTTGTGCTGGAGCAATTAGCCAACTATAACGCGAAGGCTACGTTTTTTTGCGTGGGCGATAACCTGGCGAAGCACCCGGAAATAGCGCAGCAGGTTTTAGCAGGTGGACACAAACTTGCGAACCATACCTACAACCACTTAAAAGGCTGGCAAACCCCTTTCGACGCGTATCTGCAGAATGTACAGCAATGCCAGCACCTGTTGGAAACTATAGCTGCAGGCACTACACAGCAAAGGCCATTATTCCGTCCACCTTACGGCAGAATAACCTCTAAGCAGGCTGCGGCTTTACGACCAACCTATGAACTGATTATGTGGGATGTACTGACCAACGATTACGATGCAACGCTGTCTGCTGACAAATGCCTACAGCAAAGTATAACTAGAACCCAACCCGGCAGTATCATCGTTTTCCATGACAGCCTGAAAGCGGAGCGAAACATGCGCTATGCCTTGCCCCGTTTTCTGGAGCATTTCACAAGGCAGGGTTATTCGTTCGAGCTCTTATGATCTTCTCGGTCATTTATTTTATAGTTTACTTTTTCATCTTCGTGGCGCTGCTGTACCTGCTGGTTTATAACCGCAAACGCTATAGTTTAGATCTCTCCGAGCAACCTCATATCAGTATCTTAATTGCCGCCCGCAACGAAGAACACAGCATTTTGCGTTGCCTTGCTGCTATTGATGCCCTTGCCTATCCGAAAGATAAAATAGAAGTATTGATCGGGAATGATGCTTCCACAGATAACACGCTGGCAGTTATAGAGGCATACATACAAGGCAAACCAAACTATAAGTGCATCACGATAACTGAAAATATTGGCACTACACGAGGCAAGGCAAACGTGCTGGCGCAATTAGCCCATCATGCTACCACCGGTTACTATTTTTATACCGATGCCGATATAGCAGTGCCTGCAAACTGGGTGCAAAAAATGCTTTCGGCGATGACTGAGAAAGTGGGTGTGGTAACGGGCATTACAACTATAACCGGTAACCGGTTTTTCTATAAAATGCAGGCCCTGGACTGGCTCTATGCCCTGGGTTTAGTGCAGGTAGTATCAGATAAAGGTTTGCCGGTTACAACTATGGGTAATAACATGTTGTTGCGTCGCGAGGCCTACGATAGTGTTGGCGGTTTTGAAGGGATCAACTTCTCGATAACCGAAGACATTGCCATATTTAACGAAATTCTGCGCCAGGGTTGGGATTTCAGGAATATCTATAGCAGGGATGTGCTAGCGCTTTCGTTGCCGGCGGCCAACTTTGTGCAGTACATAAACCAACGCAAACGCTGGATGAGCGGCGCGATGCATCTGCCGTGGTATATGGCTATCATATTTATTCTGCATTCTGCTTATTACCCGGTTCTCATTCCGTTCTTTGCTTACACTTCGGTGGCCATTATGGGTAGTATTTTTGTACTTAAGCTCATCTTCCAGAGTATATTTCTGCACATCTGCCTGCGCCGCCTGAACCTGGCCATTCCGTGGTATTTCTACATTTTTTTCGAACTATACCTGGTCATTTCTTCAGTAATGCTGATCATTTATTTCTTCATGCCTTTTAAAACCGTCTGGAAGGGAAGAAGATATTGAGAGTTTAGGAGTTAGTGAGTTTGGGAGTTAAAGAGTTAGAAAGTTTGTGAGTTACTCAATTAAAATCCTGTCAATCCTTTCATCCTGAAAGTCCTGATTCAGACAATCGGCAATTAACAATCAACAATTAACTTTAACTTGCAGCTTTAAATTTATAGTACCCCGTTGGTCACTGATCAATGATAACTGATAACTGTAAAGATGAAATTAGTTGATTCGCACGCACATATTTACTCCGAAGAGTTTAAGGAAGACCAGGTAGCTGCCGTAGCAAAGGCCCGGGAAGCAGGGGTAGAGAAGATCTACATGCCCAACATTGACCATACGTCTATAGATGCGATGCTGGAAACGGAAGCTGCTTTTCCGGATCAATGCATACCTATGATGGGCTTGCACCCAACCTATGTAAAGAAGGATTTTGAGCGCGAACTTTACCTGGTGGAAGAGTGGCTTAATAAGCGCCCATTTGCGGCAGTAGGGGAGTTCGGCATTGACCTGTACTGGGACAAAACGTTTTTCCTGCAGCAACAGGAAGCACTGAAAGTACAGCTCGAGCTTGCTAAAAAACATAAGTTACCCATTGTGCTGCACACCCGCGATTCTTTTGATGAAACTTACGAACTGGTAGCCGCTGCGCAGGACGGAACCTTACGTGGAATATTTCATTGCTTTTCGGGCACGGCAGAGCAGGCTGCTAAGGTAAAAGAGCTAAACTTTTTGATGGGAATTGGCGGCGTGGCTACCTTTAAGAATGGCGGTCTGGACAAGGTGTTGCCACATGTACAGCTGGAAGACCTGGTTCTGGAAACTGATTGTCCTTACCTGGCACCGGTGCCGTTTCGTGGCAAACGCAACGAGCCTGCTTACATTCCGCTGGTGCTGAAACGCGTAGCTGAACTGATGCATAAAACCGAAGAAGAGGTAGCTACTACAACCACTCAAAACGCCCTGAACCTGTTTAAACTATAGTTATGCAAACGGTAAAAGTACACATCGATACAGCAGCACCCGACGATCCGGAAGCATCGATACTGATCATTTATACAGGAGGAACAGTAGGCATGGTGTTCGATGAAGAAGCACAGCACCTCGTGCCATTCAACTTTTCGCAGATACCGGATAAAGTGCCGGAGCTAAAGCAGTTTAATTACCTGCTTACCGTTATCAGCATAGAGCCTGTTATAGATTCATCTAACATAACTATAGCCGACTGGCTGATGCTGGCCAAACTGATAGAAGAGAACTATAACGACTACGATGGTTTTGTGGTGCTGCACGGTACTGATACCATGGGTTATAGTGCCTCAGCGCTGAGTTATTTGCTGGAGAACCTTCAAAAGCCGGTGATCTTTACCGGAGCCCAGGTGCCCATCGGGTTGATTCGAACAGATGCCCGCGAAAACCTGATCACGGCCTTACAGATTGCCGGAACAAAAGCACATATAAAATGCCGCGTGCCGGAGGTAAGTATCTTCTTTCATAATCTGTTGTTGCGTGGTAACCGCGCTAAAAAAGTAGAGAGCAGCCATTTCGATGCCTTTAAATCAGAGAACTACCCACCTTTGGCCGAAGCCGGAATAGACATTGATTTTTACGATGAGAACATTTTACCCTGCCCGTTACAACCTTTAAAAGTACACCATCAGTTAGAAGAGAATGTAGTTATACTAAAACTGTTTCCGGGCATAACAGAGACTGTGGTGCGGAGCATACTGCAAGCACCGGGTATACGTGGAGTTGTAATAGAAACGTTTGGGTCCGGTAATGCGCCTACTTCAGAGTGGTTCCTGAGTCTGTTAAAAGAGGCGATAGACCGTGGTGTGTACATCCTGAATGTGAGCCAATGCGACGAAGGACGTGTGGACCAGGGCCGCTACGAAACCAGTAAGTACCTGCTAAACATGGGGGTAATTGGTGGAGCCGATATAACCACCGAAGCTGCTGTGACCAAGCTGATGTTTGTGCTGGGACTGAAGCTGCCTAAAGATGAAACTATAAGATTGCTTTCTGAGAACCTGCGCGGCGAATTAACTCCATAAGCAGGTTAAGGATAAGGTTGCTATAGTTTGCAACTATAAAAATTTAAAGTGTATCTTTGCACGCAATTAGAGAGCTGTCCGAGTGGTCGAAGGAGCACGCCTGGAAAGTGTGTATACCCCACAAGGGTATCAAGGGTTCGAATCCCTTGCTCTCTGCAAAAGTATCAGAAGCCTCGTTTATATAATATGAACGAGGCTTCTGTTTTATGTTGGCCCGTACCTATAGTTCTGCTAATTAACATAGAGCGTACAAAGCTGAAATAGTAGTTTAAATAGGAAAATACTTTACGTATGAATATATTATAATGTTATAGTACAAGTATTTGGTATAACTATTGCGTAAAAGTCTCTTATGGTTTTACAGCACGCCTCCATTTCCGAAACTATCTCCTCCGATCAGTCAGGGTATACCGTACGTTACAGCGAACCGCTGAGTTTGCTTGAAATTACGCTAATCGATAATGTGTCGTTAGAGGAGTTGCAACTCCGTCTGACTCATTTACTAAGCGTGATAGAAGATAAGCAGCCCCTCTATCTGCTAGCCGATACGCGAAAATTTAGCATGCTTGGCAACGAAGGACACAAAATAATTAGAAATAATTTTCTGCTTCCCCTCTCAACCTCATCTGTTATAAAGTTTGCCCGTATTACAGAGCCGGATGTATTTACACAAGCTGTTATCGATAGCTTACTGAGCACTGTTAAATGTGAGTCTGTTTTTGGTTGCAGTATGCATTCATTTGCAGATCGTGAAGCTGCTCTGGACTGGATCTATAGTTCATAGGGTTGTAAAACAAAAGCCCTGCAGCGGCTACCACAGGGCTAATTGTTTAACACAAACAACCAACAACTAATTTTATATCTTAGATAAGATCTTCAAAGTAAAATCCTCAGCGTAAGCGCACTATTTACGCGTAAAAGATAGCTGACTATAACATTGCGAATAGTCTGTGACTCCTACAAAATAGCCACCAATAAAAATGCCTGCTCCTGTATTTACAGCCTCTTCGCAGGCATAATAATCCACTACACCACCATCTATCGTTGCGAATTCCATCAGGTCGTCCTGGTGCAAGGCAACATTAAAAGAAGCAGATAAAACTTGCTGGCTTAAGCAATCGGATTCGGTCAGTATGCTATAAGTTGAGTTCATGCAGCTTGTGCTTTAGTTTCTTGAAACAATATTAACTAATAACTATGCTTGCTAACAGGAAAACTAATAGCGAATGTTAACTTGTGTAAAACTAATAAGGCATTGTATCTTAAAGCCGGGTTTATCCTCTGTTACAGAAATTGCAACATACGCCCAAGGCATTGTTATACGATTGGTAGTTTATGTTTAGGAAGACAGGAAAAGGGTATGACAGAATAAGGCCAAAAGTAACATTTGCTACCTTGCTCTTTCCTGTTTTACACGCACTAATTGATAGCTGCATATTTGTAAAGCAAGCATAGTTAGCGCCAGTAACCCGCCCGGGAAGGCCACAAGCCACCAGGCCGACAGGTTAGAGCGGATACCGGAAATGGTGCGCCCCCAACTCGGAAACGTAGCCGGAAGTCCGATGCCCAGAAATGAAAGCGTAGATTCGATAGCTAGAAGGGCCCCCACTCCAAAAATAAAAGCTACCACAACCGGACTGATCAGGTTAGGAATGGCTTCTTTAAAAATGATCCGGCTAGGAGACATACCAGCGCTTAAAGCTGCTTCCATGTAAGGTAGCTCTTTTATGCGCAGCATTTCGGCGCGGGCAAGACGTGAAGTTCCGGTCCAGTAAGTGCAAATAAGAATGACAGAAAGTAACATGACCGATGGAGGCGCAAATGCTGCTACACTTATCAGGAGAAGTAACTTTGGCAAACTGGTGACCAGTTCTATACTGCGAAGGGTAATGCCATCCAAAGGAAAATTTACCGGAACCCTCAAAATGGAGAACCGCTCTAACAGCGGTCGGGCAACAAACCAAAGAAATAAACAAATACCAGTTCCTGCAACCAGCGATGTGTAAACTATAGTTGACGGTAATTTGTGTGTTAATGCCTGGATCGGTACATAAACAAAATAATAGAGCAATGACAGCCCACAGGTTAGAACTATAAGTAAAGCACCACGCTCCAGTTTGATCTTATTGTTTCCGAAATATCCTGCCAGTGCGCCTATAGTTGTACCTACTAAAGATGAGATAAGCATGACAGGCAGTGCTATTGTTAAGCCGTTCCGGGCGCCATGTAACGTATTAACCAACACATCCCGTCCCAGCTGGTCTGTCCCTAATATGTGATTATGGCTTACAAAAGGCTTTAAAAACACATTTTCCAGGTCCATTTGGTTAGGCGAATAGGGCAGGGGCAGGAAGGGCAGAACAAGAACCAGGAGCACAAGAACAGCCAGGTATAGTAAGGCCACCTTAAAACTCCAGCTGCTTCTCCAAAGCTGCGCGATATCTAAAAAGAGGCTTCTCATTTTCGGGAATTCCTTATTCTCGGATCAGCCAGCGCGTATAGAACATCGGCTATCACATGAGACACCATCTTAAAAATTGCAATCACTACTACTATACCAACTATAACCGGAAAGTCGCGGGCCACGACACTGTTTATTAAAAGGCGTCCAATGCCGGGTATCGCAAAAATGATCTCTATAATACCAGTACCTGCTACAAGTGCTGGCAACATATCGGATAGTATCGTGATGACAGGCAGGAGCGCATTGCGCAACGCATGACCGGTAATTACTTTTTGTGCACGCAGACCCTTAGCACGTGCGGTTTTGATGTAGCCAGCCTGCATGGTGCCTGCAAGCGAACTATAGAACTGGTTGGTCAGGTAGGGCAGGTTGGCCAGCACGAGGCAAAGTATGGGCAATACCAGGTAAGGAAACTGGTAAAGAAGCACTGTAATGCCATTTTGATTTACAACCGAACTATAGCCAAGGCCGAAAACCGGGAAGAGCTGCAGTACATCGGGGTTAGCTAACAACAATAACAGCAGCAGGGTCAACACAAATAACGGGAAGCAATCCAGCACAATAAGGAAGGAGAGTAGCCATGATGGCCATTTGGCGTTTTGCCAACGCACCATCGCTACGCCCAGTACTAATGCTAAAGCTATAGTTACAAGCATACTCGATCCTATGATCCAGATGGTATTGCCTGCAGCCTCAGTAATTACTTCCATTACAGGACGGGTACTGGCAAAAGATGCTCCAAAGCTGCCTGTTAAAACTTCTGATGCCCAGATATGATATTGATTATGTGTGCCGTTCCAGGTAAAGTCTGGCAATAAGTATGTGTAGCCTGTGTTAGCATTCGCTTTAGTGATAGGTTCCAGGCCTACATAAAAGAGAGGTAATTGCTGATTGGTGCGTTTCAGAAGTTGCTCGTAGGCTGCGGTTTTCTGTTGCTGAGATCCTTTGCTATAAAAGGCTGCATCGTCTGTAAACAGCTGCTCCCCGAAAGTGCCTGGTAAGATCCTGCTCAGCAAAAAGATAGCAGATACCATAAGCCATACTATAGGTACAGCATAAAGCAGGCGGCTAGTCAGGAGGCGTAGCATAAAAAGCAGCTACTACTTTTTAATCTGAAATGCACTCACATCATAGTTCGGCGATAGACCCGAGACTTTTGTGTTTTGGAAACGCTTATGTATGGCCAAACGCTCTTTTGTATAGTATAACACTATAAAGGTAGCTTCATCCAGCATTACTTTCTGAAGTTGCTTTAGGTAAGTAGCTTTCTGTTTAGCGTCTGTGGATTTGTTTATAGTTTGTATTAGCGCATCTGTTTCTGCATTCCCGAAACCTGTATAATTTGTTCCGCCTTTCGCTGCGTAAGAAGTATGCAGTATCGGCTCAAAGTTAAACGCAAACGGATTGCCGCTCAGCGGTCTGAAAAACATCTCGAACTGGTGTTCCCGGGAATTTTGGGTAAATAGGTTTCCTTCCTGGGCTTCTATCTCCACAGGTATACCCAGAGCTGCCGCATTCTGCTGAAACATAAGCGCCGTAGACTCTATAATGTTATTGCCTGCCTTGTAGCTTACAACTATAGTTAGCTGTTGCTCCTTACCGTTTATAGTTTTAAACCATCCACTGTCACGCTTTTGCCAGCCGGCAGTTTGTAACAATTGCCTGGCTTTATCAGGGTTCAGGGTGTAAGGCTTTAGATCAGTGTTGTAATATTCTTTAAGTTTCGGAGGGATAATGCCTGCTGTAGGAATAGCGTATTGCTGCTGCGTAACTTTTATATAGTTGGCAATGTCTAATAAGTAAGCAATAGCCTGTCTGGTCTGCTTGTCAGCGAATTTTGGCAGTCGGCTGTTCAAACCGGCATAAATAGATTTATAAGAGTCCGGTGTGAAGAGGTTGTAGTCCTCCAGGAATGCAGTGTTTTGCTTTAGCTGATCAAACTCTCTTGCCGGGATATCCTTCAGCACATCTAGCTGGCGGTTTTTAAGCGCGAGCAAGGCTGTAGTATTATCCGGAATGATCTGGAGTGTAATATGTTCGGGATTAGCTGTGAGGTTGGTGGCATCAGCATTTTTGCCCCACCAGTTCTCTTTTTGCCGGAGCTTAATATACTGCCCCGGCATCCATTCCTCAAGTAAATAGCCTGCGCTACCCTGTAGCATTTTGCCATCGTTGTTGTAGGCAGGTGTATTAAATTTTGCCGCAAAAGCCTTTAGGTTATTATGGTTTTCAAGCTTGGAAAGGCTATCTGTGAATGCGGCAACAGGTATATTTTTTAAAAGGTTTTCAGGGTCAAATAAATAAGCCGGAATGATGAAAAAGTCTCCGGATAACAACTCCATTTCTGGGGTAAAGCTATCACATACGAAGGTGAATTTCCTGTTATTGTCTTTGTCCTGAATCAGGTCACGGATAAATGCAACCTGTGTTTTTACTTGTTCATTTTGTACTAACGGTGCTTTTAACACCTTCAACGTAAAAGCGATGTCATCTGATGTTACAGGAGTCCCGTTCGACCATCTGGCTTCGTCTCTTAGCTCGTAGGTAATAAGCGTGACAGAATCTTTTTGTTCGATAAGAGGCAGACTTTTAGCCAAAACAGGCTTCAACCGGTCATCTTCCATGTCAACACCCAGCAGGCTCTGAAACAACAGGTTGATAACCTGTAATCCTTCAGAGTCACTATAGTTTACAGGGCTAAGCGTTTGCGGATCAGTTGCTAATCGTACTCTTACTTCCTCTGGCTGTCGCTGAGGTTGTGAGCAAAAAGAAAAAGATAGTAGTAAGCTAAAAAGTAATGGGTATAATTTCCTCATCTGGCAAAAGTCCTTTGGCTAAAAGATATTAGAAGCAAGATAAGGATTATTGCAGAAATTAATGCCAGGTGCCCGCTCCCCCATCTGCTTCGGAGTTAGCATTAGCATTTGGTTGCTCTGTTTTAGCTTTCTGTTCCTCTGCTTTGGCTTTGGCTTCAGCTTCAGCTTTGCTTGCGTCACCGCCCATTAAAGTTCCTACCTGAATAACGATCGCTATTAGTATCTCTATCATAATATTAAAATTTAAGGCTTTAGTCCTTCACAAAGATTTTATTAAAAAAATATATAATAAAGGAATAATTTATGGAATAAATAACTTTTAAAAAAATAATTAAAAATTGAATTTAAAATCTGTGATTTCTATATATATTCAATTTTTAAATCTGAAAAGTAGGTTTTAAAAAGATTAACAGTATTAAACGGGATATTTAATATATTTTCCAATGCAAGAAATAAAGCTATTAATCAAAGTTATTAATTCAATTTCAGACAAAAGTAACATTGCTGTTAAAGTAGGTAGAACAAAAAACTTAGAAAATAGATTTCTTTTGGGTGTTATTCAAGATGAATTTAACTCTGATGCTGATGCTTCTAAAATATTATATGATTCTGATAAAACGGATTTCAGATACAAGATGCTGAAACATCGGGTTAAAAAGAAACTGTATGATAAACTTCTAATAACAGACAGTTCCAAAAGCCGCATAGTTAACCAAAAAGAACAAGAATGCTTGAAGCTTCTTCATATATCTAAATTACTATTAAAGCAAACTGAGTATGATCTTGTTGCTAGTAATTGTAATAAAATAAGAAGTATAGCTTCAGTATTTGAATTTAATGATATTTTACTCAATGTAATTGAATTGGAACTTATATGTATTGCCAATAGCGGCTCTTATAAGCTTTTTAATAAGAAAACTAAAGAATTAATAAAATATACAAATATAGTAAACCTGGAAAGGGAAGCGATAAATCAGTTTTATTCTACTAAAGTTCATATTAAAAGCAATGTTAAAACCAGGCAGGAATATTTGAAAAATGTTCCCTCTATTCTTAGTCGCTTAAAGGATATTTGGGATCAGACATCTACTTATCTTGCATTTGATTCATTATATAAAACATCCATCTTATATTATGAGTTAATAGGTAATTTTAAGGAAATAGAAGAAATTACAGACGAGGCAAAAGATTTAGTTCAACAGGGATTAGTAAATACTCACAGATTTGATAAGAGCTTTAATGCACATATGTTAATTTATGCGCAATTAAGGATTAAAAAATATGCAATTGGGCTTGAGTATGCTGATAAATTTAACTCCTATTTTGATCCTAAAACATTGAATTGGTTCTCATATATGGAGAACTATTTTCTATTAGCATTACACTCTAAAAACTACGAATTAGCTAGGCTATTACTCCATCGAGTACTGAATAATGCAATTTTTAATTCAAATCTTAAGGACTCAAAAGAAAGGTGGCAGCTTTATAAAGCTTATTTAGACTTTATGGAACCTTCCGCTCCAGTGTTAGAGAGCTTTAATTATCAGAAGTTTATAACTTATTTTACTGAGTACAACAAGGACAAGCAAGGTTTCAATGTTGCAATTCTAATTCTTCAATTCATGTATTTCCTCAAAAAAGGTGATACAGAGGCATTGTTATACAGAATTGAAAGTCTAAAGAAGTACATCTTAACGCATCTAAATGATACATTTAGTCTTAGGAGTAAGTTATTCCTTAAGTTGTTGATGCTAACAGTAACAGAAGATTACGATGCCTCATCATGTAGAACTAAAGGGGCAAAGCATTACCAAAAGCTCTTAGAAACACCAACTCCTGGCGATGCTTACGCAGAAATTGAAATTGTTCCTTACGAACATTTATGGGAGCTGATTTTAGATGAAATGTCAAAGTAAGCTATTGTTATGGAGGAACTTAAAAAGTTAATAGATGTACTGGAGCGTAAAGGAAAAGGGTCGGCATCAGCGTTGCTAAACTATACAGACACAACAAACCTTGAAACCCGTTTATTCCAGCTTACGCAATCTGAAGCAGACATAAATGAAGCAGATCTGATTGCAATGCTTTATAACGCACCTGCTAAACAAGATGCTTTCCGAATGCTTAAGTCTAGGGTAAAAAAGAAGCTTTATAATCAGTTACTTTTTTTGGATACTGATAATGAAAAGCTTATGGATGAATTTGGGAGTATTGAAATTAGATGCCGTAAAATTCTATACTTGGCAGACGCTCTAAGATGGTCAGATGAAGCTTTATTAGCAGAGCAGCAGTTGAGAAAAGTATTAAAAATTGCACAGGATGCTAATCTAACTAAGTATGAAATTGATGGCCTAGAACAGTTAAGGATTTTATTAGCTGAAAAGAAATACACCAGAAAGGAATTTGATAAATGTACCTCAAGACTTGAAAAACTTTATAGCTTACACGAGATAGAAAAGGAAGCGGATAAGAGATACTATGATATTCGTTTTGATATTAAGTTAGGAGTAGAAGCTAGTTTTAAGTTTAAGCAGAAGTTACAGAGTTACGTTAATGAACTCCAAATCTTTTGGGATGCTTCAGAATCAAATCTCGTGTTTAAAAGATACCATCAACTCAAAATGATATATTATGAAGTAGAAGGCGACTTTGTTTCATTTATCAGTTATTTGAATAACATATTTTCGCTCTACAATTCAGGTAAGATACATCGGCTCTATTTTTCAGAGAATTTTAATAGGTTTATGCTCGTATATGTTTACCTAAGAGCAAAGCAATATCGGGAAGGAATAGAAGAGGCAGAAAAATTAAAGTATAGACTCGAGAATGGCACGAACAATTGGTTTATGCATTTAGAGAATTACTTTCATTTAGCAGTTCATTCTAATGATTATATTAAGGCAGAAGAAATTTTAACTGAGGTATTTACAAATAAATATTTTGCGGAGTTAAAATCTGCTGCACAGGAACGCTGGATACTATATTATAGCATTATAAATTATATAACAGGTTATTCTTTGCCAAGCTTCAGTGACCGAAAGCTAAAACACATACCAAACGATAAAAAGGGCTTTAATGTATGGAGTCTTATCCTGGATTTTATAGTTGTAATTGA
This sequence comes from Pontibacter populi, assembly GCF_040278685.1. NCBI lineage: Bacteria > Pseudomonadati > Bacteroidota > Cytophagia > Cytophagales > Hymenobacteraceae > Pontibacter > Pontibacter populi. Next base: position 318,270 of record NZ_JBEOKT010000004.1, read on the forward strand.
AAAAGATCAGCCTGAATTAGTAGAACGGGAAATTGATAGGGTACGAAAATTCATTGCTAAATATTTAACAAGTGAAGGAGACGCTCGTACCAAGCTGTTCTTAAAACTATTGCAGATAACAGGTAGAGAATATAAAAACACTAAAGTCTGTAAACAAAAAGGCAGTTATATCCTGAATAAATTAAAGCAGACGCCTGTTGCTGGTTACGCATACGCCGAAACAGAAATTGTGCCCTACGAGCAATTATGGGAGATAATACTTCAGAAATTGGAAAACAAAATATAGTAACAGCTCTACATTATATTTATTGTATAACAGGCATGAATAAGATTTTTAATATCTTGACACATGCAAAAGAACAACCCTAAAATAACCAATGCCTGGTGTTTCTACGACTGGGCTAATTCGGTTTACTCGCTGGTTATTACGTCTACTATTTTTCCGATATACTATAGCGCTGTCGCTACCAACCCCGAAACACAGTCAACTATAGTTAACTTCCTGGGTTTTAACCTCGAGAGCTCGGTGTTGTTCTCTTACGCCGTGTCGGGTTCATTCCTGATCATTGCACTGCTGAGCCCTTTCCTGACTTCTATTGCAGACTATAGCGGCCGTAAAAAGTTGTTTATGCAGTTGTTCTGTTACCTTGGTTCCCTGTCCTGTATCGGCTTGTTCTTTTTTACCCGCGATACCTTTACGTTATCTGTTATACTATTTGTGCTTGCCTCCATTGGTTTCAGCGGTAGTATCGTTTTTTATAACGCCTATCTTCCCGAGATCGCGACCGAAGACCAGTTTGATAAACTGAGTGCCCGTGGTTTTTCGATGGGGTATGTTGGTAGTGTGCTGCTCCTGATCTTTAACCTGGCTATGATTATGAAACCGGAGTGGTTTGGCATTGCTGCTGATAACAAGAGCCTGCCGCCTCGCATAGCCTTTTTAACAACAGGTATCTGGTGGTTCAGTTTTGCGCAATATTCGTTTTATCACCTGCCTGGTAACGTTTATAATCGAAAACCACAAGGCAGCTGGATATTGAATGGCCTTAAAGAGCTTCAGAAAGTGCTTCAACAGGTAAAGCAACTGCCTATGCTGAAGCGTTTTCTGCTGGCTTTTTTCTTTTATAATATGGGCGTGCAAACTGTAATGTACGTGGCTACTATTTTTGGTATTGAAGAACTGCATCTGGAGGATAGCGCACTTATATTGACCATCCTGATTATACAATTGGTTGCTATTGCCGGAGCTTATGCCTTTGCGGTTTTATCTGGTAAGTATGGTAACATCAGGGCGCTTATAGTTGCCGTTGTGATCTGGATAGGCATTTGTATCGGGGCTTATTTTATAAGAGGGGAGATGGATTTTTATGTACTGGCAGCTATAGTTGGTACTGTTATGGGTGGTGTGCAGTCACTGTCCAGATCTACTTATTCCAAACTCATTCCTGCCACAACTATAGATCATGCCTCGTTCTTCAGCTTTTATGATGTAACCGAGAAAGTTTCTATAGTTTTGGGAACACTCGCTTATGGGTTGGTCGCCCAACTTACAGGATCTATGCGAAACAGTATTCTGGCGCTCATCATTTTCTTTGTGCTTGGTTTGATCTTCCTGTCTATGGTGCGCTGGAAACGTGCCATGGCTACGCAACAGGAAATGAAAGCAACTATAGTTTCTTAGGCTTCAGAATCTGAACTAAAGACAAGGCTCTCGCTCGCGACCCACGATTGTGGGTAGTCTTATGGCGTCCCGTTACGCAATTCAGTTAAATTGATTTACAAACTATAGTTTTAAGAGGCAAAGTCAGCTAAATAACTCACCCTCGCGGGACGCAAGCTAGAGCTTAGTTTTTTACTTTAGTTAACTATTGGTTTTAAATAAAAATGCCGCTGAAGGAGGTGCAGCGGCATTTTTATTTATAGTTTGAGCATGCTTACTTCTTGTAAACCTGCTTACCGTTCAGGTAAGTATATAGAACTTGCAAGTTTCGCATTTTCTCCGTAGCAACTGTCATCAGGTCATCTTCCAATATCACGAAATCTGCAAATTTACCGGTTTCTATAGTTCCTTTTTCATTCTCTTCAAAAGCTGCCTTTGCCGCCCAGATCGTCATGCCACGCAATGCTTCTTCACGAGTCAATGAATTTTCCATTTGGAAACCAGCATCAGGCCAGTTTTTCGCATCCTGGCGCGCTACAGCCGCATGAAACGTATATAGCGGGTTAATGTGCTCCACCGGGAAGTCGCTGCCCAATGGTAACCAACCGTTTTGCTGCAGCAGCTCTTTGAACGGGTATGCATGTGCAATACGATCTTTGCCCAGTCTGTCGCCGGCCCAGTACATATCCGAAGTAGCATGTGTAGGCTGCACCGAAGGCACAATATTATACTTGCCATACTTAGCCATGTCATCAGGGTTTACGATCTGCGAGTGTTCTATTCTCCAGCGTTTATCGTTTTTACCACCTAACACCTCACCATAGATATCAAGCAGCAGTCGGTTGGTAGAGTCGCCAATAGCATGCGTGTTCATCTGGAAATCAGACTTAGCTAAGGTTGCTGCAATGTCTCTGAACTCTTTTTCGGTAGCCAACAGGAAACCATAGTGTCCAGCTTTATCTTCGTAAGGCTTTAACAAGGCAGCACCGCGAGAACCCAGCGCACCATCGCCATAGATCTTGAAAGATCTCACATTCAGCCTGTCGGTTTTATAGATCCCGTTCTTCAGATAATGGTCAAGGTTTGCTTTAGTTGGGTTCAGCATCACATACACACGCATTTGCAGATCACCGCTTTTATGCATAGCATCCATCAGGTCGGCTGTGCTTTTATCCAGTCCGGCATCAGCCAGAGAAGTTATACCAACAGCAAAGCAATTTTCCTGCGCTGCCTGTAACGCCTGGCGCTGCTCTTCTTCTGTAGCTTCCGGAATTTTAGCTGTTACCAGGTCAATGGCGTTATCGATCAGGATGCCGGTCATTTTACCTTTTTCCTCCTCAACCAAGCCGCCTACCATTTTAGTGGCTGTAGTGATACCGGCTAGGTCAAGCGCTTTCTGGTTAACGATTGCGGCATGGCCATCTACACGGGTAAGGATGATCGGCGTGTTAGGGAAAAGTGCATCCAGGGTGTCTTTAGCTGGGAATTCCTTTACGGCCCAGTCGTTCTGGTCCCAGCCACGGCCCGTTATCCATTCGGTGTCCGGGTACTTTTCGCGTTGCTCCGTTACCTTTCGCACCACTTCCTTAAACGACTCCGTACCTACCAGGTCAGCAGACTGCAGCGATAAACCATAGCGGTAGAAATGCGCATGTGCATCGTTAAAGCCAGGGTAAATGGCTTTGCCATGCGCATCCAGTTCTTCGGTAGCGTTATACTTCTGGCGTATCTCTTCTGTGGTGCCTACAGCCAGTATCTTACCATCTTTAACAGCAAAGGCTTCGGCTTTATCGAAATTGTCGTTTACCGTGTAAACCGTGCCGTTATAAACTATAAGGTCTGCAGTTTCGGTAGCTGTCCGGCTGCGGGTACTGGTGCAGCTGCTCAGCAGGGTAGAGCCAAGCAGTAGAGCCGCAGCAAAGGTGCGTAGCGTTTTTTTCATGAATGTTTTTTATTCGAAGCGCATGTGTTTAACAGATTCACCTGAATTTTGAAGTTCGATCAGCGAATCAATACCAATACTCAGGTGCTTTTCAACATACGAAGTGGTTACCAGTTTATCGCTGGCTGATGTTTTCACACCTTCCGGTATCATCGGGTTATCTGAAACCAGTAACAGTGCACCATGCGGGATCTCGTTAATAAAGCCAACTACAAATATGGTAGCCGTTTCCATATCAATACCCATTGCACGGATCTGGCGCAGGTAGTCTTTAAAATCTTCGTCGTGCTCCCAAACGCGGCGGTTGGTTGTGTACACAGTACCGGTCCAGTAATCCATCTCATGCTTTTTGATCATAGACGATACAGAACGTTGTAAACGGAACGATGGCAGGGCCGGAATTTCAGGGGGCAGATAGTCATCAGATGTACCCTCACCACGGATTGCCGCAATCGGAAGGATAAGGTCGCCTATCTGTGTTTTGCGCTTCAAACCACCGCATTTACCTAAAAACAAAGCTGCCTTTGGCTTAATAGCAGAAAGCAGGTCCATTACAGTTGCCGCCATCGCGCTACCCATACCAAAGTTAATAATGGTAATGTTGTTGGCAGTTGCCGTTTGCATGGGCTTGTCCAGGCCGTTCATTTCCACTTCAAAGCGGTCGGCAAACATGCGCACGTAGTTAACAAAATTGGTAAGCAGGATATATTCTCCAAACTCTTCTAATGGCACGCCCGTGTACCGGGGTAACCAATCGCTTACGATCTCTTCTTTAGTCTTCATAAATTAAATATACTCAAATAGATATAAAAAATCCGCCTTGGTAGTAGGTACTACTAGGGCGGAGCGTCAGAAAATGGCTAAATTGCAGCATGGATGCTCTTAATCTGCCACCATTCGAACACAAAATTACAAAATCCGGTGCGAATTATCTCATTTTTGATATACTGCGCCGAAAGAATATCGTTTTAACCCCCGAAGAATGGGTCAGGCAGCATTTTCTACATTACCTGATAAACGACCTGCTGTACCCCAAAAGCCTTATTAGTATAGAACGCGGCACTAACTATAACAAGCTTCAAAAACGCACCGATCTGTGTGTGTACGATAACAGCGGTAATCCTTTTTTGTTGGTTGAGTGTAAAGCTTCGTATGTGCCGATTACGCAGGATGTAGTAAAGCAGGTATCTGTTTATAACCAGACTTTAAAAGCAAAATTTGTAGTTATTACCAATGGCTTAGCGCATTATTGCTGGCAGGTTGATTTTGATACTCGTCAGTTTCAGCCGCTGCTGGAGATACCTGTGTATAGTCAACTATAGTTTCTCATTTGTCATCCTGAGCATTCTTGAGGCGCGAGCCGAAGAGAGCCAGCGTAGCTGTGAAGGATCTTATATTTCTATAGTTCGTTATTGTCATTTCGACGAAAGGAGAAATCTGTGTCCTATAGTTGTAAACCCTACTTCCGCACCAAGCTATATTTTCAAACCCCTTTCAATCCTGGGAGCTTTATTTACCTGTCGTTTCAATCCAGCTTTGGTGCCCTCTCGGCCGGGAGGCCCCGTCTTCGGGCATCGCGCTGTGCGAATCTCTTTTGCTCATTCTTCGCAATGGCTTCGCCACCAGATATTCACAAGGCGCTCAACCCAAAGACTGAGATGTTTCTCATAGTAACCGCTAAATTATAGTTAGAACCGGTAAGCTTCGACATTTTTCGTGGGTCTATTTCCTTGTGCCTGCTCATGGTCTGTAACTATAAAACTACAGCTGTAACTATAGCAAAGGCAAAATTCCCCTCTCGGGAGAGGCAGGGGTGGGTTAAATTCTGCCCCTGTTCCTAAGGTAAAAGCCTAAGTAACCATAAATAAAAACGCCTCCTGCAGAAACTACAGGAGGCGTTTTTAATCTATTTCCAGTCAGACTATAAAACTGACTCTACTGGCGTGTATTCTAAGTTAAAGGCTTCAGCAACACCTTTGTACACTACTTTACCGTTCACCACGTTCAGACCTTTTTTCAGTTCTTCGTTGTCGGCACATGCTTGTTTCCAGCCTTTGTTTGCTATTTGCAGCGCGTAAGGAAGGGTAGCGTTTGTAAGTGCAAGCGTTGAAGTATAAGGTACAGCACCCGGCATGTTAGCCACGCAGTAATGCACGATATCGTCGATAATAAAAGTTGGGTTCTCGTGCGTAGTTGGCTTACAGGTTTCAATACAACCGCCCTGGTCTACTGCTACGTCAACAAGCACAGTACCCGGACGCATTTCCTTCAGCATCTCTCTCGTGATCAGGTGTGGCGCTTTAGCACCTGGTATCAATACCGCACCAATGATCAGGTCGTGGGTAGGTAACAGCTCGCGGATGTTGTACTCATTCGACATGAACGTGTTCACGTTTGCAGGCATAATATCATCCAGGTAGCGCAGGCGGGCTAGGTTTGTATCCATTATCGTTACATCAGCACCCATACCGGCAGCCATTTTAGCAGCGTTGGTACCAACTATACCACCACCCAGGATCATAACCTTAGCAGGACGAACACCTGGTACGCCACCCAATAGTATGCCACGGCCTTTCAATGGTTTCTCCAGGTATTTAGCACCTTCCTGAATGGCCATACGACCAGCAACTTCTGACATAGGCACCAGAAGCGGAAGGCTTCTGTCTGCTCTTTCTACAGTTTCGTAAGCAAGGCAAACTGCGCCACGCTCTATCATGGCGTGCGTTAATGGCTCGTAAGAAGCAAAGTGGAAATAAGTGAACAGCAACTGGTCTTTCTTGATCAGGCTGTATTCCGATTCGATAGGCTCTTTTACTTTAATGATCATTTCAGCGATGCCATAAACTTCCTGTATAGTTGGAAGAATAGTAGCGCCCGCTTTTACATAATCTTCATCAGCAAAACCGCTGCCTTCGCCAGCAGTAGCCTGTACGTACACGGTGTGGCCGTTACCTACTAGTGCGTTAACACCGGCAGGAGTTACACCTACACGGTTCTCGTTATTCTTGATTTCCTTTGGAACACCAATTATCATGACGTTGTATCTTTTATTTAAAGCTGCGCAAATATACCACAACTTCAGGTAATTAAAACAACAAATCTAACAAGCTTTAATTAGACTGATAATGCCAGTAAATTGTACCGGAAACTATAAGAAATGGAAGAAACGGGAAGGTATAAAATGAAAAAAGGCAGCGATAAAATCACTGCCGTTAGTACAAAATAAAACTATGAAAAAAACTATCTGAAAGGTTGGGCTATTCGCCTTCCCTTAACATATTTCTGTTAGCCTCGCTCTCCACTACATTTGCTTTTAATGTTAGCCTGAGGTTTGGCATTACTATATCGTTTGAAAGTACAGTTACCTGCTCGTTTTGCTCCTTTAACATCACCGGAATGTATCTAAGTTCCAAAACTGCTTGTTCTCCTGCTTTTATTGACGGCTTAGATACTCTATAGCTCACGCAATTGCATTTGCTTTGTACCCCTTGCACTACCAGGTCCTGCCGACCTGTATTTTTAATGATGAATTTAGCTACAGCTTTTTGTCCTTTTTCAAGTTTTCCAAAGCTATAAATTGTGCTTCCAACTGCCAAACGCGGCGACATCAGTTTTTGTTCCTGTGTATAACTGTTTTTCAAATCTTTTGGGCCAACGTCACCTTTTATGTAAATGGTAGTGTTAGGCGTTTTAGCATTTGACGTAACCGAAATAGACTTATGGAACGGTCCCGGGCGGCCTGTACTGTTATAAACTGCTTTTATAACTCCTGTTTTCCCTGGCAATATTGGCGTTTTAGTCCAGTCTGGGGTGGTGCACCCACACGATGGCTGCACATTAGCAATAACCACCGGCTGATCTCCCACGTTCTTTACCTTAAACTCGTAAGTAGCCTGCGTGCCTTCTGCTATTTTGCCAAAGTCATGCGTTTCCTTTTCGAAAGTAAGTTCGCCTTGTGCACTTGCACCAAAACTAACCAGTAATAAAATTAGTAACGCAATAATGTATATGTTTTTTCTCATTTCAAAAAATTGAGAAGCAAAATAACGTAAAAAATGGCTCTTTATTTTCAGGAGTAAAACAAAGATAAGGAATCTTTTATAAAACGGGTTCCACTACCGTACCAAATTTAGTGAAGGATGGGCTTAATTTGAAGTTTAGGCTAATGTTCTGTACTTTTGAATGAAATTATACCTCAAGTATATACCTGATATAACATGCAAACTGCTGAAGTATCTATAACTCAAAAATTAACTGCTGAAGAAATACTTCAGGATTACCGCATAGCCTGGGAAAGCCGCCATGCCAGCCTTGCAGGTCGCAAGGAAGTGTTTATGGGCAAAGCCAAGTTCGGTATTTTCGGAGATGGTAAGGAAGTAGCGCAGCTGGCTATGGCCAAATTCTTCCAGAACGGCGATTTCCGTTCGGGCTATTACCGCGACCAGACCTTTATGTTTGCCATTGGCGAGCTTACACTACAACAATACTTTGCCCAACTATACGCCCATACCGATGTAGAAGCCGAGCCATCAACAGCCGGTCGCGCCATGAACGGTCACTTCGGAACACGTTCGCTTGATGATGAAGGTAACTGGAAAAATATCATGGAACAGAAGAACTCCAGTTCCGATATTTCGCCAACTGCTTCGCAGATGCCACGTCTTGTTGGCTTAGCTTATGCATCTAAACTATACCGCCAGAACCCTGAGTTACAGCATTTACAGCAGTTTTCGGTCAATGGTAATGAGGTAGCATTCGGAACTATAGGTAATGCTTCTACATCTGAAGGCATGTTCTTTGAAGCTATAAATGCCGGTGGTGTGCTGCAGGTGCCAATGCTGGTTTCTGTTTGGGATGACGGCTACGGTATTTCGGTGCCAGCTGAGTACCAGACCACCAAAGGCAGTATATCTGAAATTTTAGCCGGTTTCCAGCGCAACGCAGAAGGGGAGCAGGGCTACGAGATATTTAAAGTGAAGGGTTGGGATTATGCCGCTCTCTGCGAAACCTACGAAACAGCCGTACGCGTTTGCCGTGAGCAGCATGTGCCGGTTCTGGTGCACGTAGAAGAAGTAACGCAGCCGCAAGGTCACTCAACATCCGGCTCTCATGAGCGCTACAAGTCTAAAGAAAGACTGGATTGGGAAGCTGACTATGACTGCCTTAAAAAGATGCGTGAGTGGATACTGGATAACGGTATATCCACCACAGATCAGCTCGACCAGATAGAAAACGAGGCAAAAGACGCTGTTCGTGTAGCCCGTACCAATGCATGGAGCGCTTTTGATGCAGGTATAAAAGAAGATCATGCTGAAGCACTTCAGTTACTGGATGACCTGGCAGCCGCGAGTGAGCATATTACCGAAATTGCAACTATAACCGAAGAGCTTCGCAAAGTAACTGTACCTATCCGCAGCGATGCAGTTAGAGCGGTGCGTAAGGCCTTGCGTTATGTCCGCGACGAAAACAACGCTGCCAAACGTGAACTGGTGGGTTGGCTGGAGCAAACTATAGGAGAGAATGCAGATCGTTTCAATTCATATCTGTATAGCCAGTCTGAAGAGTCGGCACTGCTTGTTGAAGAAGTAAAAGCTGAGTTTGATGATAACTCCCCGGTTGTAGATGGCCGCGAAGTATTACAGGCTTGCTTTGATGCCATGCTTGCCCGCGACCCGCGCGTATTTGCCATAGGCGAAGACGTTGGTAAAATAGGTGACGTGAACCAGGCATTTGCCGGTCTACAGGAAAAATATGGCGAACTGCGCGTTACAGATACCGGTATCCGTGAGTGTACCATCATTGGCCAGGGGATAGGCGCTGCATTACGCGGTCTTCGCCCGATCACTGAAATTCAGTACCTGGATTACCTGTTATATGCGATCCAGATCTTGTCTGATGACGTGGCTTGTTTACAGTACCGTACAAAAGGTGGCCAGAAAGCGCCGCTTATAGTTCGTACCCGCGGTCACCGCTTGGAGGGTATCTGGCACTCAGGTTCCCCGATTGGTATGATCCTGAACAGCATTCGTGGTATGCACGTTTTAGTACCGCGCGACATGACACAGGCAGCAGGTTTCTATAATACCTTGCTGAAATCTGATGAGCCGGCACTGGTAATTGAGTGCTTAAACGGTTACAGGTTAAAAGAGCGTATCCCGAATAACATTGCAGAGTTTACAGTGCCGCTTGGTAAGCCGGAAATTCTGAAAGAAGGTTCGGATGTAACTATAGTTACCTATGGCTCTATGTGCCGCATTGTTATGGAAGCTGCCCGCCAGCTGGAGGAATTTGGCATCTCAGCGGAAGTAGTAGACGTGCAGACACTGTTACCTTTCGATATTGAGCATGTGATCACTGACTCCATCAAGAAAACGAACCGTGTATTGTTTACCGACGAAGACGTGCCAGGTGGCGCAAGTGCCTTTATGATGCAGCAGGTTGTAGACGAACAGGGAGCCTGGAGATGGCTGGATTCGAAGCCGCAATGCCTGGCAGCGCAGGCGCACCGTCCGCCGTATGGTTCTGATGGCGATTACTTCTCTAAGCCTAACACTGAAGATGTTTTTGAAGCGGTATACGACATTATGCACGAAGCTGATCCTGAAACATATCCTACGATCTATTAAGTGAAGATCATATAAAAAACAGAAAGGCCCTGCAGCTATAGTTGCAGGGCCTTTTTTATAGTTACTATAGTTGGGTTACTTATTCGGTAAACAATGTGACAGGGTCTGATACAATTACATTGCTTTTGTTCGGTACAGGTGTCTCGCGGTCGTAAATAAACACTTCAAACTTGATGACTTCGCCGGGCCTGAAAAACTCTTCCGTAAACTCCATCCCAAACCGTATCTCACCTTCCAGCGGCTCTTCACGATCATCGGTGCTGATCCTCGGGAAACGCCCGCTCAGGTCAAAGCCTTCAACCGGAAACTGGTATTCTCTGAAAATAAACTGGCCCGGATTGTTAGGGTCCTCCACGCGTTGTAAAAGCTTCACCTTAAAATTGTTCTCGTAAGTGGAGCCCACGTTAAAAGGAGGGAAGTAATCCGACGATTGCCTGTCTGTTGAAAGCCCCAGGTTGCCATCGCCGTCCTTGAAGTTTATCACCAAAAAAATACTGTCTATCTGCAGGCCTTCATCATCATGACTCACCTGTTCTATTCGCTTAAAAGAGATCTCTGGTTCGTCGGGGTAGTTGGGTTCTTTGCGGCACGATGCAAGGGCAAGCACCAGCACCAGGCAGGCAAGGCCATATTTTAGCGTATAGTTCATACAGGGAAATCAGAAAAATGAAGCTAAATTTACTAAATCAAACGATTAGATATAGGATTTGTTATAAGTTTATTTGATGGATTTTAAGGCACAGTTCAAACAGCAGTTACTCGGGCAACCTTCCGATTTTACCCAATTGGCACTGTCGCTTTTCAGGTACCAGGCCGAAAATAACCCACTTTACAAAACGTACCTGCAAAACCTGCACATTAAACCGGATCAGGTAAATACCTTAAAACAGATCCCTTTCTTACCTATAGAGTTCTTTAAACTGCAAAAGGTTGCAACCGGTACTTTTGAGCCCGAAGTCACTTTTTATAGTAGCGGCACTACCCAGCAAACCCGTAGCAAACATTATGTAGCCGACCTGCACTGGTATAACCAGGTTACAAAGCACATTTTCGAGCAATTTTACGGACCACTGGAGCAGTATGTAGTGCTGGCACTTTTACCGTCTTATTTAGAGCAGGGCGGCTCCAGTTTGGTGGCCATGGTTGATTATTTTATAAAACAGACCGGGCAAACAGAAGAAGGATTTTATTTACATAATCACCAGGAATTGCTGCAAACTATAGAAACAGCCCGGGCACGAGGAAAAAAAGTATTACTGATTGGGGTAAGCTACGCGTTGCTGGACTGGGCCGAAGAACTAAAAAGCAACTATAGTTTTAACGGCGTAACTATAATGGAAACCGGTGGAATGAAAGGCCGTCACCGGGAAATGGTGCGTGAAGAACTCCATAGTTACCTGAAACAAGGTTTTGGAGTTGAAACAATACACTCTGAATACGGCATGACCGAACTGCTCTCGCAGGGCTATTCCATGGGCGAGGGCATTTTTAAACCTGGCCAAACCATGCAGATCTTACTCCGCGACCTTAACGATCCGTTTGATATTGGTGCCCATCACAGAAGCGGCGGTATTAACGTAATCGATTTGGCTAACATAGATTCCTGTGCTTTTATTGAGACAAAGGATATTGGCAGAATGCATGACAATGGCACTTTTGAAGTACTCGGGCGCTTTGATAATTCTGATATCCGTGGCTGTAATTTACTCATCGCGTAACATCCTTCTTAAAGCAACTGCGTTATAGCCTGCCATGGGATATGTTTTTTTTATAGTTATAGTTCTTGCTGTTTGCCTTCTTTTCTATAGTTGGGCAACGCGTAAAGAGCGGAACAGGAAAAAGGTTTTGAAAACTGATTTCCCTGCTGAATGGCGGAAGATACTGAACGACCGGGTTGGTTTTTACCACACTTTAAAGACAGACGAAGACAAGCAGCGTTTCGAGAAAATGGTGCAATTGTTTCTGTCTGAAAAGCGCATAACGGGTATCGATTTAAAGGTAGATGACCTTACAAAAGTACTGGTTGCATCAAGTGCCATTATCCCGATCTTCGGATTTAAGGACTGGGAATATCCTAACCTGGGTGAGGTGTTTGTGTTTCCGGGGAGCATACACAAGTACAAAGACCAGGATAGCGAGGCTGTATCTGAAGTGTTGGGTCGCGTAAACCCTTTTCAGAACGACCATTATGTTACGTTATCTAAGCCGGCGTTGGAACGGGGCTTCAACGATATGGCCGACCGGAAAAATGTAGGCATACATGAATTTGCCCACATGCTCGACCAGACAGACGGAGAGATCGATGGTGTTCCTGAAACATACCTGCCTGACGAATGGGTAGAGCCATGGCGCGAGCTAATGTACCGCAAGATCAAAAGCATAAAAAAAGGGGAGTCGGATATAGATGACTATGGCGCTACAAGCGAAGCCGAGTTTTTTGCCGTAGTTACCGAATACTTTTTTGAAAAACCCGATAAACTGGCCGAAAAGCATCCTAAACTATACGCGCTGCTTACTAAGATATTCAAGCAAAATCCTAAACGAAGGTTTAAACTTAATTTCAGGGAGCTGTTAAATCCGTATGGCAAGCGGGTTGGCCGAAACGAATCCTGCCCATGCGGCAGCGGTGAAAAGTATAAGAACTGCTGCTTATTAAAAAAGCAGGCTGCCTAAAGAAAAACCGCCGGTCTGAAGTTTAAATACTCCGGGCCGGCGGTTTATAGTTGGAGCTATAGTTATGCTACAACAGGTCGTGCATATGCTTTGGCATCTTCCAGCGTAATTTCATTCCCGCTCATAATTACCAGTCGCTCTACCACATTTCGCAGTTCGCGCACATTACCTCGCCAGTCCAGTCCCTGCAAATACTGCATCGCATCGGCAGCTATGGTTTTAGGTTTGTTACCGTAGTCGTTGGCAATATCATTTAAAAACTTGGCTACCAGGTCCGGAATGTCTTCGCGGCGCTCGTTAAGTGGCGGCACATGTATGAGTATAACACCCAGGCGGTGGTACAAGTCTTCGCGGAAATTTTTGGATTCGATTTCTTCCAGAAGGTTTTTGTTGGTTGCCGCAATTACGCGAACATCCACCTGAATATCTTTATCGCCGCCAACGCGGGTAATTTTATGCTCCTGCAGTGCTCGCAACACTTTGGCCTGCGCCGAAAGGCTCATATCACCTACCTCATCCAGAAACAAGGTACCGCCATTGGCCTGCTCAAACTTACCGATGCGCTGCTTCACCGCTGATGTAAATGAGCCTTTTTCGTGGCCGAACAATTCACTCTCTATCAGCTCGCTTGGTATAGCGGCGCAGTTAACTTCTATCAATGGTCCATGGCTGCGGTTGCTGTGTTCGTGGATAGAGCGCGCTACCAGTTCTTTACCAGACCCGTTAGGACCGGTAATGAGTACGCGGGCATCGGTAGGGGCCACTTTTTCTATGGCCTGTTTAACACGTCCCAATGCTCCCGAAGTACCCACCATTTCATAGGTCTTGGATATCTTCTTCTTCAGGATCTTGGTTTCGGTTACCAGGGTGGCTTTATCCAGGGCATTGCGGACAGTTACCAGCAGGCGGTTCAGATCCGGTGGTTTCTGCAGAAAATCGTAGGCGCCTTTTTTTGTAGCTTCCACGGCAGTGTCTATCGTTCCGTGTGCCGATATCATGATGAACGGCGTGTCAGGCGATATCTCCATGGCTTTTTCCAGCACTTCCAGCCCGTCCATACCGGGCATCTTAATATCGCAGAGCGCTACATCGTATTTGCTTTTGCTCAGGAGCTGTAGTCCCTTTTCACCGTCTTCGGCTTCGTCAACGACGTAATTCTCAAACTCCAGAATTTCTTTCAGGGTACTACGGATGGCCCGCTCATCATCTATAATCAGAATTTTGGGCATAGGTAGAATCAGTTTATGTTATCAGGCTAAATTAAAAAATAAAACAGCCACCGGCAAGGGTGGCTGTTGCACTTGTACGTGTATATAACTGATTTAGTATACTTCTGGTATCAGCTTATTTGTTAAAAGCGATCACACTGTATAGTTCAGGCTCCAGGAAGTAACCACCCGGGTGACGCGCAGTATAATCGAAGTTGATCCAAAGCTCATCATTAGTCTCGTGGAAGTGGATTTTACCGCTGTTTACCTCATCCGGAAACAAGGTTCTTACCACATGGCTTACCGCATCTATATCTTTTGATTTGCCAACTTTTACTTCGGTGTACATATGGCTCTCAGAGATCACCACGCGAGCTTCGCCTCCTATAGCCATTACCGATGAGGCCATCAGGATAGCATAATCATCGCAGTCGCCGGCCAGCAGTTCCATGCTTTCAATGGGAGGCGAATAATAATCCATATTTACCGGGTCGTTCACATATTTCCAGTTCAGGCGAATATGTTTGAATAGCGAAAAATAACGGGTCAGCTTGCCATACTTGCGGTAATATTCGTCGTGGAAATAGCGGGTAGAGTTCTCTACGGCAAAGTTGCGCAGCTTTGGGTGTGTTGCCTGCATGGCATTTTTTACACGCTCTTCCTGGAAATATGTACCCTTCACCGGCTTAAAGTACGACACCTTATGCGGGTTGCTGGTCATGTTTACCAGGGCAGCATTGTAATCAGAGTAAATGTCGCCGAAGGTATAGTTAGGGAAGGTGCTGTTGTAAAAGAACACGCCCATAATAGAGAAGAACGTGAACACGATAAGCTTGGGACTGATACGGGTAACTATAACCGAGACAGCCGCCGAAATCATAAGCCACAGCAGGAAGTGTAACTCATAGTCCATGCTCTTGTAAGGCGGTATGTAAAAGCTAAGTAGCACCGCCATCGGAAACACAATAATGATCTGGATAAACCGAACGGCAAAACCCATTGCCAATTTAGGTTGTAAGAACTGCGCCATATTTCCCCTCTCGCTAAAAGTTGTTGTATAAAAAGTACAGTACTGTACCTTTATCTTATTCCTTTATTATCCTAACGCAAAATCCGGGCCTTATTACTCCTTTTATGTATAATTTATTTTATATAGAAAATACGGGAGGCGGCCTTTCTGTTTTTAAGTTCGGGAATATTTTTTATAAATAAAAGCTTTTTAGCTAAAAGCAGGGAATTATACTAAAGCAGGAGAAAATGATGCATAAACAACTAAATATAAGATTATACTATATTTAACGAAAAATTGGGAGTGTATAAAAACGAGTACACTATAACTAGAGAAAAGCCGGACCAAACCTATGGTTACAGGCTAAGTCCGGCTTTTGAAATAATATGAACTATAGAAACGCTTACTGATACTGGATATACATCGGTGTTGGTGTAAGTGCCAGTACTTCTTCCGGTGTCATCAGGCGATGACCGTTTTTAGTGTCGTTTTTATAGAATAGCTTAAAACCTGTAAACTGCACCGGTTCGTTTTTAATATAGCGCCGGTACGTATCTTTTTTGAGGGCAGGTCCGCCCCAGCCATCCATATGCATTACAACCTGGTAGCGTGGGTCCAGTTTAATGTTTTCTGTGTTTTTGATCATGCCTTGAGTAAAGCGGTGCACGATCAGCATCTTCGGCGGAATCTGGTTTTTAGTGACCAGGTCAGCCAGGTAGCTGGTTGCATAATTTATATCGTCTGCGTTAAAAGAGCCTATTTTACGGCCCGGTATTGTTCCGTCTTTCATCGCAAACTCGGCATCAATACCTAAGTGTACATTTGGCAGGCTAAGGTATTTCTCAAGTTCCGGCAACTCAGCCTGCAAGGTACTATGGCCTACCTGCACATCCAGGAAAACGATCGCATCGCGCTTTTTGGCAATCTCCAGCACATCATCGATCATCTTGTGGCGCATGCGCAACCTGTACTTTCCACCGGCGCTTGGGTGGCCCTGAGCAGTAACAACTATAACATGCAGTGCAGGTTGTACGGGTGTGGTTGGGTCGGCTTTGCTCCAGTTGGCTACTTCTTCGTCCAGTTTCTGCAGCATCTGCTCCGGTGGCAGTTCGCCTAAAATACCCATACGTTTCGAGAGTGGGTTACCATAAAATGCCAGAATCCGCTTTTCAGGAAGTATCGCGCCCGGCAATGGCTTCGGTCCAGGGTAAATCCAGGAGGTATCTGGAGTCGTTTGTGTTACTACAGTTGTAGTATCTGTTTTTACTTTTGTTTTAGCCAGTGTATCAGGGGCAACTATAGTTTCCTGTTGCAGTGGGGCGGCGGCTTGTTGTGCTTCGCGCTCCTGCATGCAACTGCTGGCAAACAAAGTAGTAGTACAAAGTAAAAATGCTAAACGGTTCTTTGGGAGTTTAGAAGTAAAGCGTACGCGGGTAAACATAAACAGGAATGTAAGGGTGTAATTACTGCATAAGTTAGCAATTTTATAGTTACCCCCGCACAACTGCTTACCTCAATTTAGTTAAAATTTAGTTTTCTTATTTCGAATGAGTATAATGCCGCTTCAGCCACTGGCTCAGGCCGGCCAGCCCCGGGAAAAGTACGCGCTCCGTGATGTTAGCCTGGTCCAGTTTGTCGCGTATCTCCCACTTCAGTTCTGCCGGAATGATCACTCTGAAATACAACTCCGGGTGCTGTTGCAACCACAAACTCAGCTCCGATTTTACATCCGACATCATCGAGAAAAGGGCATATTGCTGTACAATGCGGGCATCCAATGACGGTGGCTCCAGGAACAACACAAACTCTTCGTCTTGAAAGCTCTGCAGTTTTTTTAGTGTAGGGCTTACCGGTGCCAGAATTTCGGGTGTAAATACGCTGGCGCCTTCTTCGTTTACAGCAGCCAGCAAGGCAGGGGGCAGGTATTGTTTCGATTTTACATAGTCTACACACCATACAGCGCCGTCTTCTTCATACTTATCCAGAAGGTCAGTTACAAAGTGCAGGGCAACATAAGGCGAGTAGCTCCAGTCGAGGAGGCGGGTTGGGAGACCGTGATGCTGTGCCATGGCCAGCCAGTTCCAGATGGTATCATCCTGGGGAGCGGTGCCGTGCGCATACTTTCTGAAATTGCGCAGAATATGGGGCTCCAGCCTTTCAAACTGAGGGCCAATGCGGGTAATGCTGGTGCTCAGGTCATATGATTTGTTCCAGTTGCCACGGTAAACGTAACTCGACCGGAAACGGCCCAGTTGCGGGTCCCAGCTGTGGTCGAAGAGGGCGGCCTGCAGCTCTATCCAGGAATTAACGACAATGTCGGTGCCTGCGTGCATAGTGTTTTTATCTTGAGGGTTGTACCTGATTTGTGTCTGACGTTTCGTGCGGTAAACTTTACGTAAGATAAGGGAAATTTATACTTTTACAGAAATAACCTATAGTTGCCATGATCAAAATTTACCATAACAACCGCTGTAGCAAAAGCCGCTGCACGCTTGATCTGTTGAAAGAGAATAACCAGGAGGTAGAGATAGTTGAATATCTGAAACAAACCCCAAATGCTGCTGAACTGAAAGATGTGCTTCAGAAACTGGGTATGAAACCGGAGGAGTTAGTACGCAAAGGCGAAGCCATATATAAAGAGCAGTATGCTGGGAAGCAGTTGAGTAATGAAGAATGGATACAAGCTATGGTTGAGAATCCTGTGCTGATTGAAAGACCAATTGTTGTAAAAGGTGATAAAGCGGTTATTGGTCGTCCGCCGGAGAATGTATTGCAGTTGCTATAGTTGCTGGTTCCTCATATCGAGTGATAGACGAGAAAGCCTTTTTGTCCTTAAATTTCTCTTTTGTCATTTCGAACCTAATGAGAAATCTGAATTCTATAGTTGAAGATAATCCTTCTTTAACCAAGCTATCCTTCCATAGTCACTTCCAATCCTGGGAGCTTTACAAACCTATAGTTTCATTTTCAACTTGGCACCCTCACGGTCGGGAGGCCTCGTCTTCGGGCATCGCGCTGCTGATTTGAAGCTACCCTCGTAACCTCGGGTTGCCTGCGGCACCGCAACAAATCAAAGGCGCTCAACCCAAAGACTGTGATACTTCTCATAGTAACTGCTGAACTATAGTTTGAAACGGTAAGCTTCGACATTTATCATGGTCATAATTCCGTAGGGACAGGTCGCGACCTGTCCATGGATGGAATTTAACTATAGAACTATTAAGTAACCTATGGGATAGTAAGAACTATCCCCTTGAGGACAAGTGAGAACGGGAGTTCGAAACTTGCGAGCATAGCTCAATAGGGGTGTTAATCAACAACTATAGAACTATAAACTATAAATCCAGCCACTAGCAGGAGCGGAGACCAGTCCCGAATGCTTTCGGGAACACTGCCAGGTCTTTAAAATCCATTAAACCTTAATCAACCCCTTCACCACCTTTGCCAACTCCTTTGTTAACGCTCTTCTCGAGAACTGGGAGTGATTAATGTAAGGCAGGTCCAGATTCGGATTGATCTTCCAGGCTTTACTCATTTGTGTCATGTGGTCCAGCATCAGGTCGTAGGCAGTATAATGGAACAGGCGGCCAGCGCCACATTCGTCTATGATCTGGTCCATGGCGGAATGTACGGGGCCAAGCGCTACGATTGGTTTGTTGGAAGCCAAGTACTCGAACAATTTGCCCGGCACGTTGGCGTACACGCTGTCTACTTCCGCAATGGAAAGCAACAGCATCGTACTTTCCATCATGTGTTTAATGGCTTCCTGGTGAGGGACGTATGAAATGTATTCCGTTATACCTTCCAGGCCGGCTTTGGCGATCCGTTGTTTCACACCTTCCGATACCTTGCCTACAAACCGAAGCTTATAGTTTATTTCGCTGTGCGTAGAAAGCAGGTTGGCTATCACCTTCAGGAAGACATCAATATTATACTGCTCTGTTATAGTACCGGTATAGGTTATCAGAAATTCATCCTGTGGCGGATTACTCGGGTAAACAAAATCGTCTTCGTCGTAGCCATTCGGAATAACATGAATCTTATCGGCGTGAATATTAGCCGGTTTGTTCAGGAACAGACGTTTTGTGTCTTCGCTGGTAACTATAATGGCATCGGCCTGCTCCAGCACCTGACGCTCGTACTTTTCATCTAAACGCTTGGCAATAGGTGTGTGCAGCAGCTGGTCGTAGTAATGGATGTTGGTCCAGGGGTCACGGAGGTCTGCAACCCAGGGCAGTTTATATTTTTGCTTTAACTTAAGCCCGATAAGCTGCGTAGAATGCGGCGGACTGGTGGTAAGGATTGCTTTGTATTTACCGGCAACTATAAGTTCTTCGGCTTTTTTAAGGGCATGCTTGTTCCAGCCAACACGGGCATCCGGTATAAACAGGTTGCCGCGCACAAACTTGAACACCTTATCTAGAAAAGTGTCTTTGGTTTTCTGGTTGGCAAAGCCGCTGTAAGGTATTTCTTTTTTGCCGGAGAGCTTTTTATAGTACTCGAATGGCTCGGAAGTAGCAGTACGGTACACTTCCAGGCCTTCCGGGATCTCCTTTTCAAACGTGGTATCAAGTAAAGCGTAAGATGCCTGTTTTTCGTCGACGGTGAGTACGCCTGCAGTTACGCCAAATTGGGGCAGGTATTTACAGAACTTTAAGCCACGTTGCACGCCTGGCCCGCCCGACGGAGGCCAGTAATAAGAAATGTATAGTAAGTTTGTTGTGTCAGTCTTTTCCAAAGCTATAGGTTGCTTAGCTGTCGTTCAAATATAAGAAATATATATACTAATTATGGCTTTACGGAATGTCTGAACCAGTGATTAAAAGGATTGGTTAGAATAATGAGATTTGCCAGGGCTCAGGTTGTGTAATTAGAGAACTATAGTTTACGCTAACTATAAAATCACAGAAATCGCATAAATCATTTTAATCACTGACCCTGACAAGTAAAAATTGTTTATTTTTGTAGGTAAATCCAGAAGAAAGAGATGTTTGATAATTTAAGTAACAAACTAGACCGCGCTTTTAAAACGCTTAAAGGCCAGGGTAGCATTACCGAAATCAACGTTGCAGCAACTATAAAAGAGGTGCGCCGCGCCCTTGTTGATGCTGACGTTAACTATAAAGTTGCCAAAACTGTAACCGATAAGATCAAAGACGAAGCCATGGGCCGGGATGTCCTTATCTCCGTGTCGCCGGGCCAGTTGATGGTGAAAATCGTGTACGAAGAGCTGACCGAGCTGATGGGTGGTGAGAAGCAGGACATCAACATTACAGGTAACCCGGCTATTATCCTGATCGCTGGTCTGCAGGGTTCTGGTAAAACAACTTTTACCGGTAAACTGGCAAACTACCTTAAAAAGCAGGGCAAATCTGTATTGGTGGCTGCCTGCGACGTGTATCGCCCCGCTGCTATTAACCAGCTACAGGTTTTGGCCGAGCAGGTTGGCGTAGAAGCTTATACCGAACTGGAGAACAAAAACCCGGTTCAGATTGCCTTGAACGCAATTGAGCACGCCAAAAAGACTAACAAGAAAGTAGTCATCATCGATACCGCCGGTCGTTTGGCCGTGGATGAGGCGATGATGAAAGAAATAGCCGAGATCAAAGCTGCTGTTAAGCCAACTGAGACCTTGTTTGTGGTGGATTCCATGACGGGACAGGATGCAGTGAACACAGCCAAAACCTTTAACGACCGCATCAATTTCGATGGCGTAGTTCTTACCAAGTTAGATGGTGACTCCCGTGGTGGTGCGGCCCTTTCTATCCGTGCTGTAGTTGAGAAGCCTATCAAATTCATCTCAACTGGTGAGAAAATGGAAGCGCTTGACCTGTTCTACCCGGATCGTATGGCGCAGCGTATCCTTGGCATGGGTGACGTTATCTCTTTAGTGGAGCGTGCCCAGCAGGCGTTTGATGAGGACGAAGCGAAGCGTATCAACAAAAAGATCCGTAAGAACCAGTTCAACTTCGACGACTTCCTGACCCAACTGGAGCAGATCAAGAAAATGGGTGATATCAAAGACCTGGTGGGTATGATACCTGGAGTTGGCAAAGCCCTGAAAGATGTTGAGATTGACGACAACGCCTTTAAGCCTATCGAAGCAATTATTAAATCGATGACGCCTGCTGAGCGCGAGAACCCGGATCTGATAAACGGTAGCCGTCGTGCCCGTATCGCGAAAGGTTCTGGAACTGACATTACACAGGTAAACAACCTGATGAAGCAGTTTAACGACATGCGCAAAATGATGAAGTCGATGAACAAGATGGCTGGCACGAAAGGTGGTTTAGGTAACCTTGCCAAAATGATGGGCCGTCGCTAAGCGGAACTTTAAACTGTAGAATTGAGAAAGGCTGGGCATTTACTCAGCCTTTTTTGTTTATCCGAATCAGGATTTTCAGGATTAATGAACTTGCAGGATATTATAAGAACCAGGGTTTTAGAAATTAACACGATTTTAAACTGGCCTGCTCTTAATGGATGCTGTTCAGGACATTCTTGTCCGGAACTTAGGCTGCTGCGGACTTCCCAGTCCGAAAGAGCTAAGCTCTAACAACAACCAGCAATCAGCAATCAATCATCAATACCCTGTCTTATCAACCTTCGCTTCCCAGCGGTCAAACGCTTCTTTGGCGGCATCTGCTAAAAGTTGCTCCATAGGTATTGCACGGGCAGTAAGGGGCTTTTCTATTTCATCGTAAATAAACTGGTCGTCGAAACCGATGCGGGCGGCATCTGTTTTGGTGTTGCCATAATATACTTTCTTGGGTCTGGCCCAGTAAATGGCGCCTAAACACATGGGGCAGGGTTCGCAGCTGGTGTATAGTTCGCAGTTATCAAGTTGGTAAGTGCCTAAAGCCTGGCATGCTTTCCGGATGGCATCTACTTCTGCATGCGCAGTAGGGTCGTTGGTGGCTAAAACATTGTTGTAACCGCGCGCTATAATCTTACCGTCACACACAACTACAGCCCCGAACGGACCACCAAAACCTGCTTCCATCTTTTCTATAGAAAGCTTAATGGCTTCCATCATAAATTCTTCCTTCTGTTTCATGCGATGCTATGTTTTATAGTTGGTTGTTAGTCCTGTTAAGTAAAAGCTTCGTCCGGGTAATTGTTCTGTTAAGATAAAAAAGAATCTTTAAGTGGCAATTTATCCGTAGAAAAGTATAATTTTAACTGTAGTTATCGTTTACGCTATATAGTTTGTTCTAAATAATAAACTACGTTTGTAGCATCATCCCGTTAACCAAAACCTATCATATGAAAAGATCAATACTATGGCTGCTGGCATTGCTGGTAAGCAGCACCGTTTGGGCACAAACCAAAGAGATAAATTTCCGGAAAGGCACTGTGGCCGAGATACTGGCGCAGGCAAAAGCTGAGAAAAAACCGGTGTTTATTGATGCTTATACTACCTGGTGCGGCCCTTGCAAATGGATGGATAAAAATGTGTTTGTGAACGATGCCGTAGCCGATTACTTTAACACCAACTTCGTGAACTATAAACTGGACATGGAGAAAGGCGAAGGTATTGAGATGGCCAAAAAATATGCAGTACAGGCTTATCCAAGCTTCCTGTTTCTGAATGCAGACGGAAGTATAATGCACCGCACTGTTGGCGCCCGTCCAGCCGAAATGTTTCTGGATGTAGCAAGTATAGCCAAAGATCCAGCTAAGAATTTTGCATCTTACCAGAGGAGATTCGACGGTGGTGAACGATCTGCAGACTTTATGATGGGCTACCTGAAAGTGCTTAACGAAGCCGCCCTGGATGCCGGAAAAGTGGCAGAAGCATATTTCGCTACCCAAAAATCTGAGCAACTGATGGAACGTGGCAACTGGAACCTTATCTACAACAACATCAGTACATTAGAATCGCCGACGTTTACGCACCTGGTTAAGAACCGTGATGCCTTTGCCAAAAAGTATACCGCAGACTCTGTAAATAACAAGATACTGAGTGTGTATGGCATGGCCCTGAATCGAGCTGCGTACGAAGGAAAAGATGCAGAATTTGCGAAACTGAAAACAGATCTCACTAAACTAAACCTGAAAGACGCTGAAAGGTCGATGTTGATTGCAGATGCTGTTTACTACGAACGCAAACAGGACCTGCCGAAGTACCATGCAGCCAATACCAAACTATATGATACCTACTTCAGCAACGATGCAAACCGCCTGAACAGCATTGCCTGGAAATACTATGAAACGATAGACGACAAAGCCATGCTGCAAAAAGCGGAAGAGTGGGCAAGTAAATCGGTAAGTATTGCGCCGGGCTATGCCAACTTAGACACACAGGCAGCTTTACTTTACAAACTGGGCCAGAAACAAAAAGCACTGGAAGCAGCCAACAAAGCAATTGCTGCCGGCAAAAAGAATGGCGACGATGTAACCGGAACCGAAGACCTTTTAGCTAAAATAAAAAATATGTAACCAACTATAGTTTACACATAAAAGCGGCGGCTCCATTTAAAATGGGGCCGCCGCTTTTTTTCTCCTATATAAGACATA